>JABXIM010000051.1 GCA_013373085.1 Oceanospirillaceae bacterium | reverse complement strand
GTCATCGCCTCGACCTGGTCGTGGGTGACGTAGATCGAGGTGGTTTTCAGCTTCTGGTGCAGCTTGCTGATCTCGATGCGCATCTGCACGCGCAGCGCGGCGTCGAGGTTCGACAGCGGCTCGTCGAACAGGAATACGTTGGGCTGGCGCACGATGGCGCGGCCGATCGCGACGCGCTGGCGCTGGCCGCCGGACAGCTCCTTGGGCTTGCGCTCGAGCAGGTGGTCGATCTGCAGGATGGTGGCGACTTCGCGCACCTTCTGGTCGATGGTCTGCTTCTCGGTCTTCTCCAGCGTCAGGCCGAACGCCATGTTGTCGTAGACGCTCATATGCGGATACAGGGCGTAGGACTGGAACACCATGCCGATGCCGCGCTCTTTCGGTGTCAGGTCGTTGACGCGCTTGGCGCCGAAGTAGAGGTCGCCGCCGGAGATGTCCTCGAGGCCGGCGATCATCCGCAGCAGCGTGGACTTGCCGCAGCCGGACGGGCCGACGAAGACCACGAACTCGCCGTCACGGATGCTGAGATCGACGCCCTTGACCGCGTGGAAGTTGGACAGACCCTTGTAAACCTTGTCGATTTTTACGAATTCAATGCTGGACATGATGCTGTTCTCTTATTGTGTAAATGGAATCAACCCTTGACGGCACCGGCCGTCAGACCTTCGACGATCTTGCGCTGGAAGATGAGTACCAGGGCAATCAGCGGCACCGTGACGACCACCGAGGCGGCCATGATCGGGCCCCAGGGCATTTCGTACTGGGAGCCGCCTGAGATCATCGAGATGGCCACCGGTACGGTCCGGTTGTCGTTGCTGAGGATGAAGGTGATGGCGAACATGAACTCGTTCCAGGCGCCGATGAAGGCCAGCAGGCCGGTGGTCACCATCGCCGGCCAGAGCACCGGCATGAAAATGCGGGTGATGATCTGCCACGGGGTGGCGCCGTCGACGATGGCCGCTTCCTCGAGGTCCTTCGGAATGCCGCGCATGAAGGTGGTCAGGATCCAGACCGAGAACGGCAGCGAGAACACCGTGTACGACAGCACCAGGCTGCCGAGGTTGTTGTACAGGCCGAGCATGCGGATCAGCTCGAACATACCGGACAGCACCGCAACCTGCGGGAACATGGAGACGCCGAGCACCGTCAGCAGCAGCGTGGTGCGGCCACGGAAATGCACCCGCGCCAGGGCGTAGGAGGCGGTCACGGCGATCAGCAGCGAGATCGCGACGGTGGCGAAGGACACCAGCGCCGAGTTGAGGATGTTGTGGAAGAACGGCTGTTCCTTGAATACCGACACGTAGTTGCCGAAATCGAAGCTCTCCGGCAGGTAGAGGCTGCCGTCGCCGCTGCCGGCCCCGAACGACGTCGCGATGGCGATGTAGAACGGGAAGATGGTGTAGATCAGCAGGACCAGTACTGCCAGGGCGAACAGCGCCTGGCCGGTGCGCAGTTTGAACGTTCTCATCAGTGGTCTCCCGATCCGTCCAGTTTCAGTCGTGTCGCGAAGATGTAGGCCAGCGTGAGGCCGAACACCAGCAGGAACAGCAGGGTCGAGGCGGCCGAGCCGTAGCCGATCTGCTGGAAGTCGATCAGCGCCTGACGGGCGTAGACGGACATCACGATGGTGTCTTCGCTGTTGGAGGTGAGGATGTACACCAGGTCGAAGATGCGCAGCGCGTCGAGCATGCGGAACACCACCGCCACCACCAGTGCCGGCTTGATCAGCGGCAGCGTCACCTTGAAGAACACCTTGACCGGATGGATACCGTCGACCCGGGCGGCCTCATAGCAGTCCTTCGGCAGCATCTGCAGCGCGGCCAGCGTCAGCAGCGCCATGAACGGCGTGGTCTTCCAGACATCCACCGCGATGATGGTGCCGAGTACCGTCGACGGGTCCACGGTCCAGGCGATCGGCTCGGAAATCAGGTGCAGCTTCAGCAGCAGGTCGTTGATGACGCCGAACTGGTCATGCAGCATCCAGCCCCACATCTTGGCCGATACCACGGTCGGGATCGCCCAGGGAATCAGGATAGCGGCGCGCAGCAGGCCGCGGCCGGGAAACTTGGCGTGCAGGATCAGCGCCACCAGTACCCCGAGCACGGTTTCGATCGACACCGACAGCACCGTGATATAGAGGGTGTTCCAGACCGACTTCCACCACAGGCCGTCGGCCAGCAGGCCATACCACTCGCCATTGTCGTAGACGAGGTAGTTTTCGAAGCCGATGAAAGCGTAACTGTCGATGCTCGAAAGCGTTGCATCGGTAAAACCCAGGTAGATGGTGCGCGCCAGCGGCCAGCCGGCGACGAAGCCAAGGCCTGCGATCATTGGCAGCAGGAACAACCAGGCGGTACGGATGCGCTGGCGACTCAAGCCGCTGAGTTGCGCCCGTGCGCCCTGTCGGGCCGGTCCGGGCGACCGCTTCCCGGCATCGCTGGTGGCGCCCTGGGCAGTGGTTGAAGTGATGTCCATAAAGCCTCCCGTTGTTGTTATCTAGAGGGTCGGCGGTCGACGGCGCAGGCGGCCGCCCGCCGACAACGCTTACCAGCGGCGGCCGCGGATACGCTTGAGTTTGCTTTCGAGCTGGCTCAGAGAGTCGGCGCCGCTGGCCTTGCCGGAGAGGACACGGTGGGCGGCGTTCCAGAATTCGTTGGAGACCTGGTTGTACTTTTCGCCGGTGACGCTGGAGGGACGTGCGACGCTGTTTTCGAGCACTTCGCGCATGTTGGCGAAGTAGGGGTTGGCCTCGAGTACTTCGGGATCCTCGTACAGCTCGGGGATGGTCGGCAGCCGGCCGTCGACGATGGCGCCGTGCTTCTGGGCCGCTTTGCTGCTCACGTAAAGCACGTAGTCGGCCGCGACATCGACATTTTCCGAATACTTCGAAACCGCCATCTGCCAGCCGCCGAGGGTGGCGCTGTGCTTGCCGTCCGGGCCCATCGGCAGCGGCGTGATGCCGATCTTGCCTTTTACCGGGCTTTCGTCGCCGTTACCCAGCGCCCAGGCGTAGGGCCAGTTGCGCATGAAGACGGCATCGCCACCCTGGAACACGCGGCGGGCGCCTTCCTCGTCGTAGTTCAGCACGCCCTGGGGCGTGATGTTGCCGACCCAGCTGCCCGCGAGGTCGAACGCCGCGGCGCTTTTCGGGTTGTTGACGGTGATCTTGCCGTCAGCATCGATGATGGTGCCGCCGCCGAAGGAATCGATCCATTCGAGGGCGTCGCAGGTCAGCCCTTCGTAGGCCTTGGCCTGGAACACGAAGCCCCACATCCGGTCGTGTCCGGCGTCGCGTTCGGCTTGCTGGATCTTGGCGGCGATGCGGGTCATCTCTTCCCAGGTGGTCGGTACGGGCTCGTTGTACTTCTCCAGCAAATCCTTGCGGTAGTACAGCACCGGTGCATCGGTGTACTGGGGAATGGCGACCAGTTTGCCGTCGTAATGGTTGTTGGCGACCACCGACTCGAAGTGCTCTTTTTCGGCACCGTTGGTATAGGGTCCCAGGTCGGCCAGATGGGCGCCGAGGATGCCGGGCCAGACGACGTCGACGTCGAGCACGTCGAGGTCTGCGGACTGGCTGCCCAGGATCTGCTGGTACAGCGCCAGCTTTTCGCTGGAGGAGAAGGGCACGGTGACGATGTTGACGCTGTGGCCGCGGGCCTCGGCCCATTCCTGCGCGGTCTTTTCGCAGGAGTCAAAACCGGAGCCGGTTGAGCAGGGGATGTTCAGGGTGGCGGACTGGGCCAGTCCGGCGGCGCCAAGGGCAGCGCTCAGGACGGTGGTGGCGAAAATTGACTTGGCAGTTTTGTTCATTTTTTAGGTCTCGTTGTTGTTATGCGAAATTCTTATAGTTGTTGCTCGCGCGGTCAGGCCGATGCGGCCAGTACCGGCGCGGGTGTATCCAGCGAAAGGGTGCGATCCTCGCGGTCGGATACGAAACAGGTGTCGAGTATCCGCTGCAGCCGGGCGCCGTGGAGAAAGTCCGGCTGGTCGTTCACGCCGGTCTCTATGCTGCGGATGAAGCGCTGGTAGATCGTCGGCGTGGGCGCAGCTTCTACCTTGACCCACTGAGCAGGATCGACGTTGTCGCCTTCGCAGAGGCTCAGTGTCTCCCAACCGTCGTGCAGGTCGATGTCAATTGTTACGGCACCGCGATCGCCGAAGATGCGCAGCCGCAGCGAGTTGCGGTGACCGGTCGCCCAGCGGCTGGTATGTACGGTGCCGAGCGCGCCGTTGGCGAACTCGACCCGGATCAGCGCGCTGTCGTTGGCGTTCAGCGTATAGTCGCCGATGCGGTTGCCCTCGGCCTTGTCGAAACACTTCAGGCGGCAGTTGACGGCGCAGATCTCGCCGATCGGGTAGCTGGCGAAGTCGAGGATATGGATGCCGACATCGCCGAGCACGCCCTTGCTGCCGTGCTCGCTGGACAGGCGCCAGAGCCATTGAGGATCGGTGCGCCAGTTACCCCAGAGGTTGCTGGTGAGCCAGCTCTGCAGGTAGCTCGCCTCGACGTGCATCACGCGGCCGATGCGACCTGCTTCAATCAGATCGCGGGCGTGCTGCAGCGCCGAACAGTCGCGGTAGCTCAGGTTGATCATGTTGATGACGCCCGCCCGGCTTGCGGCGGCTGCCATTTCCACGGCATCGGCTTCGTTGGTGGCCAGCGGCTTTTCGCAGAGGATGTGCTTGCCGGCGGCGATGGCCGCCAGGGAGGCGTCCTTGTGAAACCTGTCCGGCGTGACCACGGTTACCGCGTCGAGATCGGCCTCGGCCAGCATGCGGGCGATGTCGGAGTAGACACCTTCGATGCCGTGCTCGGCAGCGAAACCTGCGGCGCGTCCGGCATCGATATCGCAGACCGCGACCAGTTCGCAGCCGGCAATCGCCTGGAACTGCTTCGCGTGATGGGCGCCCATCGAGCCGGCGCCAATGAGTCCGAGACGGATCATCACTTGAACCCCTCTTCGCCGGGCTTGTGCAGGCTTTCGCCCTTGATCTCGACCGGGTCGGGCGCCTGGTCGGCGGGCACGTTGGGGCAGCTGTCGACCCAGCGGGAACCTTCCGGCTGCGCCCACTTGACCGCGTTCTTCAGCACGCGGCGAACCTTTTCATCGTAGTAGATGGGGTAGGTCTCGTGGCCCGGGCGGAAGTAGAAGATCTTGCCGTTGCCGCGGCGGTAGACGAGGCCGGAGCGGAATACCTCGCCGCCCTCGAAGGCGCTGATGAAAATCACCTCGTCGGGGTTCGGTACCGCAAAGGGCTCGCCGTACATCTCGGTGTGCGGAAGTTCGATGTAGTCGCCGACACCCTGCACGATCGGATGGCCCGGGTTTACGACCCAGAGACGCTCGCGTTCGCCGGCTTCGCGCCATTTCAGCGAACAGGTGGTGCCCATCAGGCGCTTGAAAATCTTGGAGTAGTGACCGGAGTGCAGTACCAGCAGGCCCATGCCCTCGAGTACGCGCTTCTGTACCCGGTCGACGATCTCGTCGCTGACCTGGCCGTGAGCGGCGTGACCCCACCAGAGCAGCACGTCGGTGTTCTCAAGCACCTCTTCGGTGAGCCCGTGCTCGGGATCCTGCAGGGTGACTGAGATCGCTTCGATCGCGGGATCTTCGTTGAGGGCCGCGGCGATGCAGTTGTGCATGCCATCGGGATAGATCCGGGCGACGATTTCGTTGCTCTGTTCGTGAACGTTCTCACCCCAGACGGTGGCGCGAATGGTCATGTGAAGACTCCTTGTTGTTTTAGGCTGCGGAGGCACGTTATCAACTACCATTGAGCTCGATAGTAAGCGTTTACGTAAAAAGAGTAAACGTTTACGTATGAAATATTTTAATGTTGTTCGAATGCCCCTCCGGCACAGGCATCGGTGCTGTCAGCAGGGCGCCGCGGGCGATAGAGCCAAGCGCCGGTAAGGGCCAGCAGCGACGCGACCAGGAAGGTGCCAAAAGCGCCGACAAGAGGCCACAGCAGTCCGCTGTAAATCGCCCCGAGGCAGGTGCCGGCGCCGATGCAGACGCTGTAGTAAAGGGCCTGTCCCTGGCCGGCAAGGGATGGCTGGAAATGGCGGCGGATGGACTCGATGGCAGCGGCATGAAAGCTGCCGAACGTTGCGGCGTGCAGGCACTGGGCGACAATCAATACCGCCAGCTGGTCGGGAAAAGCGCCGATCAGGCACCAGCGAACCGCCGCAGCCAGCAGGCTGAACAGCAGCAACGTACTGAGCGTAAAGCGGGCTAGACAGCGATGCATCAGCAGGAAGACGCCTACTTCGGCGAAAGTGCCCAGCGACCACAGCAGGCCGATGCTGAGGCTGCTGTATTCGTGCTCGCGCAGGTAGAGGCTGTAGAAGGTGTTGTAGGGACCGTGGGATGCGTGCATCAGCAGCCCCGTGGCGAAGAAAATCAGTACCGTCGGCTGTTTCAGTACCGCCAGCAATGGCAGTGCGGGCTTGGGGGGAACGTCGTCGACCGGGTCGCCGACGCTGTAGCTCGCCAGCAGCGTCAGCGTCAGACTGGCGGCGACAAACGCCGGCAACAACGCGGGACCGGTGCGGTCGAGCAGGGCCCCGAGCAGCAGCACGCTGGCGATAAAGCCGATTGAGCCCCATAGCCGTATCTGGCTGTAGCGCCCGGGCTGGTGTCTCAGGTGGCCCAGCGTCAGGGCTTCGAGCTGGGGCGCCATGGCGTTCCAGAAACAGCCGAAACCGAACATCACCAGCGCCAGCCAGGCGCCGCCGCCGTCGATAAAGACGCCGCCGAAGCAGAGCAGCGCCAGCCAGAGACCTGCCCGAATCAGTCCGGCCCGGCGGCCGCAGCGGTCCGCCAGGTACCCCCAGAGAAAGGGGGCCATCACCTGGGTGGCGGCGAGCGTCGCCATCAGCAGGCCAATCGAACGGGCGTCGTAGCCCAGGTGCTGCAGATACAGCGACCAGTATGGCATCAGGACGCCGATGACGGCTGCCCAGATGAAATAGAATCCCGAGAGCCGCCAGTACGGCAGCGTCGATTCTCTGTGTGACATGACCGGTAATTCCCAGTGGTCGCGGCGCCGCAATGGGATGGGCTGCGGTGTTTCTTTGTGATGGTAAACGTTTACGTATTCGCTGGGGAAGAGGCGGAGGCGTCTTTTTTGCGGTGGCTCGGATCGCCGGTAGGAGTCCGCTCCGCGAGCGAACATCCGCGCTGCCGATCGGGTTCGCCGGGAGTAGCTGGTGACGAAATATTCAGAGGGGCGTGGAATTCCCTGGGGAGCCTGCGAACAAGTCCCATTTGGAACTATTCGCAAGCTCCCTGGCGGTCAGGTCGTCTCGCGCAGGATCAGTTCGACCGGCATCAGTACCTGCCGGGGGGGGGCGCCGGCGATGGCGTCCCCCAGCAGTTTCACGGCCTGCGCCGCCAACTGCGGAATATCCTGGCGCACCGTGGTCAGGTGCTCTGCCAGCAGCGGGAGGTCATCGAAGCCGGTGACGGCGACCTGCCGTGGTACTTCGATACCCTGATCCTCGAACGCGGCGATGCATCCCAGTGCGTGCTCGTCGGTTTCGCAGGCCAGGGCATCGAATGGCAGCGGTTCGGCTTCGAGCAGACGGCGCATGAGGCGATAAGCATTGAGCGTCGGGTTGTAGGAAAAGGGCACCGGGATTTCGCGCGCCGCTGCTAGACCGGCTTCGTCCAGGGCGCGGCGGAAGCCGTTGACGCGAAAGATGGGCTCCAGCGGTAGAGCGAGTTCCTCGCCTATATAGCCGATCCGGTGTCGACCCTGGTCGATCAGGTGCCGGGTCGCCTGGTAGATACCGTCTAAGCCGTCGGTACGGATCGAAAAGCCGGGGTCCGGCTGGTCGACGCGCAGGAAGGGAACGCCCTGGTCCCGAAGGAGCTGCGGGCGGAGGTCTCCGGGCTCGTTGCCGAGCAGGATGGCGGAACCCGCCTGCTCCTTGAGCCCGGCGGTTTCGTCGTAGCTGACGGTGACCGGCACCATGCCGCGCTTGTGCAACTCGAGCGTCAGGTTACGGAAGAGCAGGCTGTAGTAGGGGCGCAGCTCGAAGCTGTGACGCATCATCGAAATACCGACCACGGCGTTCTTGCCGCTGATCAGCTGGCGTGCGGCGGCGCTGGGCTGGTACTGGATCCGTTCGCTGATCTCGAGGATATGGGCACGGAGCTTGTCACTGATGCCGGGTTTGCCGTTCAGCGCCCGGCTCACCGAGGCGATCGAAACCCCCGCGGCTTCGGCGATTTCGTGGATGGTCGCGCTTTTGGGCGATGCCTGTGCGGTTATAGCGGGAACCATTTTGCGGGGCGAGCGGCTGGGCATGACGGGTACGAATCCTTCGATAGACAGATGGCGGCACGGGGCCGGTTCGCTTTCAGGGTGGCCGGAGCATACCACTTCGTTAATCGGGCTGGTTGCCGATTGTATGCAAATGATCATACCGCCTGTGTCCGCTACTGGGTAGCGCGGCCCGACCATCGTCTAGCGTTGAGGGTAATTTTTTACCAAAGGGTAACTTCTTTACCTTTCGCATCTTCGCTGCTGCGTCCCATTCGATCGCGGCACTTCTGCGGCGCCGCATCACTCGGGTGGGAGCGGGATTCTGCTCGTTTATGCTGCATTTAAAATGCCTTTAACCATCTAAGTATAAGAATAATAAAGATAATATTTTTTTAGAAAAAATTAAGTTCGCCTGCCTGTTGCATTGGAAACGGGGTCGATATTAGTCTAGGCAGCAGTTACGTAAACGCTTACGTTGCTGAGCGGTCACGACTGAAAAGTCCGTCAGGCGTGAAAGGTTGTAACGCGCTCGTGACGTAAACATAAAAATTAAACATAACAAAAACGGTAGTACCCACAATGAAAGCACGCACCTCTGCTCGTGGCACTCTCGCCTTCCGTACCTCCCTCGCACTGCTCGTCTGCGCGGCCGTTCCCGCCCAGGCAGCCGATCTCAACTCCACTTTCAGTATTGACGCCAACGTCGAGATCGATACCGACGCGGTGGATTACGGTGAAGGCTCGACCAAGTTCGAACAAGGTGGTCGCGTCGAGGCCAACCTGCGTGGCGAAATCCGCAGCGAGAGCCATTTCGTACGCGGCAAGGGCACGCTGATACTGGCCAAGGATTCCGATACCCATACCGACGACATGTGGATTCAGTTCGGCGATGATTTCTGGGATTTGCAGTTCGGCCGCTTCGAGGCCATCGACCTGTTCCCGAAGGGCAAGGACACCCTGCTGGTACGCGCCGCTCCCGGCGAGGTGCAGTTCTACGAAGCGAACCTGTCCCGCGGCCGCGCCGGCACCGACGGCGGCCAGATCGCGTTGCACCTGAACGGCAATAACGGTTTCGGCTTCGAACTGGCGACTTTATTCGGCGATGACAACGTTGACAGCCTTGAAGGTACCAATGAGGACGCGGTAACCGGTGTGCGTCCGGTGGTGTTCTACAACGGCGATGGGTATTCGGCCCGTATCGGTCTCGAGTACAAGAATGTCGAATTCACCGATGGCAGCGAGATCGATCAGCAGGGCGTCGGGGGCAATCTCAGCTTTAGCGTCGGCGAGGCGCTGGTCAATCTGAACGCGGCCTGGCTCGACGACAACTCCGACCCTTTTAATCCCGGCGACCGCGATCTGGAAGAGGTCCTGAGCCTGGGCGCCAATCTGGTATACGGCCGCTTCGGTGTCGGCCTGATCCACTCGGAGACCGACTACAAGACGGGATCCGATCCGAGCGGTACCACCCTTTACGCCGCCTACACCATGCCGCTGTTCGATATCGACAACGCCAGCGTCACCTTCGCGGTGTCCGGCTCCCAGGCGAACGATGTCAGCGGTGACGACTCGGCCTACGGTGGCCGACTGCGATTCAACTACACCTTCTGAGCATGAAGCCGTTGCGCCGGTATCCTGGCCTCGAGCCCGTTTCGGGCTCGGACGCGATATCCCTGTCTCCCATGGGGCGGCGGTGCCGGTGCGCGCGGTTGTTGGACCCCTTCAGCATACGATTTTCGCGGCGTGACCTCCGGGTCCGCCGCTTTTTTTATTTTTATTCCGCGCGGCGAGCCTGCACGGGCCGTCGCGCAGCGGGTAAATGCCATGCAGCAAAACAATAAGAAAATGACCATCGTGACGATGGCGCAGCGGCTCGATGTCTCGACCGCCACCATATCCAATGCCTTTAACCGACCCGATCAACTATCGGCCGAGTTGCGCGAACGTATTCTGGATGAGTGTCGGCGCAGCGGCTATGACGGCCCCAGGCGCAGTCGCCAGAAAGGGCGGCGACCGGTACTGGGACTGATGCTTGATGGCGCCCTCGGCGACAACCTTGCCAATCCCGAAACCGGCGCGCTTATTCGGGGACTCGGCGAGGAACTGGACCGGCAGCAGTACAGCCTGCTGTTGCTGTCCGGGCTGGCATGCCGGAACGGCGCACCGCTGCCGATGGTGGATGGCCTGATCTACTGGCGCACGGAGGGACGCCGCCTGGACAAACTGTCCGAGTCCAGCGTGGTGGCCATGGAATGCAATGTGCCGGGCTGTGTTTCGATACGTATCGATCAATACACCGGTGGCCGGATCGCCGCGCGACACGGGATGCGGGAGGCAGGTGGTACCGTGGCGATACTGGGGCTCGGGTTGCTCGACAGTGACCGTGTCTGCCGTGTGGAGGAGGCCGAAGCGCTGGCCCATGCAGGCGACCGCTGGCGGCAGCGGCTACGCGGCTATCTGGACGGGCTCGAAGAAGCCGGCGCCGGGCGGGCACTGGATCGGATCTGGCATCTGCCCGATTCCGGGCCGGCGGCGGCGCGGCAAGCCGTTTGCGAGGCGCTGGATTGCAACCCGCGTCCGCGCTTGCTGCTGTGCATGGACGATCGCATCGCCGCCATCGCGCTGGAAGTCGCCGCCGAGCGCGGACTGCGGGTGCCGGATGATCTTCGCGTGATCGGCTTCGGCGACGCGTCGCCGAAAGACGAGCCACTGCTGACGTCCCTGGTGCCGGCGCCGGCCGAAGAACGTGGCCGCCTCGCAGCACGCATGCTGTTCGGTGAAATTCCATTACAGGACCAGTTGCTGACCCCACGGCTTTTACCGGGTAAAAGCTGTCCCTGATAAATGCCGATTGCACAGTCTCTGGTTGCGGAGTTATTTCAGAAACTGCGCGGAATTTAAGATTAATTTTAGAATTTCAGAGGGTTTAAGATATTTAAGATTGATATTTAAGTTATTGAAACTCAATAAGTTATAGATTTTTTCGTGAATTCTGGTAGAGCGTCCTACGACTACCGGAAGAGTGGCTATTCTAGTAAAGGAATACCATCCGGCCGCGTTCTTGCGGTTTTTATGGAGGCCACCGAAATGATCAAATCATGCGCTTTAGCCCTGTTGCTGCTGTTCAGTGCCGGGTTGCAGGCCGGTATTGGGCCTGATTCAGGCTGGGGGGAACTGTACCAGCATCGTTTTTACGAACCTCAAACCCCGGTTATACCCTTCTATGCGCGTGCCAGCACCGGCGCCGATGCCCGGCTTTTCCTGAAAAAAGTCCATGACGTCTCCGTCTTCGAAGGTCGCGATGGGCGGCGGTATTTCTATGGCGGGGAGGCCCGCGTCTGTACCCGCTATACGGTCACCGGCAGTGTCAGCGACAGTCGGCGTGAATGCCTCTCCTACGAGGAGGTCTCGCTGGTCCGCGAGCTGACAACCGAGTTCCGTTACTGTACCTCCCGCTCCGATGACGACTGCCAGGCATACGCGACCCGCGAAGACGAGTACGGGCTAGACTACTCGGTACCGGTGATGTATCGGACCAGCGAAAGCGACAGCTATACGCTGAGCCGTGTCGCGTTCTACAAACCGCTGAGGATCGGCACGTGCGGCGGCTGTGCCGAAAAGCTCGACTATTGATGGCCAGCTAAAGCTCGATTCGGAGGACGCTTAACATGGGCAAGGTCGTGCGTTATGGGTTGCTGTGCGGGTTGCTGGGGGCCTTCAGCGTTCCGGTGTCGGCCTTCTGCGTATTCAACGATACCGGGCAGACGGTGTATTTCCAGGTCGGTGATCATGGTATTCAGTACCGCAAGAAAGCCGGCCCCGAATCCATGTCCTGCTGTGACTGGCGCCAGGAAAACTGCAACTGGACCCGTACCGCCTGGGGCAAGCTCAGCGTGCGGGTGTACCCCAAGCCGCCAAACGGAGTCCCGGAGCTATGCGGTACCCGTGTCCGCGCCGATGGCATGCTGCGCCTGAAGGACTTCGGTCCGAGCGGTACGTGCGACTGGGTGGTTGAACGCTGAACCGGCTGGAACCTGTTCCCGTAGCTGCGCAACCCTCTGGCGCCGGGGACTCTGATGCGGTGACTGGCTTGCCTGCCTGTCTTGTCGTTGTTGCTGGCAGGGGCTGCGAATTTGGTCCACTATCAATGGGACTAAGCGGGTCTTCGAGGTGACGACATGGGCAAGCGGTTATCGGGCGGTTCGGGGCGTTTTCTGGGATGTGCGGCGCTGTTGCTGGCCGCATCGCCGGTGCTGGCGAAGGGGCCGGTGGACCTGGCGTCGCCGCAGCCCGGACTCGAAGTCTGTTATATCGACGGTTTTATCCGTCATATCGACGAGATGGTCCGCAAGGAAGGTAGCAGAGATTGTGATCCGGGCCCGGTGCTGCCACAGCTGAATTACAGTACCGGTGGTGGCAACGTGCTGACCAGTAAATCGAACGACGGCGTCATGGCCCGCATTACCGGATTCATTCATCTCGACCAGACCGGCAGCTACACCTTCGCGTTCGAATCCAACGATGGGGTCCGGCTCGAGATAGACGGCGCCATGATTCTCGAGGATCCGGACGTCCACTCGGACCAGTTTTCCGACTATGGCTACCTCGAGGTCAGCGAGCCGGGCTGGTACCCGGTTCTGATCCGCTACTTCGAGCGCAAGAACACCTCGACATTGCGCTTCCATTGGCAGCCGCCGGGTACCGAAGGCACCATGCCGCTGGTGCCGGCCGAGGCGCTGGCGCACGGGTCCTAGTCATTGTCCTGAAGCGCTAATACCTGTTCGAATAAAAAAGAGTCCCGTCGGGGCCTGCAGCGGCATAGCCTGCGTACGGGCCCGGGGGACTCAAGGCGGCCGCCCCGGCCGAGGAGCGGGTGCGGCCGGCGGTGCGGGGCGAGTTACCGCACCTGACTGAACAGCGAGCCCCAGCTGCGCAGTCGTGAAGGGTCGGCGCCCGCGAGCTGCATGCCCTTCCAGACGCCCGTGGCGATACTGTCGTATATCGGGATCCCGAGTTCCTGCTCCAGCTCGGCGGCAATGCGGGTGCCGCGCAGATTGGTGCAGAAGATTGCGACGGCGTCGATTTTTTGCTCCGCCGCCACGGCGCGCACCATGTCCGCGATGCAGTCCTCGCTATACTCCGAGAAGGAGAAATTGCCTTTGTCGCCCAGGTGTCGTTCGGCGACGCACCTGTAGCCCGCCTCCCGGTAGTTTTCGACGATCCTGTCCTGTACCTCGTCGAGGTAGGGCGTCACCAGGCCGAAATTTCTTACCCCTGTCTTCTCGAAGACCTCGTTCAGCGCCAGTACCGAGCTTGACGCCGCTATGCCCGTTTCGTCCCGAATCGCTTTACACAGCTGCACGTCATCCTCAAAGCCTCGCCACCCGGACGAGGTGCCGCTCCAGATGATCGATTGCACCCGCCCGTCCGCAAGCAGGCGCGCCGCGTCCATGAACGGCGCCCGGTCGAACTGGCCGAGGGCCTTCTGCCCGAGCGAAATCTCGGTGACCCTAAGGCGGCCGAAATGAGCGCTGACATCCGGCAGCTCGTGCAGCATGCGCGCCGTCAGCGGCTCCAGCACGGTGTTCGATGAGGGCGTGAGCACGCCCAGCAGTGTACGTGGGTTCATCAATGACTCCCTTTTGTTAATCCGGTATGAAAACACCGTTAATCGATGTCTCATCATTGGCGCAAAGCCGGAGCGAGCCCCCGATAAGCGGCAGCGTCCACAGCAGTACGGCCGGTTACCAGGGCTGAGCGGTGCGACAGGCGCGGGTGCCGGTTGCACTGCCGGGTTGACAAGGAACGGCGGCGCGAACGTCGCGCCGCCGGTGTAGTGGGTCAGCAACTGCGCATCAGTTGCCGTACGCCCTCGGCCGCTTCACGCCGCAGCTGTTCCAGGTCGAGTCCCGGAATACGGCCGTTCTCGACCACCAAACAGCCGTTGACGATGCTGTGACTGACAGGCGCGGGCTCGCCGGCAGCGACCGGGGCCAGCGCCGGGTCGTGAAAGCCGAAAAAGCGCGGGTGGTCGAGGTCATACAGCACCAGGTCGGCGGCTTTGCCGACCTCGAGGGTGCCGACATCGCCAAGCCCCAGTACCCGGGCACCGCCGGCCGATCCCCAATGGATGATTTCCTCGGCGCGGGTCGTTTCGGCACCGCCTGCGGCACGATGGATCAGCCAGGCCGTGTTGAGTTCGCCGGTCATGCTGCCGGATTCGTTCGAGGCGACGCCATCGACCCCGATGGAGATAGGTACCCCGGCGGCGGCCATTTGCGGTATCGGTGCGATGCCGCTGCCCAGACGCGCGTTGCTCACGGGACAATGGGAAACGCCGGTGCCGGTCTGGGCCAGCAGCCGAATCTCCGAGGGCTGCACGTGCACCATGTGGGCGAACCAGACATCGGGCCCCAGCCAGTCATGCTCGGCGACGAACTCGACCGGCAGCAGGTTGTACTTGTCGCGGCAGAAGTCAACGTAGTTCCGGGTTTCCGACAGGTGCGTGTGCAGTCTCAGGCCAAGCCCCCGCGCCGCCGCCGCCAGCTCGCGCAGCAGCGTTGGCGGCAGCGAGAAGGTGGGTGTGGTCGGCGCCACCACGACCCGGCGCATGGCATCGGGCGAGGCCTGGTGGTAGCAGGCCTTGAGCCTTTCGATATCACCGATCATGGCGTCCAGGGTTTCGGGCGCCAGCGCCGTCTTATTGAAGCCGGGGTGGGAGCTGGCCGACTCCAGCGCCCCTCCGCGACAGAGCGCGAAACGCAGGCCAAACTCCCCGGCGATATCGAACAGTGCGTCACCGGTTTCGGTCGTGCCCCCGCCGAAGTAGAGGTAGTGATGGTCGGCGCAGGCGGTGGCGC
Source organism: Oceanospirillaceae bacterium (assembly GCA_013373085.1). Taxonomy (GTDB): domain Bacteria; phylum Pseudomonadota; class Gammaproteobacteria; order Pseudomonadales; family Balneatricaceae; genus Marinobacterium_A. Next base: position 88,356 of record JABXIM010000051.1, on the reverse strand, counting down.
CGGACAAGAGCAGCTCGGCCATGCCGAGTCGCGCGGCGGTGCGCACCAGCTCTGGTGTGAACAGGTCCAGCCGCGGATAGGGCACGGCGGCAAGCCAGCCCTGCAGGTCCTGATTCATGCCCTCGGGAACGGCCTTGAGCAGGTTCTGGAACAGGTGATGATGGCTGTTGACGCCGCCGGGATAGACCACATGCCGGGAGGCGTCGATGACGCGCTCCTGCGGCTGCGGCGCCAGGTCGGCCGCCATCTCGACGATACGTCCGTCGCGGATGCGCAGGTCCACGCGCCCGGCACGGGCCCCTTCGCCGCGAAGGCCGGTCATGACCGCGATCGGGTTTTTGATCAGCAGATTCTGTTGTTGCTTCATGGCTTGTATCTCGAAGGATCAGATATTCTGGGTGAGGGCTTTGCGCGATTCGGCTTCGGGCGCATCGATGCCGTTGAGCAGCGCGTTCAGCAGTACCGACAGCAGGCAGGCGATGACCACGCTGCTGTGCAGGAACGGCTGACTCCATTCGGGCAGCTGCTCGAAAAGCGCCGGGGACAGCACCGGCACCAGCGCCGCCGCCAGGGTGAAGCCGACGATCAGGACGTTGTAGCGGTTGTGCTCGTAGTCGACCTTGGCCAGCGTCTGGATGCCGGCGACCGCGACCACGCCGAACATGGCGATACCGGCGCCGCCGAGCGCCGCGCTCGGTACCGAGGCGATCATCGCGCCGGCTTTGGGGGTCAGCGCCACGGCGCACATCATCAGTCCGCTGACCGCAACGACCCAGCGACTGCGCACGCCGGTCAGGATCACCAGGCCGACGTTCTCCATGAAGGCGATGAACGGGAAGGCGGCGAAGCCGCCGGCGATGGTGCTCGCCAGGCCGTTGGCGCGCAGGCCGTTGATGACCTCCTTCTCCTCGACCTTCTTGCCGACGATGTCGCCGATTGCCAGGAAAAGACCCATCGACTCCACCATCTGCACGATCATCACGACGGTCATGGTGGCGATGGGAATGATCGCGAAGGTCGGAAGGCCAAAATGGAACGGCAGCGGTACCGTGACCCAGGGAGCCTCCCGGACCGGTTCGAAGTTACCCATGCCCAGCGCCCAGGCCAGCCCCGCGCCGACCAGCATGCCGATCAGTACCGACAGATTGCGCACCAGCGGACTGCCGTAACGATTGACCAGCAAAATGGTCGCCAGTACCGCAATCGAGACGAACAGGAACACCGGTGCTCCGAAATTCTCGGCGCCGTGACCCCCGCCCACCCAGGTATAGGCAACCGGGAACAGCTGCAGGCCGATGACGGTGACGATGCAGCCGGTGACGACCGGCGGGAAATAGCGTCGCAATCGACCGACGAAGGGGGCCGCCAGCATGGTGATGATACCGGCGCCGATCACGGCACCGCAGACGCCGGCAAACCCCACCTCCGGGTTGCTGCCGATGGCGATCACCGGACCGACACTGCTGAAGGCAACGCCCTGAAGAATGGGCAGTCTGACGCCGAATTTCCAGAAGCCGACGGTCTGCAGCAGGGTGGCGATGCCGGAGCAGAACAGGGTGGTGCTGATGAGCACCACGGTATCCTCCCGCGACATCTGCAGCGCCGAGGCGATGATCAACGGTACCGCGATGGCCCCGATGTACGACACCGCCATGTGCTGAAGACCCAGGGTCAGCATCTGCCGCAATGGCAGTTTTTCATCGACTGGATGGATCTGTGAAGTCATGGTCATTTCTCCTCTGTATCTTTTTTTTCTTGAAAAGAGGCTTCCCCGTTCGGATTGCCGGGTGCCGCCGGTCGGTTGCCGGCGGCCACCCGGACGGCTTCAATCAGCGAGACAGGCCTGGAACCCCTGGTTGAGTCGGGCGCGGTCGAGATCGCGCCCGATGAATACCACCTTGCTGGAGCGCGGATCCCGTCCCCAGGGCTGGGCCGCGCGGAAGTCGATCAGGCTGTGCACCCCCTGGAGGATGTAGCGCTGGTCCAGGCCTCGGGCGGACAGCACCCCCTTCATGCGGAACAGGGTGTCAGCCTGCTCCAGCTGAAGCTCCTCGATCCAGCGGCTGAAGGCGTCGAGGTCGATATCGGCCTCCACCGAGATACCGACCGATGTCACGCTTGCATCGTGTTCGTGACTGTAGTCGTGGTCATGGTGGGCGTGGCCACGGTGTTCGTTCTCGGCGCCGATCTCCAGCAGCTTCTGCGTCGCCTCGAAGGCGCCGAGTCCGAGGATGCCGGACAGGTCGATCTCGGCGTAGCTGGAGGTGACCAGCTCGGCGGTGGCGTTGAGGCCTCGGATACGGTCGCGCAGCGCTGCGATCGCCGGCTCGTCCACCAGGTCGACCTTGTTGATGACGATACGGTCGGCGCAGACGATCTGATCGACCGCCTGGTTGTCGGCGCCGTCGAGTTCGAGGTCCGCCAGGTGCTGTCCGATATGCTTGGCGTCCACCATCGTCACAATAGCGTCGAGTTCGACCTCCCGGGCGATGGGATCGTCAATGAAGAAGGTCTGGGCAACGGGGTAGGGATCTGCCATGCCGCTGGTCTCGACCAGGATGTGGTCCAGCCGGTCCGGCCGCGCGACGAGCTCGCGCACCACCCGCACCAGGTCCTCGCGGACCTCGGCGGTACAGCAGACGCAGCCGTTGACCATTTCGTAGATCTCCTCGGAGTCGGACCTGAGCACCAGGTCGCCGTCGATGCCGACCTCGCCGAACTCGTTTTCGATCACGGCGATCTTGCGGCCGTGGTTTTCCCGCAGGATGTAGTTGAGCAGGGTGGTCTTGCCGGCACCGAGGAAGCCGGTGAGGACGGTGACCGGGATTTTGTTGTTGGGACGCGGTGTGTCGAAGGTTGCGTTCATGGTGCCTCCTGGGTGCAGGTTGGGTAGTCGGGCCGGGTGCTGACGGTCGGTTCGCGCCAGCGCAGTGCGGTGCCGGCGTCAAGACCGAAGAGGTCGAGCACGCGGCCCAGGCTGTGATCGATCATCTGATCGAGGGTTTCGGGTCGGGCATAAAACGCCGGTACCGGCGGCGCGATGATGCCGCCCATCTCGGTGACGGCGGTCATGTTGCGCAGGTGCGCCAGCGTCAGCGGAGTTTCGCGGGTCATCAGAACCAGCGGCCGGCGCTCCTTCAGCGTGACGTCGGCGGCACGGCTGATCAGGCCCGAGGAGATGCCGGTGGCGATTTCCGCGAGGGTGCGCATCGAGCAGGGGGCCACCACCATGCCCAGTGCCCGGAAGGAGCCGCTGGCGATGCCGGCCGCGATATCTTCACAGCGGTGCGTGTGGCTGGCCAGCGCCTCGATATCCTTAAGCTTGAAGTCGGTCTCGAGCGCCATGGTCAGCTGAGCGGCGCGGCTCATGACCAGATGGGTCTCGACGCCGAGCCTGGCCAGCAGTTCCAGCAGCCGCTTGCCGTAGATGAAACCGGAGGCGCCGCTGATGGCGACGACCAGCCGCGGACGTGCGGTGGCGGTGGTTGGATGCTGAACGATGCTCATAGTCCCCTCCGCTGCTGCATCAGCAGTTCCCGGGCGCGGCTGCGGGCCGCGTCGTCGATACGGGCGCGGATGCCGTCGAATGAATAACCACGCGTTGCGTCGAGCGCCATGCGCGAGGTAGTGCCGTCGACCGATGAGGAGGGGTCGAGGGGGCTGCCGGGCAGGCCGTCGACGATAAACTGGTCACGGTGTGGCTGAAAATGGGTGGCCAGCGCCCAGAGGACCTGGCTGTCGTCGGCGATATCGACATCGCTGTCGACCGCGATCACCGTTTTCAGATAGGGGTCCCAGCCCAGCAGGGCCAGCATGATCTGGCGGGCCTCGCCGTCGCGACTCTGGTCCAGCGCCACGTAGCAGTGGAAATGGGTGCCCGAGTTCGGATAGTGCACGGCGCTGACAGACGGGAAACGAGCCCTGAGCTTTTCGCTCATCTCGGCCTCGCGGGGCAGGCGCGCCAGCGTCAGGTGTTCGGCGTAGTTGCCGCCGACGATATCGATCAGCCAGGCGTCGCGGCGCCGCATCAGGCTGTCGAGTCGCAGCAGGTTGTTGGTGGAGCGATCCGACGAGTAGCCGCTGAACTCGCCGAACGGACCCTCGTCGGCATACTCGTCGGCGTCGATGGTGCCCTCGAGCACGAACTCTGCCGCGGCTGGCACGCCGATGCCGTGCACGGGCGTGCGCACCAGATCCAGAGGCGCGCCGAACAGGCCGCCGGCCAGCGCCCGTTCGTCGCAGCCGTAGGGCAGCCGGGCCGCCGCCGCCAGCATGAACAGCGGGTGGGCGCCGACCACCATGGCCACCGGTAACGGCTGACCGCGTTCCCGTGCGGCCTGCAGCATGCGCCAGAGGTGTCCGCGCGAATGCAGGCTGGTCGCCAGCGCCTGCCGTGCATGGCGCATGGAGCGGTGATAGCTGAGGTTGGCGATGCCGGTGACCGGGTCCTCGGCGACGATCACTGCATTGGTGATGTAGGGTCCCCGGTCGCTGGCGAAGTGCCTGAGCATCGGCAGCAGTGCGAGGTCCAGATCGTCGCCCCGGTACACTTCGTCCAGAACCGGACCGGTTTTGACGTAGCGTGGCGTGACAGGCGCGTTGGCGCGGGTCTGGAAGGCGTCGTGCAGGCCGGCGGGCGTTACACCGAACAGGCGTGCGAGCCGTTCGCGGGAGGCGAAGACGTTGGACACCACCGGTACCCCGGGTTCGCCGACGCGGTCGCACATCAGCATGGGCTGGCGGCCCTGCGCCGCCAGGGCGTCGATCAGCGCGGTGATGTCCTGGTCCGCGGACAAAGGCGTATCGATGATCAGCACGTCATCGGTGTGCTGGCGCCGGTATTCGGCGGCAAAGTCGTGAAAGTCCTGGCTTTCGCCGTAAAGGGTCTTGGCCATGGTGGCTGCTCCGTAGTCGGCAGGCGCGCGGGCGGGGATGCGCCCGCCTGCGCGCCTCTGATCACTTCACGTAGGTCGCGGTGAGGCGCTTGTCCGCTTCGGCGAGGTCCTTCGGCGGCTTGGTCGGTTCGATGCCAACCAGTCGGGCGATGTTGTTGCCCAGGTAGTCCTCCAGATGGTCCTCGTCGATGCCAAGACCCTGCGGCGGGTCGGAGCAGAGCACCTCGAGCTCACGCAGCCACATGCCGGGCTCGTTCGGCGGCGAGTCGGTGCCGAAGACGATCTTGTCGCGCGGCAGCTGCTTGGCGAACTCGACGATACGCGACTGGAAGCACCAGCCGGACTCGCAGTAGACGTTGGGCGTGTCCATCGCCATCCAGAAGGCTTCGAAGGAGTAGTTGCCCCCGGTCTGGATGCCGAAGTGACCGATGATGAAGTTGACCATCGGGAATTCGCGGATGATCGGGTAGAACATCGTCGGGATGGTATAGGGACCGTCACCGGTGTGAATCAGCACGACGATGTTGTACTTGGCGCAGACCTTCATCGCCGGGCGCAGCCAGTCGAGTGCTCGGTCCGGACGGTAGCCGTGCATGTTGGCGTGCAGTTTGAGCATCTTGAAGCCGTATTCCTTGATGTGGAACTCGAGCTCCCTGGCGCCGTTCTCCGGCCCCCAGCGCGGGTTGAAGGTGAAGTTGCCGATAAAGCGGTCGGGGTACTTCACGCAGAGTTCCGAGATGTAGGACATGTAGTCGCGGATGCCTTCGCGGCCACGGCGGTTGCCGTCGCGGTAGCCGGTATTGCCCGGCGGCGGCTGGATGAAGCCCATGTCGATACGGCGCGGCTTGCCGTTGATCATGTAGGGGCCGTCCATCAGCTTGAGCATGCGCTCGCCGTTGAAGGGCTCGCCGGTATGACGCCAGGCCTCGTCGACCAGGTTGGTGGGGTGCAGGTGGGTATCGATAATCATCTGTCTGTCTCCGGGTGGCTCAGGCGGTGACCGGGCGCGCCAGCAGCGCCTCGGCTTCCTCCACCGTTTTCGGCGGTGCGGTCGGCTCCAGGCCGATCATCCGGGCGGTGTTGTTGCCGAGGTAGTCTTCCAGGGTGTCCTCGTCGAGGTTCAGGCCCTGAGGCGGCTCGTGGCACAGTACTTCAAGCAGTCTCAGCCACATGCCGGGCTCGTTCGGCGGGGTGTCGGTACCGAACAGGATCTTGTGCTTGGGCAGCACCTTGGCGAACTCGACGATACGGGACTGCAGACACCAGCCGGATTCGCAGTAGACGTTCGGCAGTTCCATGGCCCACTGCATCGGTTCGAAGACGTAGACGCCGCCGGTCTGGACGCCGAAGTGCGCCATGATGAAGTTGACCTGGGGGAACTCCTTGATGATCGGCACCCACTCGCTCGGGATGCTGTAGGGGCCATCGCCCGTGTGCAGCTTGACCGGTACGCCGAGCTCCGCGCATTTTTCGAACGCGGGGCGCACCCAGTCCAGTGCCCGGTCGGGACGATAGGCGTGCATATTGGCCTGCATCTGGACCATGCCGAAGCCGTGTTCCTTGACGTAGCGCTCGATCGCTTCGACGCCGTTCTGAACGCCGCAACGCGGGTTGTAGACGAAGCAACCGATAAAGCGGTCCGGGTAGGTCTGCACCATTTTCAGCGTGTAGGCCATGTAGGCGTCGATCGACTCGCGGCCGGACAGCTCGCCGTCGCTCCAGGTGTAAATGGTGTTGCCCTGGGGGGGTTGGATGAAGGCCTTGTCGATGCGGCGTGGCTTGCCGTTGATCATGTAGGGGCCGTCCATCATCTCCAGCAGGCGTTCACTGGTGAAGGGTTCACCGTCGTGTCGCCAGGCAAGGTCCACCAGGTCGGTGGGATAGCAACTGATATCGATGATCATGGATTCATCTCCTGATTGTGCGGGGAAGGTAGCCTTCCGTCTCACAGCGGCGGAATCCCGGTGGCGTCCGGCCCTTGCCAGACGCATGGCTGCGTCTGCCCCCGCCCGACTGCACCGTTCGCTTGAACCCGCAGCTGCTTGAAATCAGTATTGGCAAGTCCGGGCGAGGCGTACAATACAATTTACCGGCGCCCGCGATAGGTATTCGATATCGTTACGGCATTGAGCTTTAATGAATCGCTTAACTCCAGATTTTTATGCATTAACGGTAAGCTTAACGCAGAAATACGGCTGTCTTTTATACGTTTTTTTTTAAGCGGTAGCCCTAGCCTGACGGATAGAAATACCCAAATTGTTATGTTTGAGCTCGCTGTGATATGCGATTTTTTTTGTTAGTTTTGCTTTTATATCCTGTCATTCCGTTTCCTCCTGGCAGTCGGCGACAAGAGCTCGCAGGCCTGCAACGACCGGTGCGACCTTTTCGCCCTGGCCCCGGGGCCAGACCGCATAGAGGTTGTAATGGGCGCGTATGACGGTATCGGTCAGGCGTACCAGGCGACCGCCGACCAGGGCGTCGTGGCATAGCAGGCCCCGGGCCAGTGCCACGCCCATGCCTGCCTCAGCGGCGTCCAGCAGGTTCGCGACGTTGTCGAAAATCATGGCGGTTGCCGGTTCCCGGGCCTCCTGACCGGCCGCCTCCAACCAGGGAATCCAGGATCGGCGGCTGTAACCGAGCAGCGGCATGGCCAGCAAGGCCTCCGGGCTGAGCGGAGGTTTCAGCCCCAGCGATGCGAGTAGCGAGGGCGCCGCGACCGGTGTGACGATATCGCGGCACAGCAGGTCCATATCGCAGTCGCGCCAGTCGCCGTAACCGTACCGCAGCGAGAGGTCGACCCGCTCCAGCGACACCCGGTCGGCGTGCAGGCTCGACATCAGCGTTACCTCGTAGCCGCAGAGCGCGTTCAGCAGCTGCGGCAGCCTGGCGTTGAACCAGCGCGGCGCCAGTTCGCCGTCGACATCGAGATTCAGCTTTTGCGCGACCGGCCGGTTGCGTACCGATGACAGGGCACGGTCGACCTGGGCCAGGCCGTCCGGGAGTATTTGCGCGAACAGCTGGCCGGCGTCCGTCAGCTTTACCCCGGAGCCGTCGCGCAGGAAGAGCGGCTGGCCGATGAAATCCTCCAGGGTACGGATCTGCTGACTGATAGCGCTGTGGGTGAGGTTCAGCTGGCGGGCCGCGCGGGTGAAGCTGCCGGTGCGGACCGCCTGAAGAAAGGCATTCATGGACTGGATAGAAGGGTAGCGTTTGTTCATCTATGTAAGTCCTACTTACAGGCTCGTTCAGAAATCATCGCTGGTGGTTCCTAAATTTCACTTCCTATAATCGCACTAAGCTATTGGCGCGCCAAGGCGTCGGTTTTGAGGAAAATAAAAATGATAAAAATACAGGTGAATGGTCTCAGTCACGAATTAAGTCAGGATCTGGCGTCCATGCCGTTATTATGGGTCCTGCGCGATAAGCTGGAATTAAAGGGTACCAAGTTTGGCTGCGGAAAAGGATTATGCGGGGCCTGCACGGTGCATTTTAACGGCACTCCGGCGCGGGCCTGCCAGATTCCCCTTTCTGCGGCGGCCGACGCCCGGATCAGGACCATAGAGGGCCTGTCGGAAAATGGCGATCACCCGCTGCAGAAAGCCTGGATCGAGGAGGACGTGCCCCAGTGCGGATACTGCCAGTCCGGCCAGTTGATGTCGGCGGCGGCGCTGCTGGCCTCCGGAAGTCCGGTCAACGATACCTCCATCCGAGCCGCCATGTCCGGCAACATCTGCCGCTGCGGTACCTACGGACGTATCAGCCGCGCGATCAAGCGCGCCGCTGCCGAGGGAGGTCAGGCCTGATGAAAACCCGTCATCTTAAGAACGTTCAGCCGGGCCGTCGCCGCTTTCTCAAGCAGAGTGCATTGCTGAGCGCAGGTCTCGCGGTCGGATTTCACTGGGTGCCGGGAGTCAGCGCCGCTGACGATCGCGAAGCTCCGTCGGCATTCACGCCCAACGCCTGGGTTCGGGTGCTGCCGGATGGCACGGTGAAGCTGGTGGTGCACAAGCACGATTCTGGGACCGGCACCCGTACCGCCCTGGCGGCCTGTGTCGCCGAGGAGCTGGAAGTCGACCCGATGGCTGTCGAGGTGATTACGCCGGAAAATCCGTTCTTCGAGGCCTACATTCATCCTTTGTGGCACGTGTTTTCGACCGGGGGCAGCACCAGCGTCTCGCTCGAGTACGATCGCCTGCGGCAGGCGGGCGCGACCGCGCGGGAGTTGCTGGTCGCTGCGGCGGCGAAGCGCTGGGGCCTGGCGCCGGCCGAGTGCCGCGCCATTGACGGGCGGGTGTTCGAGCGTGCCGGTGACCGTTCGGCGCACTACGGCGAACTGGCGGAAGCAGCGGCCAGGCTGCCGGCGCCGGAGTCGGTGACCCTGAAGGCCCTGTCGGAATTCCGTTACATCGGCAAATTGCGCCGCAAGCGCAACGCCCTCGAGAAGGTCACCGGGCGGCTGCGCTACAGCATCGACCTGGAACAGCCGGGCATGCTGGTCGCGGTCATCCAGCGGGCGCCGGTGATCGGCGCCCGTGTCGAAGGGCTGGATGCCGGCGCAGCTCTGGCCGTACCCGGCGTGCGCCGGGTCATCCGGGTGCCGGCGCGTCCGGATGTGCTGGGGGGCAATCGGGAGGGGGTCGCGGTACTGGCCGATGACTACTGGTCGGCCCAGCAGGGCAGGAGTGCGCTTCAGGTACGCTGGAGCTCAAGTCCGTTTGCGGAGTTCGACAGCGAATCGCTGCCGGCGCGGTTTGGCGCCGCACTGGAGGACCCTGCGGCACCGCTGGTCAGAACGCTGCAGGCCGGCGATGCCGACAGCGCCTGGCCGGCGGCCGCGAAGCTGCTGGAGGCGGACTACGGTATGCCGTACAAGGTCCAGAATCCGCTCGAGCCGATTTGCATCAGTGCCGAGCTTGTTGACGGGCGGCTGCACTTTCGGGGTGGCGTCCAGGTGCCGTCCTTTGCCCGCGAGGCCGCCCTGACGGTCTGTGGCCTCGACGCAGACCGGGTGGTCATCGAGGAGCTGATTTCAGGCGGCAGTTTCGGTGCCCGCGAGGCAAAATACTGGCTGATGGAGGTCGCCTACCTGGCGCAGCAGGTGGCAACGCCGGTGAAACTGATGAACAGCCGCGAGGACGAAATGCGGGCTCTGTTCGGCCACGCCGCCACGCTGCATCGCCTCAAGGGCGCGCTGGACAGCGACGGACGGCTCAGCGCGCTGCGGCTGCGGGCGCTGTCGCCGGCATCCGGCGAGCAGTGGGAGCCGGGTTACGACGAGCGTGCGGATCATATGGATTACAGCACCACCGAGGCCATTTCCGCCTGGGACTTCGCCTATCGCGCGCCGAACCTGGACCTTGGCTGGGTGCGCCATGAAACCGGGGTGCCGACCGGCTGGTACCGGTCCGTCAGCTTCATTCCGAACGTCTTTGCCGTGGAGAGCTTCATGGACGAGCTGGCGCTGGCGGCCGGGCGTGACCCGCTGGCATTCCGCCTTGCGCACATGCAGGAGCGTCCGCGGCACGTGCGGGTGCTGATGAAGGCCGCGGCGCTGGCCGGCTGGCACAGTCCGCTGCCGGAGGGCACCGCCCTCGGACTTGCAACCAATCAGGGATATGGCAGCTTCGTCGCCGTGGTGGCGCGGCTGTCCCGCAACGAGGGCGTCATCCGGGTGGAAAGGCTCAGCTGCGTCATCGACTGCGGGCTCGCCGTTGCGCCCGGAGGGGTCGAGGAGCAGGTCTACGGCGGGCTGATGTGGGGACTCGGTCACGCGCTGTTCGACCGGCTCGACATTCGCGGGGGCGAGGTGGTGCAGAGCAACTTCCACGACTACCGGGTCGCGCGCATGTCCGACATGCCGGACATCGAGATCCGGATCCTGGAAGGGGATCGCGACAAGCCATCCGGCGTCGGCGAGCTCACCAGTCCGCCGGTGGCGCCGGCGATTGCCAATGCCATCCAGCGTCTTACCGGGCAGCGCCTGCGCAGCACGCCGTTCGAACTGACCCTGCCGGGCTGAAGGCGACGCCATGAATCTGAGACTGTTACGCTACTTCGAGGTGCTGGCCGAGGAGCTGCACTTCGGCCGGGCCGCGGCCCGGCTGCATATCTCCCAGCCGCCGCTGAGCCAGCAGATTCGACTGCTCGAGGAGGAGCTGGGTACGCCGCTGTTCGAGCGCAGCCACCACCGCGTCGAACTGACGGCGGCCGGGCGTGTGCTGCAGCGGCAGCTGCCGCTGGTCTTCAGTCAGCTGGACAGGGCGCTGGATCTGACCCGTCAGGCGGGGCGGGGACAGGTGGGCGAACTGGCGATCGGCATGATCAGCTCGGTGATGGTGGGCGTGCTGCCGCGGGCCCTGGGTTTGTTTCGCGAGCGCTATCGCGAGGTCGAATGGCAGCTGTTCGAGATGACGCCGGCGGCGCAGCTCGAGGCGCTGAAGCAGGGGCGGATCGACGTCTGTGTTTTCCGCGGGCGTTACGAGGACCCGGAACTGCGCAATGAACTGCTGATGCGCGAGCCAATCCAGGTGGTGCTGCCCTCGGGCCATCCGCTGGCGGCAAAGCCTGTGGTGGCGCCGCAGGAGCTGGCTGGCGAGCCGTTCGTCGCACTCGAGCTCAAGCAGTCGCATTTTGCGAGCCTGCTGTACCAGAGCTGCGTGCATGCCGGCTTCACGCCGAAGATACGCCAGCAGGTGATCGAGGTACAGACCCTGCTGAGCCTGGTGCGGGCGCAGATCGGCATCGCCATGGTGCCGGCTTCGATAGCGCAGCTGGCGCCGGACGGCATCGTTTTTCGTACCCTGGATCCGCCGCTACCGATGGTGCCGCTGTACGCGACCTGCCGCGCCGACGACGATTCGCCGGTGTTGAAGCTGTTCCTCGATACGCTGCACGAGCTGGTGGTGGAGCAGGAGCGGCTTCGGGAGCCGGTCAGGACTTTAGCGGGCGTACTGCAAACAATGGGAGAGAGCTGAACGATGAACAGCATCGACAGGCAGGTAATAGAGTCGGCCCTTGGCTGGAGCAGGTCGGGACAGCCGGTCTGGTTATGCACGGTGCTGTCGACCTTCGGTTCTTCGCCGCGGCCGCCCGGCTCGATGTTCGCGGCGGCCGACGCCGTGCGACACGCAGGTTCGCTGTCGGGTGGCTGTGTCGAGGAGGACTTTCTCGAGCGGCTCGAAGCAGGCGCCTTCCGTGCCGGGGTCGAGGTGATCGCCTATGGCGACGGCGGCGAGGACAGTCGTCGCCTGGGCTTGCCCTGCGGCGGTATTCTCAAGGTGCTGGTGGAACGGCTGGAGCCGACGCTTGCCAACATCGGACACCTGGAAGCGCTGCTGCGGGCGCTTGCGGATCAGCGTCGCCTGATCCGGCGCATCGACCGCCTTGGCAATCGTACCCTGGAGCCCGATGGGACCCAGGGGCCCGCGGTCGAAGTCGGTGAGCGGGATATTCGCGTGCGCGTCGGCCCGGTGACCAGGCTGCTGCTGGCCGGGGTCTCCCCGGTGGCCGTTTATTGCGCGCAGTTCGCGATGGCGCTGGGGTACGAGGTACTGGTCTGCGACCCTCGCGATGACGCCCGGGCGCGGTTCGACGTCCCGGGCATAGCCGTGCTAGCGCTGTTGCCGTCGGTGTATATCGCGCAGCACGGCTGCCATTCGAATACCGCCGTGGTCGCGCTGACCCATGATCCCAGGATCGACGATCTGGCGATGATGGAGGCAGTGCGCACCGATGCCTTTTATCTCGGCGTCATGGGATCGGGGGTAACGTCGGCCAGGCGGGCCGAGCGCCTGGCCCGCATCGCGGGCCTCACACCCGGGCAGATCGCCCGTATCCGGATGCCGGTAGGGCTGTCCATCGGCAGCAAGACGCCCGCGGAAATCGCGCTCTCGGTGATGGCGGATATCGTGCGGGCGCACGCAGGCCGCGGGGATGCCGCGGCCACATCACCGGCCGGACTGCAGGCGGGCTGAGACGCACCCGCCGTCGGCCGCGACAGTTCGGGGCCGGCATTCGTCCCGTCAACCTACGACCTATTCAGGTTGGTTTTAGGCCCAAAGTACCATACTGCCGACGCCGGTCGGTTCCTATCATCGGTACAGAGGATACGTTTCGTGTCCCTTTCGATAACAACAAAGAGGAACCGACCCATGTGGACTAAACCGGCCTACACCGACCTGCGAATCGGCTTCGAAGTCACCATGTACTTCGCCAACCGTTAACGCGGTCCAGCTTCCGGCCCCCACCGGGGCCGCAGCTTCCCCGCAGGCAGGCCTCGCCTGCCTGATCCCGACAGACTGCCGAAGATCACTATAACAATGAAAATTCAGATTCTCGGTTCCGCGGCGGGCGGCGGCTTTCCGCAGTGGAACTGCAACTGTCAAAACTGCCATGGTCTGCGCCAGGGCACCCTCAACGCCCGGGCCCGCACCCAGTCGTCCATCGCAGTCAGCGCCGACGGCGTCAACTGGATACTGTTCAACGCTTCCCCGGATATCCGCGCCCAGCTCGAGTCCTTCGCGCCGATGCAACCGGCCCGTAGCCTCCGTGATACCGGAATCGCCGCCATCGTGCTGATGGACAGCCAGATCGACCACAGCACCGGACTGCTGATGCTGCGTGAAGGCTGCCCCCACGACGTCTGGTGTACCGACCGGGTGCACGAAGACCTGTCACAGAGCTTCCCGATTTTTCGCATGCTGGAACACTGGAACGGCGGCCTTAGCTGGAACCGTATCCCGGTCGAGGCGGGGCAGGGCAGTTTCGTGATTCCCCGGGTGCCGGAGTTGACGCTGACAGCGGTGCCGCTGACCAGCAGCGCGCCCCCTTATTCGCCGCACCGCGCCGACCCCCATCCCGGCGACAACATCGGCATGCTGGTAACCGACCGGCGCAGCGGCAAGTCGCTGTTCTATGCGCCGGGGCTCGGCGTAATCGAACCCCACCTGCTGCCATACATGCAGGAAGCCGACTGCCTGCTGGTGGACGGTACCCTGTGGCGCGACGACGAGATGATCCATGCCGGCGTCGGTACCAAGCTCGGCAGCGAAATGGGTCACCTGGCGCAGTCCGGCGAGAACGGCATGATCGCCTTCCTCGACAGCCTCGAGCGGCCGCGCAAGGTGCTGATCCACATCAACAACACCAATCCGATCCTCGACGAGGACTCCGCCGAGCGCGCCGAAGTCGAGCGTCATGGCATTGAAGTGTCCTACGACGGTTTGTCGATCGAACTTTAGGAGGTGGCGGATGAACAGCTTTGTCACAAGCAATCCGGAAAAAGCGCCGCTGAGCCGGGACGCTTTCGAACAGGCGTTGCGGGCCAAGGGCGATTACTACCATATTCATCACCCCTATCACCGCGCCATGTACGAGGGACGCTGTACTCCGGAGCAGATTCGCGGCTGGGTCGCGAACCGCTTCTACTATCAGATCAGCATCCCGGTAAAGGATGCCGCGATCATGGCCAACTGCCCGGATCGCGAAACCCGGCGGCTCTGGGTGCAGCGGGTGCTGGATCATGACGGGTACAATGACGCCGAAGGCGGTATCGAGGCCTGGCTGCGCCTCGGCGAAGCGGTCGGTCTTTCGCGCGAAGAGATCCTGTCGCAGCAGCATGTGCTGCCGGGCGTTCGCTTCGCGGTGGATGCTTACGTCAACTTTGCCCGCCGCGCGACCTGGCAGGAGGCCGCCAGCTCGTCGCTGACCGAGCTGTTCGCGCCCACCATCCATCAGTCGCGCCTCGACAGCTGGCCGCAGCATTATCCCTGGATCGATGCCGATGGCTACCAGTACTTCCGCAACCGGCTGACCGAAGCGCGGCGCGACGTCGAGCACGGCCTGTCCATCACGCTGGACCATTATCGCACCCGCGAGGCGCAGGAGCGCATGCTCGAAATCCTGCAGTTCAAGCTCGACGTACTCTGGAGCATGCTCGACGCCATGACCATGGCCTACGAACTGGGCCGGCCGCCGTACCACACGGTGACGTCGGAACGGGTTTATCACCGGGGGCTCTGGCAATGAACCTTAACGGCACACCGACGTTCAATCCGCTGTTCCGCTTCCAGTGGGAGAAGGCGCAGGACTGTTACGTGCTGCTCTACCCGGAGGGCATGATCAAACTCAACCCCAGCGCCGGCGAGATACTGGCGCTGGTGGACGGCAACCGCTCGCTGGCCGAGATCACCGCAGAACTGGAGCAGAAGTTCCCCGATGCGGGTTCTCTGGGAGCCGACGTGCGCGAATTTATTGGAGTGGCCCATGAACAGAACTGGATCCGGATGCAGTGACGGCCTGCTGCCCGCAGGCCAGGAAAAAGCCGCCGGCCAGCCGCTCTGGTTGCTGGCGGAGCTGACTTACAAGTGCCCGTTGCAGTGCCCGTACTGCTCGAATCCGCTGGATTTCGCCGGACAGGGAGAGGAGCTCGGCACCGAAGACTGGATTCGGGTGCTGCAGCAGGGACGCGAGCTCGGTGCCGCTCAGCTCGGGTTTTCCGGCGGAGAGCCCCTGACCCGGCCCGATCTGGTCGAGTTGATCCGCGAGGCCCGCGCACTCGGTTACTACAGCAACCTCATCACGTCGGGACTGGGGCTCAACGAGCGCAAACTCGAGGCGTTCAGGGAGGCCGGGCTCGATCATATCCAGGTCAGCTTTCAGGCCAGCGACGAGGAGGTCAACAACATGCTGGCCGGCTCGCAAAAGGCCTTCGCGCAGAAACTGCGCATGGCGCGGGAGGTGAAGGCGCAGGGCTATCCGATGGTGCTGAACTTCGTCACCCACCGCCATAACATCGACCGTATCGACCGCATCATCGAGCTGTGCATCGAGCTCGGTGCCGACTATGTCGAACTGGCGACCTGTCAGTATTACGGCTGGGCGCTGGAAAACCGCGCCCAACTGATGCCGTCCCGCGCTCAGCTCGAGCGCGCCGAGCGCATCACCAACGAGTACCGGGCCAAGCTCGCCGCCGAAGGCAATCCGATGCGGCTGATCTTCGTCACGCCGGACTACTACGAGGAGCGCCCGAAGGCGTGCATGAACGGCTGGGGCCAGATTTTCCTGACAATCACGCCGGACGGAACCGCATTGCCATGCCACAGCGCGCGTCAGCTGCCGATCGAGTTTCCGAACGTGAAGCAGCGTTCGCTCGGCGATATCTGGTACCGCTCGTTCGGCTTCAATCATTTCCGTGGCGATGACTGGATGAAGGAACCGTGCCGCTCCTGTGACGAGAAGGAAAAGGATTTTGGCGGCTGTCGCTGTCAGGCCTACCTGTTGACCGGGGATGCCGCCAATGCCGATCCGGTATGCAGCAAGTCGGCGCACCATGATCAGATACTGGCGGCGCGCGAGGAAGCGGAACAGCCGAGCGCAGCACCTTTCACTTACCGCAATGAGCGCAACAGTCGTGTCTTCTGCCGCGGTTGAACCTCTCAGCGCTGCCGTTGCCTGTGCGGCGCAGCGCGACTTCGCCTCGCTTCAGGTTGCGCGAGACGGGGTCTACTGGGTGCAGTACTGCCCGGAAGATGGCTGCAACCGTATCGTACAGCTGAATGACGGCCGGCAGCGGATGCTCACGCCGGAGGGTTTCAGTGTGCGTAGCCGGGTTCACGAGTACGGCGGCGGCGCCTGGTGCCTGGCCGGCGATCGTCTGCTGTTCGTCAACGACGCCGATCAGCAGATCTGGCTGCAGCCGCGGCCCTGCAATGGTGGTCGGGTGCCGCCGCTGCGACTGACCGATACGCCCGACTGCCGCTATGGCGACCTGCTTTGGGATCCGCACCGCCGTTGCGTTATCGCGGTGGCCGAAGAGCATGGGCCGGATGGCGTCCGCAACCGGCTGGTGGCGGTGTCGCTGCACAGCGGCCAGTCCCGTGTACTGGCCCAGGGACACGATTTCTACAGCTCGCCGTGCCTGAGTCCCGACGGGGGCACCCTGGCCTGGTTGTGCTGGGACCACCCGCATCAACCCTGGACATCCAGCCTGCTGTACCGTGCGACGCTGGATCCTGACGGCCGATGCCATGCCGCCGAGGTGCTGGCCGGTCGGGGTGGGGGCGAATCACTGTTTCAGCCGGGCTTCGATGACGACGGCGTCCTGCATGTGGTCAGCGACCGCAGCGGCTGGTGGAACCTGTATCGCCTGGCCCGTAACGGTCGCTGGCACAATGTCTGTCCGCTGGAGGCCGAGTTCGGCGTTGCCCAGTGGCAGCTCGGGCTCTCGACCTGGACCAGTCCGCAGCCGGGCAGGTATGGCTGCAGTCTGGTCGTCAACGGCGCCGGCCGGCTGCTCAGCGTCGCGGCCGACGGCGACGCCCGGCGTCTGGTCGCCGGCTTCTCGCTGTTCCGTTCATTGTGTTCCGATGGCCGTTGGCTCTATGCCATCGCCGAGGCGTCGGACCGGTCGGTCGCCGTCATCGCCGTCGACCCGGACAGTGGCGCGCTGGAAGTCCTGGCCGGTGGCACCGTACCGAGGCATGCGTTGTCGCTGCCGCAATGCTTTCATTGCTCGGTGGGTGACGAGTCCGTTCACGGCTTCTTCTACCCACCGGTCGTGGGCGATCCGGCGGAGCCACCGCCGCTGCTCGTCATGACCCATGGCGGTCCCACTGCGACCAGTTATCCGGTGTACCGCCCGGCTCTGCAGTACTGGACCGGACGCGGCTTCGCCGTGCTGGATCTGAACTACCGCGGCAGCGCCGGCTATGGCCGCGAATACCGTCACCGGCTCGCCGGCAACTGGGGGCAGTCCGATGTCGAGGATGTGGCGGCCGCAATCTGCGCGCTGGCAGAGCGGCGGCAGATCGATCCCGCGCGTGTTTTCGTTCGCGGCAACAGCGCCGGTGGCTACACGACCCTCAACGCGCTGGCGTCGATCGGGTCGATTCGGGCCGGCGCGAGCCTGTACGGTGTTGCCGATCCCCTGACGCTTCGCCAGGTGACGCACAAGTTCGAATCCTGCTATCTCGACTGGTTGCTGGGCGACCCGCAGCAGAATCCGGAACCCTACCGGACACGCTCGCCGCTTCATCGGGCCGGGTCGATAAGCTGTCCGGTGATCTTTTTCCAGGGGGCGCGGGACGCGGTGGTGCTGCCCGATCAGACAAGACGTATGCACGATGCCCTCAAGGCGCGAGGGATCGACACGGAACTCCACCTGTTCGATGACGAAGCTCATGGTTTCCGCCTGGCCGCCAACCAGGTTCGTGTGCTCGAGAGCGAGCTGGCGTTCTACCGCCGCATGATTTGACGTCGGGGCTTCCCCGTCGCTGTGTGTCCGCTTAAGATTGCCTTAAGGATTCTTCTGCAGGCTCCGGCCTTTTGGTTAAAGCATCGACGATGGAATTGTTGCTGATAGAAGACGACGAGCTGCTTGGTCGCGGTATCTGCGAAGCGCTGGCGCAGGATTACCGCGTCGAATGGTTCCGCGACGGACAGCAGGGGCTGGCGGCGCTGCTGGATATGAGCCCGGACGTGGTCATTCTGGACCTCGGGCTGCCCGGTATCGATGGTCTTGATGTGCTGCGCAGCGCACGCCGCAAAGGCGTGACGGCGCCGGTGCTGATCCTCACCGCGCGCGACGGTATCGAGGACCGGATCGAAGGCCTCGACCGGGGCGCCGACGATTATCTGCTCAAACCATTCTCGCTGGCGGAGCTCGAGGCGCGGCTGCGGGCGCTGTATCGCCGGGCCCACGGCCGTAGCGACGAGAAGCTCAGCTACCGCGGTTTGGAGATCGACACCCGCCTGCGCCACGCCAGCCTCGACGGCGAAGCGCTGCTCCTGAGCCGGCGCGAGTACGAGTTGCTGATGCGCCTGCTCGATGCCCGCGGTCAGGTGGTGACGCGGCGAAGGCTCGAAGAACACCTCTATGGCCTCAACGAGGACCTCGAGAGCAACGCCCTGGAGGTCCATATCCATAACCTGCGCAAGAAAATCGGCCGCGACCTGATCCGCACGGTTCGTGGTGTCGGCTATATGATGGATCGGGACTGATCGGGGCGCCGGCTGCAGGATGGACCAGGATTAATGCTTTCCATACGCCGATTCATGCTGCTGACGCTGGTGCTGCTGTTGTCGTCCAGTGCCATGGTCACGGTGATCTGGACCTACTGGCATACCAGTCATGAAGTCGAGGAGGTCTTCGATGCCTCGCTGGTGCAGAACGCCAAGGTCCTGCGCGGGCTGGTGGTGGACCATCGTGATCGGGCGACACTGCACCAACTGCAGCGTTCGGTCAGCCTCGCGCAGATCGACGGGATGCCGGACGAGGACAACTACAGCAGCGGCACGCCCGATGATCCGGGACATCCGTACGAATACCAGGTCGGCTTCCAGGCCGGCAGCCTGGACGGCGAACAGTGGCTCAGCACTCCGCCGGAGTTTCCGGCTGTCTCCGCGATAGAGCCGGGGTTTCGCACCCTTGGCGAGGGTGACCGCAAATGGCGGGTTTACACGCTGCGCGATCCGGCTCAAGGCATCTGGGTGCGTTCCGGGCACCGCATTGCGGTGCGGGAAGAGTTGACCGAACAGGTCGCCGGCAAGGTGCTGGTGCCGATACTGGTGGTGCTGCCGGTGTTGTTGCTGCTGCTCAGTCTCGGCATCCGTCGTGGGCTGTCACCACTGCAAACCATTCGCCAGAGTCTCGCCAACCGTAGCAGCGATGATCTGCAACCGCTGCCCAGCGACCGCCTGCCGGCAGAGCTGGTGCCGGTCGTCAGCTCGCTCAACGACCTCTTCGCCCGTGTCGCGGCGACTCTGGAACGAGAACGTCGCTTCACTGCCGACGCTGCGCACGAGCTGCGCACGCCGCTGGCGGCACTGCGTATCCACCTCGAGAAACTGCGACTGCCGCCGGCGCAGTCCGCCGACCTGCTGTGCGGTATCGACCGGATGGAGCGGGTTGTCACCCAGTTGCTGGTGCTCGCGCGTATCGAACCGCAGCGGGGCAAGCTGCCGCTTCATCCGCTGTCGCTGGCGCCGCTTTGCTGCACATTGGTGGCCGAGCTCTATCCGCGCGGGCTTGATCGCGGCGTCTCGATCGAGTTCGAAGACGACGTGGATGTCGAGGTGCAGGGCGACGAAACGCTGCTGGGGATACTGCTGCGCAATCTGCTCGAGAACGCCATTCGTTATACCCGAAGCGGAGACCTGATCAGTTTGCGCCTGTCGCAAGAAGCGGACGAGGTCTGCATCGAAGTCATCGACCACGGACCCGGTATCAAGGCTGCCGACCGGCAGATAGTACTGGATCGCTTCTATCGCGAGAGCCGGCACGATGGTGAAGGCGCTGGCCTCGGGTTATCGATCGTGGTGCTGATTGTCGAGTTGCACAACGGCAAGCTGTTGCTTGACGAAACCCCGGGTGGCGGACTGACCGCGCGGGTGCTGTTACCCCGCATAAGGTTATCTTAAGGCACGGCGTCGAACATGGGGCTGCCAAACAGAAACGGAGGCCTGAACGTGAGAAAACTGCTGCTGCCCATGACCCTTCTGCTCGCCATGCCGGCATTCGCGGGCCCTACCTGTACCGATGCTGCGCACGATAGCTGGATTCCGGCTGACGAGATGCAGCGACGTATCGAGGGCGAGGGTTACAGAATCAAGAAGTTCAAGGAAACGGATGGCAATTGCTACGAAATTTACGGCTATGACGTTGAAAATCACAGGGTTGAAATCTACTACAATCCTGTCGATGCCACAGTCGTGAAGAAGGAGGTGGATGACTGATGGACCAGCCGGCGCTCGAAGCCAAAACGATCTGGGATCCGGTCGTCAGACTGTTCCACTGGAGTCTGGCGCTGGCGTTTCTACTCAACTACGCCGTACTCGAAGAGGGCGAAACGGCACACGAGTGGGTCGGATACTATTGCCTGGCTATTCTTTCGGTACGCATCTTGTGGGGCTTTGTCGGGCCGCGCAATGCGCGCTTTGCCGACTTCTTCCCGACCCCAGCTCGGGTCAGGCACCATCTGGCGTTGCTGCGGCAGGGCCGCATCGAAGCCCACGACGGGCACAATCCGCTGGGCGGGCTGATGATTCTGGCGCTGATGGCCGGCGTTACCCTTACCGGAATCACTGGCTGGATGCTCGAGCTCGATGCCTTCTGGGGCGAGGATTGGGCTGAAGAGCTGCACGAGGTGATGGCGAATCTGACCATGCTGCTGGTATTCGTGCACGTGTCCGCGGTACTGCTGTTCAGCTGGTTGGGCCCCGTCAATCTGGTGCGTACCATGATCACTGGACGCCGCAAGCTGTAACCGCAGCGTCCACCTCCTTTTCTGCTCTGCACCACCGTCACCTTGTTCACACCCCGCGCGGTAGCGTTATCGATTGCGACAAAAGTCTTAGTGCAAAGCGACCATCGGACAACTGGCGCGGCCAACAGGCTGTGGCAACATGGCCTTGTCGATGCGGCGGTGAGCAGGACACGCCGGTCCCGCCGCGAGGCGCCGCTGCATTACCCGGGCGCTTAGGTTACCGTTGTTCGTTTTCGCCCGTTGTCTTCCCGCCGGTCGCCCGACCGGCGGTTTTTTTATGTTCAGGATGAACGGTCACCATTTTTTGCTCCTGCAAAAATGGTGTTTCCACCATCCCTGGCGGTCCCCATTTTTTGCTCCTGCAAAAATGGTGTTTCCACCATCCCTGGCGGTCATGCTGCGGTCGCAGGGATGCAAAGGAGCGGTTTGTTTGGAATGGCACTGTTCCAGGATGTAATCGGTAGATGGGTCTAGCCGCCATCGACACATTGATGTCGCTGGGCACTTGGGCCTGACGGTGGCGTAACCCATCACGGACGTCGCAGACGGCTGGCATTGAACCCGCTGATACCTGACTGGCATCGCCGAACGTTCAATGCACGATATGATCTCCGCCATAGGCATGACCTACAGGCGTGGTCTCGCCGGGGTGACGGCGATAATTCAGATAGCGGGGCTCAAAGACGCCGGGCATGACGAAAACGCCTGCAGTGAGTGGCGCGTCGATAGTCGGATGCATGGGGGCCGGGGCGCCACGCACCGATTTCCTGATCTGCAGCGGATAATTCAGATACAGCGGCTCCTGGATGCCCTGCGCGTTGATGTAGCTGCTCTGCCAGCCGGCCGTATCGGCTTCGGCGGCCATGGCGGCGAACAGCAGTGACGCCAGGGTCAATCCGGACAGGTGACTGACTTTCATGCTGGACCTCCCGATTTGCCTGAGGACGCCCGGGACTGCGTGTTCGGTCTCCATACCCTGCGCGAAATCGCGGGCAAACGAACGACTCGAAGTATAACGGTAGACTGCAGGGATCAGGCGGAGTTCTGCCCCGCAGCTCCCGATCTCTCCGGTCCGGGCTGGCGGTTACGGAACGTCAGATATTGAGGAAGGAATTGAGGAATGCACGTGTGCGCTCGTGGTTCGGCGCGTTGAAAATCTGTTCCGGCGGACCTTCCTCGACGATCTGGCCGGCGTCGAAGAAGCAGACGCGATCGCTGATTTCACGCGCGAAGTACATCTCGTGGGTCACCAGCATCATGGTGTAGGCGTCCTCGGCGGCCAGCTTGCGGATAACCTCGAGCACTTCGTCGACCAACTCCGGGTCCAGCGCAGAGGTGATTTCGTCCAGCAGCAGGATGCTGGGTTTCATCGCCAGGGCGCGGGCGATTCCGACGCGCTGTTTCTGCCCGCCGGACAGCCGGCTCGGGTAGGCGTCCGCCTTGTCCGCGAGACCGACAGTGCGCAACAGTTCCATACCGTTGGCGCGGGCTTCCTCCTTCGACTGTCCCAGCACGTGGATCGGTGCTTCGGTGATATTGCGCAGCACCGTCATGTGCGGGAACAGGTTGAAATGCTGGAACACCATGCCCATATGGCCACGGCATTTGCGCAGGTGACGCTCGTCGGCGGGCAGCCAGGCGCCGTTTTTCTGCATGTGCCAGAGCGACTCTCCCTGAACGCGGACCATGCCGGCGTCGATGCTCTCCAGCGTCATCAGGATGCGCAGCAGTGTGGACTTGCCCGAGCCGCTGGGGCCGATGATGGAGACCACTTCGTTTTTGCGGATGTTGAAATTGAAGTGCTCGAACAGCACATTGTCACCGAATTTTTTCGTGACGTTGTCGAACTCGACGGCAAAGTCGCTCATGAGAGGGTAAATCCTTCTTTCGGAAAGCGGCGTTCGGCCTGGCGGATGGCGGTGCTGGCGACGAGGCTGAGTACCAGGTAGATCAGTCCGACCAGCGTGAAGGGCTCGAGGTAGCGGAAGTTCTCCGATCCCATGATCTTGGCCAGCTGCAGCATCTCCAGCAGCGTGATCGCCGAAAGCTGTGGAGTCTCCTTGAACATCGCGATGATGTAGTTGCCGGCGGCCGGAATCATGGCACGCAACGCCTGGGGCAGGATGACGTCGCGATAAGTACGGTAGGGGGACAGGTTCAGCGCAATAGAGGCCTCCCATTGCCCCTTGTCGACGCCGTCGATGCCGCTGCGGAACACTTCCGAGAGGTAGGCGCCGTAGTGCATGCCCAGCGCCAGCACGCCGGTAACCATCGGCGAGAGGTTGAGCCCCCATTCCGGGGCGACGTAATAGAGGAAATAAATCTGCACCAGCAGGGGCGTGCTGCGCACGAACTCCATCCACCAGTAAGCGGTGTAACCAACCGCTTTCCACTTGCTGCGACGCAGCAGGGCCAGCAGCAGTCCGATAACGATGGCCAGGACACTGCCGAGCAGCGTGGCCTGCAACGTGATCTTGCAGGCATCCAGCAGCAGCGGCAAAACCTCCCAGGCAAAGGCCCAGTTCCATTCGAACTCGATCATGTCAGGCCTCCGCGGTCCATGCCCTTGCCAAGGTATTTTTCCAGCGCCCGTATGCACAACGTCAGCACCTGTGCCATGACGAAGTAGAACACCAGCACGAGGCCGAAAATCTCCTCGACCTGCAGCGTCATGTCGGCCAGCGACTTGGCGCGGTAGGTCAGGTCGGCGATGGTGATCAGGCTGACCAGTGACGTCGCCTTGACCAGCTCGATGGCGAGGTTACCGAATGGCGGCATCATGCCGACCAGCGCCTGGGGCAGAATGATGCGCCACAGACGCTGGCGCGGCGAAAAGTTAAGTGCGATAGCGGCTTCGGTCTGGCCCTTGTCGACCGACAGCAGACCGCCGCGCACGACTTCAGAGCCGTAAGCCCCGATATTGAAGCCCAGCGCGACGACGCCGGCGGTGATCGCATCGATACTGATGCCGAAGAACGGCAGCACGAAGTAGATCCAGTAGAGCTGTATCAGCGCCGAGGTGCCGCGGAAGAACTCGACGTAAACGGTGGCGGTCCAGCGCAGGCTGCGGTGATCGCTGAGACGCAACAGGCCGGACAGAAAGGCCATGAAGGTGGCCAGCGGCAGTGCCATCACGACGATCTGGACAGTGACCAGGGCGCCGCCGGACAGCACATCGAAAATTTCACTGAGGGGCATCAGGTCTCCTTCCTGTCTGGCCGCTCCGGAGTCGGATTGCCCGGAGCGACGCGTCCCTAGCGCCGGTCAGCGACCGGCGCCGGAGTCAGGGGGTGCAGAGCTGTTCGGCGGTGACATCGCCGGGCAGGGTGTGCTGACCGAAGCCATAGGGTTCCACCATGGCGATATGATCGTCGCTGCCGATGAAGCCGGCCAGCGCCTCGTTGAAGGCGTCGCGCAGGCGTTCGTCGCCCGGGCGGAAGCCGAAGCCGCCGTAGCCATTGACCTTCTCGCCGTTGATGACGAGGTCTTCGAACGGTTGTGCCAGTTCCACAGCCTCATCCTTTTTGCCCAGTTCCGCCATGGTCAGCACGGTGCCCGCCAGGGCATCGATACGGCCGGCTTTCAGTGCGGCGACGCCGCTGGGGTAATCCGGCAGGGTGACGATCTGGTCCAGCGCGATACCGTAATTCTTGGCGTAGCCGAACTCGACGGCGCCGGCCATGACGCCCAGCTTGAGTGCGTCGTTGTCCTTGATGTCGGCGTAGCTGTCGAGTGATTCCGGGTTGTCCGACTTGACCAGGAAGCCTTCGCCGATGGTGTAGGTGGGGTTGGAGAACAGGATCTGCTGGCAGCGTTTCGGGTTGATGTACATGCCGGCGGCAATCACGTCGAAGCGTCCCGCTTTCAGGCCGGGTATCAGGGAACCGAACTCGGTCACCAGTACCTCCACATCGTCGATACCGAGCTCATCGAGCACGTGGAGGGCGATTGCCGGTGCTTCGCCCTTCGGCTCGCCATCCGACGAGAGGTAGCCGTAGGGCACCTCGTTAGCCACTGCCAGCGTCAGTGTGCCGGATTCTTTGGCGTCGTCCAGGGTGTCGGCCATGCCGAGGGTGCTGAAAAGCCCTGCGAGGACCAGGGTCAGTGTGCGGACCATTCGACTCTCCTTGGTAGATTTTTTACGTGGTTTTTTATCATAAGGAAGCGAAATATATTTCGCAAATCGAAGGAATATTTTTATGGAAAAACCTTTATTTACGGATATATTTTTTTGCCAAAGGTCTTGTGTGCGACGCAAATGATTAGCATATGGAAATATATTTCAGTGCGGTTAACGGATGATGGGGACCTTGAGGTCAGGAAGTGGAAACCGTTCGGGAGGGCGCAGAGCAGAGCAGAGTAGGCGGCGGACTGGAGTCCGCCGGCACAAAAGCGCAAGAGGAGGAATCAGCCCAACTGGTCGACCAGTACGGCGTTGGAGTAGACCAGGGCGCCGTCGCTGGCGCGGTGACCGGTCAGAAAGAAGTGGCTGCGATCTTCGTGTGGATGGCGATATACGTGGAAAGCGGCATCCGACAGGGCATCGCACTCAGGCGGCAACTGGAGTTCCAGGCTGTCGATATCGACGGGGATGTCGGTTTCGTGGGCCTGGGTGTCGACGGTCATCTGGTCTTCCGCCTGTTCCATTTTCAGGTGAGCGTCCTCGCTGACCCTGAATGTCATCAGCCCCATCGGTTCCGATTTGGCCGCGCCCTTGGGTTTGCACCAGGACTCGAGATTGAATGTATTCATGCAGACACCTCCGGTTGCTTTTTATTCTCCGGCTCCCGCTCATGTCAGGGATCGCCAAGAGAATATATAGAAGCGGATCCCCGCTCGCTCAAGTATAGCTGGCGGAAATCAGGCCCGGCGCCCAGGCCGGACCGGCCGGAAGAGGAGAGTGCGCGCAGGATCGAGCCTGCGCGCAGACACGGATAGGAGGCTTCCTAGACGCTCATCAGGACCGACTTGACCTCGGTGTAGTGGTGGATCACCTCGGCGCCCATTTCATGGCCGAGACCCGACTGCTTGTAGCCGCCGAACGGCAACGCGACCAGTACCGGGCCGAAGATCTCCTCCTGCACCAGCGGCGAATGCTGATCGACACCGGCGACGACGGTGGGTTTGACGAAGTAGCCGGGTCCGGCTTTTTCGCCGCCGGTGGTGATGATGGCGCCGTCCCGGCGTCCCTGCTCGATGTAGCCGAGCACGCGCTCCTGCTGCCTGGCGGATACCAGGGGGCCCATCTGGACATTGGGGTCGAGACCGTTGCCGAGGGTGATTTTCTCGGCGATCGAGGTGATGTCGGCCACCAGGCTGTCATAGTGCTTGCGCTGAACGTACAGGCGGGAGCCGGCGCAGCAGACCTGGCCGTGGTTGAAGAAAATGGCGTTGGCGGCTCCCTGGGCGGCGACGCCGAGGTCGGCGTCGTCCAGCACGATGGTCGGCGACTTGCCGCCGAGTTCGAGGGTGACGCGGGTCATGGTGTCCATCGCCGCCTTTCCGATCATCTTGCCGACCGGAGTGGAGCCGGTGAAGGTCAGCTTGTCGACGTCGGGGTGGCTGGAGAGCGCTGCGCCGGCATTGTGGCCGTAACCGGTGACCACGTTGAGCACACCCGGGGGATAGCCGGCCTCGAGCGCCAGCTCTCCCAGTGCCAGCGCGGAAAGCCCCGCAGGGCGGGGCCGGTTAAGGCGACCTGATATCCCAGGCGTCGCCGATTTCGTCCAGATTTTCGCGGGTGATCAGCTTCGGTTCGATCAGGATGCGGCGCGGTTCGACCGTCTCGCCCTGAAGCAGCCGTACGCCGACATCGACGGCCTGTTCGGCGATACGGCGCGGGAACTGAGCTGCAGTGGCCTGGAGTCGACTGTCGGGCTGTTGCAGTCGCTCGACGGCAGCCGGCGAACCGTCGACGCTGACGATGACGAAACTGTCACGTCCCGCCTGTCGGGCGGCCTGTTCAGCGCCGAGTGCAGAGGGATCGTTGATGGCGAAAACGCCCTGAATATCGGGATAGGCGGTCATCAGCGCCGTCATTTTTTCCATCCCCCCCTCGCGCGCGCCAGCGCCGTTTTCGCTGTCCGACAGCAATTCTATATCCGGGTAATGGTCGAGCGCGTCGTGGCAACCCGACACCCGCTCGGTGATCGACGAGACCGGTGGTCCGTTGATGATCACGACATTGCCTTTGCGGTCGATGCGCTCGGCGAGATAGCGGCAGGCTTCGATGCCGGCCTGGCGGTTGTCGGTGGTGATGGTGGCGTCGGCGCCGGTGGCTTCTACATCGATGGCAATGACGCGGATGCCGGCATCCCGAGCCCGCTGCACCGCCGGGCCGATGGCCTCCGGATCGGCCGCCGAGATCAGGATCAGACGCATGCCCGAGGCGATGAAATGGTCGATCTGGGCAATCTGCCGGTCGAGATCGTAAGCGCTGGAGAGCACCTCGACCCGTACCTCGGGATCCAGCGTCCGGGCGCGGCGTTCGGCGCCGCGGGCGGCGGCGACGAAATAGGGGTTGCCGAGGTCCGAGACAGACACCCCCATTGCGCCAATCGGCGTGGCCGGCTGGCTGTGCGCCTGGCCAGGCAGAAGCATGGCGCCGGCGATCAGCGCGCTCAGCAGGACGCGGTTATGCATCTTCAGGAATTCCGTACAGGCGATTGCAGCGTTGGTGCCATATTAACCCGTCGCACGGGCTACAGGTCAATCAAGGGCTCAGACGTGGATCCCGATGCAAGGTTCAGTGCCGCTGCGCTGGCGCACGCCGGGCGAGCGTAGCGTTACAGAATCTGGTTGAACTCCAGGGTTTCGCCGCCGGGGCCGCGGATCGAGAAGTACTTGCAGCCTTTCTCCCAGAACGGCAGCTCTACCGGCGCCGGCTGTTGCGGCTCGAAACCGGCTTCGCGAAGTTCTTCGAAGGCGGCGTCGATGTCCTGTACTGAAAAGGCAACATGGTCGATATGACCGTCACGGCGGCGTAACACTTCCTCACGGCGCTCGCCCGGCTGCTGGTAGAGTTCGATCACCATGCTGCCCCGCTGCACCATGACCGCGGTCACCGGGCCCTGGTCGTCTGCGAAGCTTTTCTCCATCACCGGCCGGAACCCCAGTCGGGCGTAAAAGGTCTTCGAGATTTCGATGTCGGTAACGGGAACCCCCAGGTGCTGTAAGCCCTGAAAATTACGGTCGAGCAGCTGTGTCATTTGAAACTCCTTGTTGAATTGTATTGAATGTCCGCCACGGGGAGCGTCCGTGGGAGCGCCGCCCCGGTGCGAATAAACGCGCTGGCGATTTCGCAACGGGGCGTTGCTCCCACAGGATCAGCCGGCGAAGGCGCCGGCCGGATGATCGTTCGGATCCAGCGCCCCGGTCATGATCGCCACCGCATCGGACATGGTGTGGGTATCCGGCTTCACCACCGCGACTCGCTTGCCGAGACGGTGGATATGGATGCGGTCGGCGACCTCGAACACATGTGGCATGTTGTGGCTGATGAGTATCACCGGCAGGCCCCGGTCGCGTACGTCCTTGATCAGGTTCAGTACGCGGCGCGATTCCTTGACGCCGAGCGCGGCGGTGGGCTCGTCCATGATCACGACGTGGCGCGCGAAGGCGGCGGCGCGGGCGACCGCGACCCCCTGTCGCTGGCCGCCTGACAGGGTTTCCACGGCCTGGTTGATGTTCTGGATCGTCAGCAGGCCCAGCTCCGACAGCTTGGCCTTGGCGTCTTCGTGCATACCTTTCTTGTCGAGCATGCGGAACACCTTGCCGAGAATGCCGGGGCGGCGGCGCTCGCGGCCGAGGAACATGTTGTCGGCGATATCCAGCGACGGCGAAACCGCGAGGTTCTGGTAGACGGTTTCGATGCCCTGGGCGCGGGCGTCCATCGGGGTACGGAAATTCACCGGTTCGCCATCGAGCAGGATTTCGCCGGCGTCGGGCACCAGGGCGCCGGACAGGGCCTTGATCAACGACGACTTGCCGGCGCCGTTGTCGCCGATGACCGCCAGCACTTCGCCGGCGCGGAGATCAAAGTCGGCATGGTCGATGGCGGTGACGTGGCCGTAGCGTTTTACCAGGCCACGGGCTTCGAGCACGATTTTCTTTTGTTCGGTCATGACTGCAATCCTCCTCAGACTTTGCGAATCCACTGATCGACGCCGACGGCGACAATGATCAGCAGGCCAACGGTAAAGTCCTGCCAGAGGACATCGACACCCGCCAGCGCCAGGCCGTTGCGGAATACGCCGACGACCAGGGCCCCGACCAGCGTGCCGAAGATGGAGCCACGGCCACCGAACAGGCTGGTGCCGCCAATCACCACTGCGGTGATACTGTCGAGGTTGGACATCATGCCCGCCTGCGGGCTGACCGAGCCGATACGGCCGATCAGGGCCCAGGCTGCGACGGCGCAAAGCACGCCGGCGACGATGTAGACCGACAGCAGCACGCGTTCGACCCGAATACCGGCAAGGCGAGCGGCATCGGGGTCATCGCCGGTGGCGTATACGTGCTTGCCCCAGGCGGTCCACTTCAGCGCGTACCAGAGCACCACGAACAGGGCCAGCATCAATATGGCGCCGTAGGTAAAGCGCGCGCCGAGGAATTCGAAGGCGGTGCCGGTCCAGTGCAGCAGCGGCGCCGCTGCATCGATGTCCTGGGAGCGAATGGTTTCGCTGCGCGAATACCAGAGGTTCAGCGCGAAGAATATATTCCAGGTGCCCAACGTCACGATGAACGGCGGCAGTCGGAAGCGGGTGACCAGCTGGCCGTTGATCCAGCCGGTGACGGCCCCGGCAAACAGGCCGATACTCAGCGCCAGCCCGGCCGGCAGACCCACGTCGATGGCCATGCGCCCCATGATCACGGATGTCAGCACCATGACGGCGCCGACCGACAGGTCGATGCCGGCAGTCAGGATGATCAGCGTCTGGGCGGCGCCGAGAATTCCGATGATGGTGACCTGTTGCACAATCAGCGACAGGTTGAACGGGTGCAGAAAGCGCTCGCCGACGAGGATGCTGAACAGCGCGATGGCGGCAAGCAACACGATGGTCGGTGCCGCAACAGGGTACTGGTGGAAAAACTGGTGCAGCTTCTCGCCGAAGGAGACCTGCTCCGGTTCGAAGCGGGCGAAATCGCCGGTCGCCGCATCGGCAACCTTTTCATGATCGGCCATGGAGGACCGCGTATCGGGTGTAGTGCTCATAACGGTATCCCTTGTTCTTATTGTCACCGGGAACCGGGCGCTGTTACGCCCGGCGGGTCGTCTTTGAACGGGTACTGAAACGCTGGCGGGGCTGGCTAAGATTGCGGCTGTTACCGCAATCTGCCAGCACCATGCTGTTGTGTAGGGCGGCGTTCAGTGGATCCCTGGTTTTAGCCCCAGCAGAGCTCGAGGCCTTCGGCGGAGCTCTTCGATTCCAGGGACTCGACAGGCTGATCGGTAATCAGTTCGACACCGGTGTTGACGAAGTCCAGGCCTTCGCTGGCTTCGGGACGGGTGCCTGTCTTGGCGAACTCGAGAATCGCATCGACACCCATGGACGCCATGCGCAGCGGGAACTGCATCGAGGTGGCACCGATGATGCCAGCCTTGACGTTGTCGACGCCCGGGCAGCCGCCGTCCACCGAAACGATGATCGCGTCGGTCTTGCCGACGGCCTTCAGCGCCTCGTAGGCGCCGGCGGCGGCCGGTTCGTTGATGGTGTAGACGACATTGATGCCCGGATCCTTTTGCAGCAGGTTCTCCATCGCGCGGCGGCCGCCCTCCTCGGAACCGGCGGTGACGTCGTTACCAACGATCCGGGGATCGTCTTCATCGCCGATGTCATTGGGATCCTTCAGGTCAATGCCGAAACCCTTGAGGAAGCCCTGGTTGCGAGCCACGTCGACGCTGATTTCGCTGCTGCTGAGGTCCAGCATCGCGATCTTGGCGTTTTCGGCCTCGCCGCCGAGTTTCAGTCGGGCCCATTCACCGATCAGCTCGCCGGCCTTGAAGTTGTCGGTGGCGAAGGTGGCATCGGCGGCTTCTGCCGGGGAGAGCGGGGTGTCCAGGGCGATGACCAGCAGACCGGCTTCGCGGGCGCGATCGACGGCCGGCACGATAGCGGCGGAGTCGTTGGGGGTGATCAGGATGCCCTTGGCGCCGGCTGCGATCAGGTTTTCGATAGCCTGTACCTGGGACTCGTTGTCGCCGTCGAATTTACCGGCGAACGTGCGTAGGTCGGCGCCGCTGGCTTCGGCTTTCATGGCCGCGCCTTCCTTCATCTTGACGAAGAAGGGATTGGTGTTGGTTTTGGTGATCAGGCCAATGATGGGCTTGTCATCGGCGACGGCGAAGGGGGAAGCGATGCTAATGGCCAGGGCCAGTGCGCTGAGCTGCTTTTTCATTGTTGTCTCCGTTTGTTTTTTTTGTGATGCGCTTTTCGGATAAACGCATTGGAGCGCCGTCGTGTTAACGGCGAATTTTTTCAATCCATGGAGCCTGTTAACAATTGAAATAGTATAGGGAACCTGCGAATAAGTCCCAATGAGGCTCTGGCTTGCAGCGCGGACCGAAATCGAGGCGCCGTTTCGAAGGCATGCTGGTGGCCTGTCGAGAAACGGCAACAAAGAGTCCGGTTCGCGCGGCAAGCCCCTAAGGGCGGGCCCTGAAGCATGCATCTGATGTGTTGCAGTGCTTGAAAAGGACTACGGCAATTCCCTGCGCACTGCGCCTTTCAGCTGCACGCTTCAGGGCCCGCAGAGACCAAATGGGACTTGTTCGCAGGTTCCTTGGCTTTTTGGTGCTTTCGGGAATAACGCGCCGCGGATGGCGGGAAATGCGCCAATCAGGCCCGGTTCAGCGCGTTGGAGAGTGCCTGGGCAAGGGTTTCGAGTCGGTAGGGTTTGGCCAGTACCGGGGCGTCGGCTGGCAGGTGATAACGACTGTCGAGTTGTTCGCGTGGCAACCCGGACGCGAGCACGCAGGGTAGATCCGGCCAGCGCTCCCGTATCTTCGCCCGCAGCTGGATACCGGTCAGACCGGTACCGAGATTGATGTCGCTCAGCACCAGGTCAGGCTGCCCTTCTTCGAGCAGTGCCAGGGCCTCCTCGGCGCTGCGACAGCTGAGCGGCTCGTAGCCGAGTTCCGCCAGCATCTCCTCGACCGCTTCGAGTACCAGACCGTCGTCTTCGACCAGCAGAACCTGCTCGCCCTCCCCGTAGGTCAGGGGTGTGGCGCGGCCGTCGTCGGCGCTTTGGTCCGGCCCCTGATAGAGCGGCAGCCGGATGCTGACGCGGGTGCCCCGGCCGGGTTCGCTGTCGATGGCGATATCGCCTCCGGACTGCTTGACGAAACCGTAAACCATGCTCAGGCCCAGGCCGCTGCCGCGGCCGACTTCCTTGGTGGTGAAGAAGGGGTCGAAAACGCGCTCGAGCAGTTCTTCGGGAATGCCGTGCCCGGTATCGCCCACCTCCACCAGTACCCGGTCGCCGTGCTGCGGATCCCTTTCCAGTCGGGTGTTGAAACAGAGGGTGCCGCCGTCCGGCATCGCTGCGCCGCTGTTGAGCGCCAGGTTCAGCAGCGCGTTTTCGAGCTGTCCGGGGTCGACAAATACGCGGTCCTCGGCGGCCTCGAGGCGAGTGCGGATTTCGATCTGCGAACCGACGCTGTATTCGACCAGGTCTAGCATGCCCTCGATGATGCCGTTGAGCGACTGGGGTTCGGGATGCAACAGTTGCTTGCGCGAAAAGGCCAGCAGTCGCTGTACCAGGCTGGCGCCGCGCTCGGCCGCGGCCAGTGCGCGCTGGCCATAGCGGCCGGCCTTGTCGCTGAGGTCGCGCTGTTGTCCCAGTAACTGCAGGTTGCCGATCACCGCGGCGAGCAGGTTGTTGAAGTCGTGGGCGATACCGCCGGTGAGCTGGCCGAGGACTTCCATCTTCTGGGCTTGTCGCAGCTGAGACTCGATCGCCTTGCGGTCGGTGAGGTCGCTGTACAGGGTGACGAAACCGCCGTCCGGCATTGGCTGACTGCGAAACTCGATGACGCGGCCGTCCCGGTAGTAGCGCTCGAAGCGTATCGGCTGCGAGGGTCGCTGCAGGTTGGTTTCGGTCATGTCCAGGGGGCGGTTGTCGAGCGTTCGGTTGCCGTGCGGGGCCTTGGACATCAATGTCTGCAGGCTTGCGAGCGATACGCCGCGATGTACGCGCTCGGGCGGTAGCCCGAAGATGCTCAGGTAGCGCGGGTTCCAGGCGAGCAGGCGCTGGTCGCGGTCGAACACGCTGAGGCCGTCGTTGATGTTGTCGAACACCGTTTGCAGCAGGCGCTGTTGCTGGCGCAGGTCTTCGGTCATCGATTGCAGCTCGCGGCTGTTCTCGCGAAACACGTTGAAGGCGCGGGCCAGGCTGCCGATCTCGTCGCGCCGCTGAACCGCCGGGGTCGCCTGCTCGGTGACGCCGGCGGCAAGGCGAGTCATCAGGCCGGTGACGGCCTTGAGGTTTCGGGTCAGGTTGAGCACCAGCGCGGTGCCGGACATCAGCGCCAGCAGTGCCAGCAGGCTGATGGTGAGGATGCGTACCTGGCCCTTGTTGACGGTGGCCGATAGCGCCTGCTGTTGCTGGCTGAAGCGCTGCTGCAGACTGTCGACGAAGCCTTTGACTTCGGCCGAGAGCTGGTCCGAGGTAGCCCGCACCGATGCCAGCAGATAGCTTTGCCGCTGTTTCAGGTCGAGTTGTCGGTGGCGCAGGGCGAAAATCGGCGTGGCGCTCGCGGCCAGTTTGCTGTTCACGTCGGTGCGGGTGCTGAAGCGGTGCTCGATGCGTTCCAGTTCACGGCGCGTGGCCGATGCCGCTGCCAGCAATTGATCGACGGCCGGCAGGGCGACATCGCCATCGAGTGCTTCCAGCCGGTACAGCAACTGGCGCAGGTCTTCGCGCTGGAACAGCTCCTGCTGGGTCAGCGCAATCAGCTCGTCGAGTGTGCCGTATAACCGTTCCAGCAGCTGTCGCAGCTGTGGCGCGGATTCCAGATGGCGAATACGGCCGGCGAGTTGCTTGAGCTGCTGGACGCGCTGCTGCAGCCGCTCGCGGTCGTGCTGCAGCTGCGACGGGGATGAGGCTTCGGCGACAAAAGGGGCCAGCGACGCAAGGCTCGCGGTCCGTTCCGCCAGCTCCAGCGAGTGCGAGATGTCGGGCAGAATCTCGCGGCGCAGTTCCTCCAGCGCGCTTTCGGTATCGGTCAGGCCGCGCCAGCCGACGAAGGCCAGTACCAGGGCGGCGACCATGATGCAGGCAAAGGCGACGAGAAGGCGGGCGCGAACGCTGTGCATCAGAGGCGGCTGACCTGGGCGTAGAAGCAATAGCCGAGGCCGCGTTCGGTACGGATATAGCGCGGTTGCCGGGGGTTGGGTTCGAGCTTGCGGCGCAGGCGCAGGATCAGTACATCGATGGTACGGTCGAAGACCTCGCTGTTGTCGCTGCGTGTCATGTCCAGCAGCTGGTCGCGGCTGAGTACGCGGTTCGGCGACTGCACCAGTGCCTCGAGCAGGTTGAATTCGCCGAAGGTCAGCTCCACCGGAGTGCCATCGCTGCGGCTCAGCTGGCGCGCGGTCAGGTCGAGCACCCAGTCCCCGAACGCCAGTCGGTGATGACTGTGACGGTCTTCGGCACGGGGCGCACCGGAGGAGGATCGGCGCAGCAGGGCGCGCACGCGTGCCAGCAGTTCACGGACGTTGAACGGCTTCATCAGGAAGTCGTCGGCCGCCAGCTCCAGGCCGAGGATACGATCGGTCTCGTCGCCCTTGCCGGTCAGCATCATGATCGGAATCGACGATTCGGCTCGCAGCATCTTGGCCAGTTGCAGTCCGTCCTCGCCGCGCAGGCGCAGGTCGAGAATGACCAGCGAATAAGCATCTTCGGCCAGGGCTTTCTGCATGGCATCACCGTCGGCGACGGCCAGGGCCTCGAAGCCGTTGTCATCGAGCAGGTCCTGCAGCAGCTCGCGCATGTCGGGTTCGTCATCGACGATCAGAATTTTGGGGCGTCTGGTCTCTGTCATCTTGTCCTTTGAGCAGTGTTGGCGCCAGTAACGCGGCGGATGGTCTAGTGTGATATCACAGCCAGTTGAAATGGCTATTGCAAATGTTACACCTATAATCCCATACCTTCCCGGTCCCGCCGGGTTTTCATCCGTCCAGGGCGCCGGGTAACAGGGAATCGGCTTTGTTTGCTATTAGTATTTATGTAAATTTACTTAAATTAGCCTTTATCGAGTTAATTGTAGGCGTTATTATCGGGCAATTAACCTATAATAATCATGCGAAGGTTGCGTCATGTGCGTTGCTTATAGTTGCTGTTTCCCGACTACCTTCCGGTTTTCGGCCGAGCCCTTTCCATACAATTCCGGCGCTGGCCGGTTGAGCCAGGAGGAATTCCATCATGTCCGCTAAAGTGATCGCCTTCGGTGAGGCCCTGATCGATATGCTGGCGCGGCCGCAGGCTTCCGGCCCGGTCAACTTTATCGCGCACCCGGGCGGGGCGCCGGCCAATGTTGCGGTCGGCATCGCCAAGCTTGGTGGTAAGGTCTCCTTCCTGGGCCAGGTCGGCCAGGACATGTTCGGCGACAGTCTGGTCGAGACCATGGTGGGGTTTGGCGTCGATACTTCGCAGATGGTGCAGACCCGTGAGGCGCATACGGCGCTGGCGTTCGTCAGCCTCGATGCCGAGGGGGAGCGCAGTTTCGCCTTCTATCGTGATCGCAGTGCGGACCTGCTGTACCGGGCAGAGCAGTGCCCGGAAGCTTTTCTGGAGGACGCGGCGATCTTCCATTGCTGTTCCAATACCCTGACCGAGCCCGGTATCCGCGAGGCGCACCTGGCACTGATGGCGCGTGCCCGGCAAGCCGGCTGCATGGTGAGCTTCGACGTTAACTATCGCCATAATCTCTGGCCCGAGGGTGAGGATGCGCGGGAGCCGATCTGGTCGGCAATGGCGGCATCGGATCTGGTCAAGATCAGTCGCGAGGAGCTTGAGGCGCTCTACGGTCGGGATGAAAGCCTGCCTGCACGGCTGCTGGAAGCCGGTGTTCAGTTGCTGCTGGTTACCGATGGCGGCGAACCGCTGGAGGCACACTGGGCCGGCGCTTCGATGCGTCTGGCGCCGCCGCAGGCGAAGGTGGTCGACAGCACCGCGGCCGGGGATTCCTTTGTCGCCGGTCTTCTGCACCGGCTGGCGATCGAGGTTCCGGGGCGGGCGTCGCTTGCCAGCTGGCTCGAGGACCGCAAGCGGGTTGAGGGCGGGCTCGTTTTCGCCAGCCGCTGTGGCGCCCTGACGGTATCCCGCTACGGTGCCTTCGAGGCGCTGCCGATGGCGGCCGAACTCGAAGGCTGATCCCGTTGCGGGCGCGCGAGCTTAAGCGCCTGGTCCTCTATTCAGAATGCCCGGTTTCGATTTGCCGGGCTTTTTCTTTGCCGCTGCGCGGGTTCTGGGAAGGACCGCTAGCGGGCGCTCAGGGCGTTTTATCGCTTTCTGTCGGAATGCTGGGGAGTTGCCGCAACGGGCGTCGTTGCTGTTCCAGCTCTGCGGTGATGGCTGCCACTGGCCGTGGCTTGCTGAACAGGAAGCCCTGCACCTCGTCACAGCCGGCGTTTCGCAGGAACTCGGCCTGCGTCTGTGTTTCCACGCCTTCTGCGATCACTTTAAGTCGCAGGTTTTGTCCCAACGTGATGATGGCGCGGGATATCGCCTGATCGTCGGTGTTTCCGGGCAGATCCTGCACGAAGGCGCGGTCGATCTTGAGTCGTGTCAGCGGCAGCTGCTTGAGGTAGGACAGCGACGAGAACCCGGTGCCGAAGTCGTCGATGGCCAGTTCGAACCCCATTTCGCGCAGGCGATGGAGCATCGCAATCGCCCGCTCCGGATTCTGCATCAGGAAGTCTTCGGTCACCTCCAGCTCGAACCACTCGGGTCGGCAGCTGTGCCGTTCGAGCCGCTCCTCCAGCCACTCCAGCTGTTGCTCGCATTCGATCTGCCGGCCCGACAGATTGATCCCGACGACGCCGGGCGCGAGCCCCTGTTGGCGCCACTGGCGTGTCTGCTGCATGACCTTGTCTATCACCAGGTTGCCAATGCGCAGTATCAGGCCGGATCCTTCGGCTATCGTCAGAAAACGTCCGGGCAGCAGCAGGCCCTGCTGCGGATGCTGCCAGCGCACCAGCGCCTCCATGCCGATCGGCGCCAGCGTCTGCAGATCGTACTGGGGCTGGTAGTGGATTCGGAATTCGTCCCGCGTCAGTGCCCTGTGCAGTTCGGAGGCGAGCGAAACCTGCTCCATCGCGCGCCGGGTGAGCTGTTTCGAGTAGTAACGATAGATGTTCTTGCCGTCATCCTTGGCCTTGTACATGGCGGCATCGGCGGCACTGATCAGCGATTCGGTGGTGATGCCGTCATGCGGATAGGTGCTGATACCGATGCTGGTCGTGACAAACAGCCGATGATTGTCGATCGGGTAGGGCGGCTCGATGCATTTGATCAGTTTCTGGGCCAGCACCGCGGCATCGTCGGTGTGCGGTAGCGGCGACATGATGACCGTGAACTCGTCGCCGCCGAGGCGCGCCAGGGTGTCGCTGGCGCGAATAGTCTTGCTCAGCCGCTGCGCCGCCATGCGCAGCACGGCGTCTCCTGCCTGGTGGCCAAGGCTGTCGTTGATCTCCTTGAAACGATCCAGGTCGATGAACAGCAGCGCGAAATGTTGCTTCTCGCGGTTGGCGCGCAGCATGGTTTGCTCGAGCCTGTCGAGAAACAGGGTGCGGTTCGGCAGCCCTGTCAGCAGGTCATGGTGGGCCAGTTGCTTCAGGCGCGCCTGTTCTTCATGCAGTTCGTGCAGCAGGCGGGTGTTTTCGGTAATGTCGCGGAACAGCTCGATGACGCCGCTGAGGGTGCCGTCCGGCTGTTTCAGCGGCGTCTCGATGCGTTCGATATGGCACCATTCACCGTCCCGGTCCATATAGGTGTGCAGTTCGGCGGTGCGGCCGTCTCCCGTCAGAATCCGTCTCGCCGGCAACCGGTCGCCCTCGGGCGAAGTGCGCGGTAGCGTCCGGTTGCAGGGGTGGTTGAACTCGCTGTCACGGGCGGCGCGGTTCATCAGCCGGACGTTGCGGTCGATGTCGCGCACCACGATGGCATCCTGCACGCTGTCGACGACGTCCTGCAGGAAGGCATGAGCCTCGCGCACCTGCTGCTCTTCGCGGACCCGGCTGCTGACGTCGTGGGATACGGTGATGATGCACTGCACGTTGCCAAGCCGGTCGTAAAACGGGACCGCGTAGGTCTGAAGCCAGGTGTCCTTCCGCGCATAGGGGCGGTAAAGGCGGTACTGCAGGGTGCCGCCGCGGCCGTCGAAGGCGCTTTGGAGCAGTGCGGAGAAGCCTTCGCGGTCGTGGCGGGCGACGAAGCGTTCGTTGAAGTTGAGGCCGAGGGCGCTGTCGCTGACTGTCATCAGCATGCGGGCGCCGGCATTGTTGAGGCTGAGGATGCAGCCGGCACGGTCCAGGGTGAGAACGCAGGCGGGTTCCGCCTCGATCAGCGTCTGCAGGTATTCCTGCTGCTCTTTCAACGCCGCCGTCTGGCGTCCGATTTCGTCATTCAGCTGATCGATCGAGAAGGTGCTGTTACGAAGGCGGTTCAGCATGGTGTCGAATCCGCGCGCCAGTTCGCCGAGTTCGTCGTTGTGGCGATCAGCCAGCGATAGCCAGAGGTTGCCGGCGGTTACGCGCTGCATCTGCCGGCGCATCTCGTCCAGGCGGCGCTTGAGCCCATGGGCGAGCGGGAATGCGATCAGCGACAGTGCCAGCGCCATGGCGAACATCAGCCCTTGCGAGATCAGCCGGTTCCGCTCGCTGTTATCGCGGATACGCTGCTCGGCCGCCGACGCCAGGCGCAGGGCGTCGTCGGTCATTCCCTGGAGAGTGGCGTAGATTCTGTAAGTGAGCTGGATCTGGCCGGGGCTATCGTGCGCTTCGCGACCGATCAGCGTCGACAGCTGGGCCAGGCTGTTGCTCTGGTAGCTGATGCTGTTGACGTAGCGCGAGTGGCTTTCGGGCCTTTGCGCCAGTATCGCAGGCAGTTGCTCCCGCGCCCGAAGCCACTCCTCGAGGGAGCGTGCATCGTGCAGCGACAGATAAAGCCCGAATCGGGTATTGAGGCGTGTAACCCCGCGTTGCACGGCGTTGGCATATTGCAGCTGCTGCATGGCGCGTTCGGTTTGAGCTGCGCTCCACTGGTTGACCGCCCATCCCGATAGCGCGACCGTGGCGGCAAAGGATGCCAGCAACAGCAGTCGTGTCCCTACTTTCATCCTGGCCTCACCGCTGACCGACGGCCGGAATGACCTGCTGCAACAGCGAGCCATCGAGCAGCTCGCGGAAATCCGGCAGCGGTTGCGGCTCGACATGGCCGTTGTTGAGGGCCCAGCGGGCGCCGCTGTCGAGCGAAATCAGCAGTGAGCTGGGCAGCCCGAGGCGGAAGTTGTAGTCAGGCCAGACCCAGTCGACGAAGCCGGTCTCGAGATCGAGTTGCTGGCGGATGATCGCCTGGGCCTGTTTCGGGTTCTGATGCATGAAGTCGATCGCCTGGTCGATGGCGCGCATTGCGGCCACCAGAAATTCCCGCTTACCCTGCAGTGTGGCCTCGGTCGCGATCAGGTTGAAGCTGGTGCTGTGCAGGCCTCGGGTCGGGAGTACCACGGCTTTTTCGCCCAGTTCCCGAGCGATGGTATAGCCATAGGGTTCCCAGGTGGACAGTGCCTGGATATTGTTCTCCAGCAGTCCGGCGTCCATGTCTTCCGGATTGACGTCGAGGGTGTCGATGGTCTCGCTGCCGATGCCGTGCATCAGGGCGACGTTGTGCAGAAAATGCTCACTGGCGGATTGGGGGGTGACCGCGATGCGGCTGTTCGCGAGGTCGTCCGCGTCCCGCAGAGGACCGTCGGCGCTGGCGAGCAGTTTGACGTCGTTGTCGGAGGTGACGAAAGAGGCCAGCACCACAAAATCGCGGCGCTGGAAACTGCGGAATATGACCACGGAGTCGGAACTGGTAGCGAGGTCCGCATGGCCCTCGATCATGCGGTCGAAGGCGCGGTTGCCGCCGATTATCTCGTCCAGTGCGACGTCGAGCCCCTGTTGCCGGAAAAAGCCCTTGGCGGCGGCGACGTAGATGGGGGTGGAAAGCGGTGTGCGGGAAACGGCAATGCTCAGCTTGGCGAGCGGTGTGGAAGGTTGCCTGAGCAGCACGTAAGCAATACCGAGTACCGTCAGGCTGATGGCGAGCAACAGCATGGCGGGCCGGGACAGTGGCGCGGTCTTCATGGCGTGGTTACTTCCTGTTTCCACGTTACTTAAAGATTACCTTCCGGTCGATTCCTTCGGCCGGACAGTACAGCAATCTAGCGTTGGCGCGGGCCCCGTTCTCACTCTGGAGCGCTCGGCGTTTCGGGCTAGCATAGACGATCTGGAGAGGGATAAACACCCGCCATTGCCCGTTGCGGCGGAAAGTGGTGCTATTAACCTGGCGTACAAATAGGTTCCCTACCTATTTGTACGTCACGCCACAGAAACGGGCGCAGGTGCGCGGACATGCTGGTTTCTGTGGCGTTCGCATTGGCCTGCGGCCAATGGTGAAACATCCCTGTTTCACCTATTAACCCGCCGGGTTAATAAATAGAGACGCCGCCAAACGGCGGCGTCTGTGGCTGTGATTGGCAGAGGATGGTCAGTCTTGCAGGCGCTGTACGGTCTCGCGGGCGATGTCCCGGATGCCGGCCCAGTTCTGCTGGGCGATGAGTTCTGCGGGGGTCAGCCAGGAGCCGCCGACGCACATTACGTTGCCGAGCGACAGGTAGTCGCTTGCGGTTTCCAGACGAATGCCGCCGGTGGGGCAAAAGCGGACGTCCGGGAAGGGGCCGCCATAGGCTTTCAGTGCCGCCGGGCCGCCAGCGACGCTGGCCGGGAAGAACTTGAAACGGCGATAGCCGCGCTGCAGGCCTTCCATCATTTCCGAGATGGTCTGGATGCCCGGGAGCAGCGGAATGGGGCTTTCGATGCCGGTTTCGAGCAGCTCGCGGGTGGAGCCCGGGGTGACGATAAAGCTTGCGCCCGCTTCGCATGCGGCCTGGTACTGGGCCGGGTTGGCAATGGTGCCGGCGCCGATGCGGGCTTCCGGCAGTTTGTCGGCGAGCAGCTGGATCGCCTCGAGCGCAGCCTCGGTGCGCAACGTCACTTCGAGTACCGGCAGGCCTCCCTCGACCAGTGCTTCGGCGATCGGCAACGCTTCGGCGGCGGAGTTGAAGGTGAGTACCGGAATTACCGGCGCCAGGGCGCAGAGTGCGTCGATCTGGGCGGTTGTAGTCTCGGGCAGAGTCTTCAAAGTCATAACAGTATCCTGGTCTGGGCGGCGTTTGCGTGCCGGGTCGGTTAAGTTTCGGGCCGGCAGCCTCAGGGGCTCCAGTAAATCGTCAATGGCTGTTGCAGGAAGAGGCGAATCGGCATTTCGCTGACATCCTCTCCGGACAGGGCGCGCTGAAGGGTCTCCAGCTTGTCCTCGCCCTTGAGATGCAGAATGCGTTCGCGGCTGGCCAGCAGGCGTCGCGCGCTCAGTGTCATGCGGTCATGTGGCGCACTGGTCGGCGTTACGGCACAGCAGGGTTGGGCCGTGGTCAGGGCGCGTCCGAGGTCGTTCGAGCAGGGGAACAGCGATGCCGTGTGGCCGTCGTTACCCATGCCCAGTATCACGATGTCGAGCAGTTCCGGCAGTACGGCGAGGCGGCGGTTGCAGTCCATTTCGGCACTGCGGGCGCTGCTGTCAGGCTGCCACAGGGCGATGAAGCGGGAAGCGGCTGCGTTGTCCTGCAGCAGGTGCTCCCGCACCAGGCCCTCGTTGCTGTCCGGCGAGTCGGTCGCGACCCAGCGGTCGTCGGCCAGGGTAATCTGCACGTGATCCCAGGGCAGGGCTTCACGGCGCAGGCGTTCGAACAGGGGCAGCGGCGTGCGGCCGCCGGACAGCGCCAGCGCGGCGGTATCGCGTTCGGACACCGCGGCGCCGATGCGTTCGGCGATGTGGCCGGCAAGGGCGTCGCACAGGCTGTCGGCGTCGTCGAAACGCTCAAGGTGCACGTTTGGCGGCAACGTCAGCTCAGCCGTTTTCATGCCAGGTCCTCCCGTCGGTGGCCAGCATCACGTCAGAGGCTTCGGGGCCCCAGCTGCCGGCGGCATAGGGCAGCGGCTCGTTGCCGTCCTGCCAGTTTTCCAGAATCTGGTCGCACCATTTCCAGGCGTTCTCGATCTCGTCGCGGCGCACGAACAGGTACTGGTTGCCGTTGATGACTTCCAGCAGCAGACGCTCGTAGGCATCCGGTACGCGGCTCATTTCGAAAGCCTGGCTGAAGCTCAGTTGCAGTGGCGCGGAGCGAAGCTGCATGCCCTTGTCCAGGCCCTGGTCCTTGGTCACGATCTGCAGCGAAATGCCCTCGTCGGGCTGCAGCTTGATGGTCAGCTTGTTTTCCGCAAGCTTGCGCTGCTCCGGATCGAAGATGTAATGCGGCTGCTGGCGGAAATGGATCGTGATCTGCGACAGTTTTTCCGGCATGCGCTTGCCGGTGCGCAGGTAGAACGGCACGCCGGCCCAGCGCCAGTTGCGAATCTCGGCCTTGATGGCGACGAACGACTCGGTATCGCTGGTGGTGTTGGCGTCAGGTTCCTCGAGATAGCCCGGCACCGGTTCGCCGGCGATCTCGCCGGCACTGTACTGGCCGCGGATGACGTGGCTGTCGCGGATGTCTTCGGTGATCGGTCGCAGCGCCTTCAGTACCTTGACCTTTTCATCGCGGATGGCGTCGGCGCTCAAGTCCGAGGGCGGATCCATCGCGACCAGGCAGAGCAACTGCAGCAGGTGGTTCTGGACCATGTCGCGCAGCTGGCCGTATTTGTCGAAGTAGCCCCACCGTCCTTCGATGCCGACTTTTTCCGCTACCGTGATCTCGACGTGCGAAATGTGGTTCTGGTTCCACTGGTTGCCGAACAGGTTGTTGGCGAAGCGCAGCGCGATCAGGTTCTGTACCGTCTCTTTACCGAGGTAGTGGTCGATACGGTAGATCTGGGCTTCGTCATAGTACTGACCGACGGCAGCGTTGACCTCGTGGGAGGAGGTGAGGCTGTGACCGATCGGCTTTTCCATGACCACGCGGCTACGCTCGTCGATGCAGCCGGAGGAGGCGAGGTTCGCGCTGATCATGCCGTAGATCGAGGCGGCGGTGGAGTAATAGAAAATGCGGGTGCGATCCGGACGCTGATCGAGCAGGTCCTTGAGCGCGAGGTAATCCGCGGCAACGCCAAAGTCGACGCTGAGGAACTGAAGCTTTTGCAGAAAGCGCTGCAGTGTATCGGTATCGATTTCGGCTTCCGGCACGAAGCGGCGCAGGCTCGCTTCGCTGTGGTTGATGCTGTCGGCGGGTTCGGAATCGCGCGCGAGACCAATGATGCGGGTGTCCGCGCTCAGCAGGTTGGCGCGCTCCAGCTGGTAGAGCGCCGGGAGCAGCTTGCGCTGGGTGAGGTCACCCAGGGCGCCGAAAAACAGAATGTCGCAGGAGGTGTCGGCAATGGACATGGCGGTGGCCTGTTTTTTGGTTATTCAACGAACATGCACCGATCCTATCGGGCGTTCCGGGGCGAGTCAATTACTAAATTTGTAAAATTTACATAATTTGTCCATCTTCGGGCGGCTCTTTGACCCGCTGTGTCGGGTGAGCGGGGGCTGGAAGCAACCGCGTGGCGACGTTATAGTGGCCTGAACACTAAAAATGTAGATAATTTACAAACAAAGATATCCTCAATATGAACACTAACAGTGTTAATCTACTGGAGCAGATTCGCCAGCGCCTCGATACCCTGAACAAGTCCGAGCGCAAGGTCGCGACGGTGATTCTGCGTGACCCGCAGTCGGCGACGCGGCTCAGCATCACGGCGCTGGCGCAGGCCTCGGGTGTCAGCGAGCCCACCGTTAACCGTTTCTGCCGCAGTTTCGACAATCGCGGCTATCCCGATTTCAAGATTCAGCTGGCCCAGAGCCTGGCCGGCGGGATGCCATATGTCTCGCGTAGCGTCGAACACGACGACAGTACCGAGGAATACACCGACAAGATTTTCTCCTCGACCATCGCCGCC
Organism: Oceanospirillaceae bacterium; assembly: GCA_013373085.1. Classification (GTDB taxonomy): domain Bacteria; phylum Pseudomonadota; class Gammaproteobacteria; order Pseudomonadales; family Balneatricaceae; genus Marinobacterium_A. The sequence continues at coordinate 44,001 of JABXIM010000051.1, read as the reverse complement.
CTCGATACGGCACGTCAGAGCCTGGAGCCGGCGCTGATCACCCGTGCCGTTGATTATCTCAGCCAGGCCAAGCAGGTCGCCTTCTTCGGCCTCGGCGCCTCGGGGCCGGTGGCGTTCGATGGCCAGCACAAATTCTTCCGTCTCAACATTCCGGTAATGGCTTACGATGATGTGCTGATGCAGCGCATGATCGCCGCCGGTGCCAATACCGGTGACGTCGTGGTGGTGATTTCCTACACCGGCCGAACCCGGGAGCTGGTCGACATTGCCCGACTGGCGCGCGAAAGCGGGGCTACGGTGATCGGCATCACCAGCGAACGCTCGCCGCTGGCCGAGCAGTGCACGCTGCTGCTGCCGGTGCCGATGCAGGAGGACACCGACATCTACATGCCGATGACCTCGCGGATTATCCAGCTGACGTTGCTGGATGTGCTGGCGACCGGCGTGACGCTGCGCCGGGGCGTCGATTTCCAGCGCTACCTGAAGAAAATCAAGGACAGCCTCATTCCGACGCGTTATCCGCAGGAGTAGGAGAGATCTCGCCTGCTTGCCCGCGCCGGTCTTGGTTACATGGAGTGGAACGATCGTAAAAGATGATCCAGGACAAACCGGTTTACATTGTCGACGATGACGCCGAAATCCGTTCGTTGCTGCGCAGCTATCTCGAGCGCAACCAGTTTTCGGTGCGTACTGCAGAGGATGGGGAACAGCTATTGCGCTCCCTGCGCGACGGCGACGCTGCGTCGCTGGTGGTGCTGGACGTCATGCTGCCGGGGGATGATGGTTTCGAGGTCTGTCGAAAGCTGCGCACCTTCTCCCGGGTGCCGGTGATCATGCTGACGGCCAGCTCGGATGAAATGGATCGTATCGTCGGACTGGAGATCGGTGCCGACGACTATCTGGCCAAGCCGTTCAACCCCCGTGAGTTGCTGGCGCGTATTCGCGCCATCCTGCGGCGCAGCGAACAGGGTGCGCCGGTGCAGCCATCGGGCGGTCGTTATCAGCGTTTTGCCGGCTTCGAGCTCGATATGGTCCAGCGTCGGCTGCTCGATGCGCAGGGCGCACCGGTGACGCTATCCGGCGCGGAATACGATTTGCTGCGGCTGTTGCTCGAGCATGCCGGCGAGGTGCTGAGCCGGGACCGCATCGCGGAAGCCACGCGTGGGCGCGACAATCTGCCGATGGATCGCTTCATCGACGTTCAGGTGAGCCGCCTGCGTCAGCGTCTGGGCGATGACGCCCGTTCGCCTCGGCTGATCAAGACGGTGCGTGGCCAGGGATACGTGCTGGCGGTACCGGTGGTGGCCGGCGATGCGCCCGGCGCCTGACTGCTCAGCGGGACCACGATGACCGGCGGGTCCGTGGCGAAATGGCTCGGCTGGCCGCGGTCGGTCAGCGGCAGGATTCTGCTGGTGCTCGGGCTCGGTGTACTGCTGGCGCAGATCGTCTCCAGTGCCATCTGGTTTACGCAGTTCCGGGCGGACAACGAGCGTAATGTGCAGGAAATGTCGCGGCATATGGCCTTTCGCGTGGCCTCGACGGTGCAGTTCTTCACCTCGTTACCCACGGCGTACCGCCACGTGGTACTCGATCAGTTGCGCGATATGGGCGGAACCCGCTTTTTCGTTACCTTCAACCGCGAAGAGATTCGCATCAACGACCTGCCGGACTCGCGCCTGAAAAATATTGTCGTGGACCAGTTTCGCGAGGTTTTGCGGCACGAGCTGGGCTTCGATCAACGCGTACGGATCGCCTTCTCCCGACCCGCCGATCTCCATGTGATCCGCAACGATATCCTGCTGACCGACCTGCCGGATCGCTGGGGCAGCCAGGCGCTGCTGGTCGGTGACCGCAATGCGCCGATTCTGGTGATTCAGATACCGGTAGGTCCGGAGCAGTGGCTGTACCTGGCGACACTGATGCCGGACCCCGGCTTTCTCGAGACCGGTACGCCGCTGTCACCGGAGCGCCTGATGTCGCTGCTGGTGTCGCTGGGGGTGATGATGCTGTTCGGCGTCTGGATCGTGCGCACCCTGACCCGGCCCCTGCGCCGGCTGGCCCGCGCTGCCGAAAGCTTCGGTCAGGGGCAGGCGCAGCCGGTGCCGGAAGAGGGCAGCCGCGAACTGGAGATGACGGCCCGCGCGTTCAACGGCATGCAGCTGCGCATCCAGCGTTATCTTGATGACCGCGAGAGATTGTTCGCCTCCATTTCACACGATCTCAAGACGCCCATCACGCGGCTGCGGCTGCGCGCCGAAATGCTGGAAAACGATGCCGACCGTGAAGCCTTCTGCCGCGACCTTGAAGATCTGGACATGCTCGTAAAAGGGGCGCTGCAGAGTGTCAAGGAGACCGATATTCATGAAAACCGTGTCGAGGTGGATCTGCGCGATATGCTCGAGCATCTGTGCGACAGCGCCGCGCTCGGCGGGCAGACGGTGACGCTGCAGGGGGAGCAAAAGGCGCCGTTTCTTGGCAAGCCGCTGGCGCTCAGGCGCTGCCTCGGCAACCTGATCGACAATGCGCTTTACTATGGCGGCGGCGCCGAGGTTCACCTCGACGATAGCGAAGAAGGGCTCGAAGTCCGGGTGCTCGACAGCGGGCCGGGCATCCCCGAAGAACAGCTGGAGCGGGCGTTCGCCCCGTACACCCGGTTGGCGCCGCAACGCAGTGGGCATGGTGGCATGGGATTGGGGCTTTCGATCGCACGTAATATCGCCCGCGCCCACGGTGGCGATCTGCGGCTGCGCAATCGTCCAGAAGGAGGCCTCGAAGCCTGCCTGTCGCTGCCGCGCTAGGGTGAAATGAGCCTGTGAACGGCGCCTCTTCGTCTCAACGGCCGTTCAATCAATTCTGAATGGCCCGGGACGGGAATCAGTTGGTGCTGGATCCTGTGGCACAGCGGGGCATGGTTGCACAGCAGCAGGTCGGAGGCGACCAGCTCGTCCCGCTGGCCGATATGTTCACAGGGTCCGGCGCGCGCCTGCCGGTGGATCACTGTGGCCGGCCGGACCTGGCCGCGGGTTTCGAAGGTCGCGGCTTTGGGGCGGTGCTGGCGCTCGCCGAAACCGACCGTGCCTGGAGCAAGGCATCGGGTTTCGACAAGTTCCCCCATCAGGCACCGCCGTATGCCGATAGCGGTCCTGGCCGCCGATTAAGCGCCGGGTATTCATTCCGGCGCGTCTTGGCTTTGCACGGCAACCGGCATTTTGGAGCCTTCCTTGCCGGACGCTCCGGCCTGTTTTTCTCCCTCCGGGCCGTAAGGCAGCAGTTCCTCCAGCAGGCCCGAGAGCTTTTGGCTCACTTCTTCGGCGCCGGTACCGGCGCCCAGCTGTTGCTGCAAGCTGACCAGGCGGGTGGCCAGTTGCATGCGGCTTTGCGTGACCTGTTCGGCGAGCCGGGCCTGCGCGGCCTGCTCACGGGCGTTGAGGATATCCCGGGTGTCGCCTCGAACCAGCGTTTCGAGGGCTTCTACAACACGATTGAGCATTCGGTATACAACCGTTGCCGAAAAGCCGCCCAGCATCGCCAGAGTCGGCATGGCAAGATTGAGCGCCTTTGCGGTTTCGCCCTGTCCCGTTGAATCGGAGTCCGCGCCGAATGCCTGGCTCCCGCCCATCTGCAGATCGGTAAGCGAGTCGAGCGGCAGCAGCACGGCCAACAGTAAACCGGCAATCACTCCCATGAAGATTCTGATCCAGTACGAGGCCTCGTACTTGGGGTCGAAGGTGCCTTCGGCAATATACCGGTTGGCCTGGTACAGGGCGGCAAAACAGGCGCCAAGCCCGGCGGCGGCAAGCAGAAAGAGTTCGTTGAGGAAGAGGATTTTGCCATGCTCAACGGACACGTTGACATTCCCGGTCACTTCCTCACAGGTGCTGGTCGCGATGAAGGTGGCCAGAAACAAAATCGTGGCCAGCATCATCCGTCGGATATGGGACACGGGGCCGAGAAAGAACCAGAAGCCGCGTTTGGCCGACTCCCGGTCCAGTAGCAGGATGGTTCTCGGTGTTGCCGGCGCCACGATCTGGGCCAGATGGCCGTGTGCAACTGCCAGTTCGCCGGCATCGAGGTCAGGTGCAGAGCCTGAATCCGGCCCGGCCAGGGATTCCAGCTTCTGTGCCAGTGAGGCGGGCAACTTGAGTCCGGACGACAGGACGTAGCGGGTCATGGCTACACACTCCTGGAACGCCTGTTCGCGACAGGAGAGCTCCCGGTGCTGGCTCGACTTCTTTGCAACTGACATTACGCCTCTCCCTGTTTCCGTAATGGGAACGTGCCGGACACGCCGATGATCCCGGTAAATGAAAAATAGCAAGTTTTTCAGATATTTTCGCGCCCGCGAAATGGTGCCGACGAGTCAGCGCGAGACGCAAGCGGCGCCGCTTCGGAAACATGCAGCGGCCAGTCGGGAAAGGGCGCATCCGATTTTTGCGGTCTGTGCCGAGGGCACCGCAGAGCGCAACTGGGACTTGTTCATAGGTTCCCTTGCTCACCCGTAAGATGCGAACCAAACTGTAGACGAAGCGGAAGGAAGTGTACTCAGAACAAGGAAGGGTATAACACGGTTGAATGCATAGCGTTAACGCCCCCGGTATTCGTGCGAATGCCGTACCGTCATGGTGAGAGAGCATTCCTTATGAATGATAATAAAGATATTCATGAAACCATTGGTGCTGGCGAGATGGCCAGCATCGAAAATACGTATTCGAAAGAGCTTTCGGTAAGCCTGCTTTGTGGTAACGGATGCCGAGTCGACATGGAGCTGGCACCGGGTCAGGTTGTGCAGCTTTCCGCGGGCGCTGAGAATACGCAGGTCATCCTGCACAATGGCGACCCTGTTAACCTACTGATAATCAAACCAGAATCTGCATCCTGATAAACGGGATTTCGTTATGACGTAACGACGCATGCTGAAACCCTATCTGGATACTCACCCCGAAGTGGCCGAAGCCCTCACCGACAATCGACCGGTGGTGGCGCTGGAGTCTACGATCATTGCCCATGGCATGCCGTATCCCCGCAATGTGGAAACAGCGCTCCGGGTCGAGGAAGCGGTACGGTCCCAAGGCGCGATTCCGGCAACCATCGCCATTATCGAGGGGCGGCTGACAGTGGGCCTCGAGCGGGAACAGATCGAGGCCCTCGGCAGGGAAGGTCGCGAAGCGGCGAAAGTCAGCCGTCGCGATATTCCCTTTATCGTTGCTGCAGGCGGAACCGGCGCCACGACGGTCGCGGCGACGATGATTCTGGCGGCAATGGCAGGCATCAGGATCTTCGCCACCGGCGGCATCGGCGGTGTGCACCGGGGCGCGACTCAAACCTTCGATATCTCGGCTGACCTGCAGGAGCTGGCGCAAACCGATGTCGCCGTGGTGTGCGCCGGCGCCAAGTCGATTCTGGATCTGGGTCTGACCCTTGAATATCTCGAAACCCAGGGCGTGCCGGTGGTCGGTTACCGAACCGATTCGTTGCCTGCGTTCTATACCCGCGACAGCGGCTTCGCCGTCGACTATCGCCTCGACTCGCCTGAAACTGTCGCGCAGGCCCTAAGGACCAAGTGGGATCTTGGGCTGCGAGGCGGGGTGGTGATCGCCAACCCGATCTCGGAGCCGTACGCAATGGCGACAGAGGCCATCGACGCCGCCATCGAGCAGGCCCTGCAGGAAGCGGATGCGCAGGGGATTCACGGCAAGGCGACGACACCATTTCTGCTGGCGCGCGTCGCCGAACTGACTGGCGGTGACAGTCTCGAGTCGAATATTCAGCTCGTGCTCAATAATGCCCGTCTGGCCGCGCAGATCGCAAAGGCATTTGTGCAGTGTTGAGTCACTTTTGGATGCTTGCTAAAAGCCTTGCGTGATTGGGGGCCTGAACAGGGTTTCTGAAAATTCGTTTATTGCCGAATATTTCAGTAATTATGGGGTTGTGTTATCGCATATATTTGTCTGCTCTGTGCCCAAAACGGACATTGCCTGTTCTCATTCAGGAATGGAGATCAATTTGACTTTTGTCGTACTAAGGCACGTTTCCTATATTCATTATTTCGATTGGTACTTAAGCGCGATGAGTAACAAATCATTTGTATCTCATGAGTCTGCGATTGCATCCCCACGCAGCCTGAATTCCATGCGAGCAAGCCCTTGACTTTGTTTGCATTACGGAAATATTTATTACTAAGCGTGTAGGCCCACACTACTAGTATTTTGGTTATTGGCAACGGTGCTTTTCCCGCGTTAGCATGATGCCAGCTTCGTACCGTCTAGGTGTTGTGGTGATATACCCTCAAATGACCTGGAAAGCTAAGACAGTAAACGGGAGAGGGAGCCCGAGTTGCCTCCTTCCGGGCGCAGGGTTTACTACCTTGCGAAGAAAAGAGAAAAACGCCTTCAAGCACCCTTCTCGCGAGATCGGTTGCTACGTTGCGGTGGCGCTAACGGGAGCCATCACCTATGGGGGCAACTCAATGCTAGGAGCATGATTTTGGCAATGGTTAACGGTGTATTCATGAGCGACGAAGACGATCAGGCGGTGCGGAACGCCGATTCGCAGGCTCCTGAAGTGTTCGCATTCGACTGTGGGCAACTGCCTTTTGAGAGAATGGGTGACGCTCATTTCGAGCTTCTGCTGGCGGATCTCTACACAGCTCGAGCAGAGGCGGGTAAAGAGGACTGGTTCGACAAGGCGTGTCGCTTGAACGACGGTGCTGACCAAGGCCGGGACGTGATCCTTCTCCAAGATTCGATTCCCGTTGGAGTTATCCAGTGCAAACGCTACAACGGTATCGTCCAGCTCCCGATGATAGTCCAAGAAATATGCAAATTTTTCCTGTATGCCACAATAAAACCACATATAGCGCCACCTCCGGGTAGTGATTTTCGGTACTACCTCGCGGTGTCTGATCGGGCGCAGGGTAAATTATTTGACTTTATGGTAGGGAAAGGACGGGAACGTTTCGAGGATTTGCGCGTACTATTCGAGGAGAAAGCACTGGCCGCGCGGAAAGCCTCGGCGACATTGAGGAATCATCCCGATCTTAGAAACTTAACTCAAGAGCAGTTGTGCGATATTGTCTGGAAAAGAATTGATCATCTTCATACCGAAATTCACAAGAAAGACAGTCTGTCTAGGATGATTGCGGACTATCCAGAAATTAAATCCACCTATTTTAAGCTTGAATCGGATACAGCAAGGATCGTTGAAGAAATTAAAAGGTTGCTCCATTCTCACGGAGCTACACTCTCAGAGGAAGATGAAAAACTTGTTTCGGCGGTGCGCACTGAGTATATAGGCCGCACGCTAGGTAGTAGTGATCGTTTCAATATAGGTTTGATCCAAGGTAACGAACTACTGCCTTTTGTTAAGAGCATGTTTGAGCCCGGAGCAGGTACCTTCTTCACCAATTTCGGCTCTCGCCCGGCATTGGTCGTAGCGGGTGCAACGGCGGCAGAGGCAAGCCAGTGGAGCGAGATAAACGATCTGGTGAAAGGCTATCCATACCCACTAGTGTTCACCACCGGTTGTGGCGACGTATCAGGCTCCATGCTCTTGGAGTGGATGGAATCTGATGATATTTCCTGGATCGACCCCAAATGGAAACCAGCACCCGCTCGTAATTACAAGGCGGGCTGGTGTTGGGTAACGGATCCTGAGAATGAAACGTATGATTGTTACGTCTTGGTCGAAAACGAGACAGGTGATCCGAATTATGATCATGCAAACCTATCGTTACGGTTAGCGTTCAAGGATGTGATCGTATGGCCAACACTAGGTAACGACTTCACCAATCCGCTTTCCAATGCTCAATCGCAATTGAGGCGTATCATGGTCAGTCAATCTGAAGATAAAGCTGATCGTCCTAACTTGGTATTAGCGTCGCAGAATGTGCGCAGTATCCTCAACGTGTTGGGTGCGGTCACGGACTACCATGGCCAGCGGAGCAGGTCGCCGATTGCCATAGCCATCGCGAATAGCGCTCGACTACGTGATTGTGAAGTCGGCCTCCACAGTACGACAGGAGTGTTCCCTGCTTTGGATGTGGAGCATACCACCCGAGCCACACCTCCAGCAGTCCACCCTCCGAGCAGGGTCATGCGAAGGAGCAGCAATGGAGCTCTAACGCTGACCATTAATTGGGCAACCAACTTGTCTCTCGAGGCTGTCAAGGGGCATCGCTTGGTTGATTGTGATGTCCGAGAAGATCTTCCGCCAGCAGCACTCGAGTTCCATGAGCTCTTTGAACGGCATCCTCCTTTGGATGGCTACCTCGAGTGCGTGAGGAAAGAGCTCGACCTGTTGAATTTTTTGGTTCAAAGCGCAGTTCTGGCTGACCCCGAAGGGTTTACCTATCGGACTAAATATGGCGTGAAGAAGAATGAGCCTTTTTCATTAGAAGATATGGCTGCTTCTGGTGAGTACGTCATGAAGGCGGTACAAGCGCTGAGTTATATTAAGTCTCACAAAAACGCTGAGTGGGTAGTAGAGCCAGGAGCCGATGGCCATATAAAATTTACTGATCCGGAAGTTGGTGATATTAATGTGATGGCTTGGGCAAACCATACCTATCATGTTAGGCAGATGGAGGGTGATTTATTTCGATGGGCGAGAAGAGACGTTAGTCACCCTAGTTTGATTGTGTTTGCGCATGCTATGGGATATGTCAAAGATAAAAATATCAACCATCCTCGATCTGATTACACTAGCATGCCGCCCGTTAGAGGGTCGATTACAGAAGCTGATGTCCCTAGAAATGTACATATGTTTAATCTGGGTGAAATCGAGTCACTCTACGATGATAATATGGCCCTCTCGGCAGAAGACTTCATGGATGATATTCTAAAGCGTAGGAGAAGTTTAGATGCTCAGTGATCTGATCAATATAATCGATGAGCGAGCTTTATCCGCTGGTTTTAAATCGTCAAGTCATGGATATCTGGCGGTGGTGAGTGATGAGAACTGGCCGGAGCCTGCTCTCGAAAATCAACTGCATTATTGGTATAGCGATTTCGCGTCTATTTTATTGGTAGAAGTAAAATGTGAAACCTATTCTGAGGCTTGGGCACTGTCTAGGCGTGCTGAAACATACCTTGATGCCGCGCTTTTACAACGAGAAAAAAATGGTTCAGTTGTTGATGGTTATCTAGTGTTGGCAATGACACAAATGCACGATGGTCTCAAACCATTCATGATAGAAGTCGAAAAGGACACTAGGTTTGTCAGGAAACATGTGGTTTACGAGGGGGCAGAAGGCTGGGTGCGGTATCAGCGTATAACTCCATTAGGGCTTGTTAGCTCTTTGAGTGGAGTTCAAGACACCGTATTCACCCCTGATAGCGCAGCTTCTTCTCAGCTACTGGAGTCGTTGGATAGGCTGGGTAGCAGAGGGCTCGCTCGACTGCATGGTAAAGAATGGAATCTAAATGAATAACCAATCAATCAAGTTCCTTTCGGTCACTATCCGAAACTTTCGAGGCGTCCCGGACGAGTTGGTGATTCCTCTGGATGCGCCGTTGACTGTCATACACGCGGCCAATGGCACGGGCAAGAGCACTATCTGCTACGCGCTAGAGTGGTTGCTGACCGGTAGGGTCGAAGATCTTCGTAACACAACTAATTTCGCATGCCAATGGGGAGAGGGGGCGACCTCCGTCTCGGCAACCTGCTTGATTGGTGAGCATCTTCATGAGCTTACCCGTGAAGGCCGTACAGTGTGGATATCTAAAAATGACACGAGAAGAACGAGAATAAAAGAGTCCAATTTGCTAGAGATGCTTACTCCGAGCTCTGTCTCTGGTCGAACCGCTCAAGCTATTAGTAAAGCGAAGCGTGGTTGGCTACGCAATAGCCGTTGGCTGTACTCTAATTCACTATCTTTACTGGTTGATAATAATAAAGCGGAAGAAAGACAGCAGATTTTTGCTGATATTCTCGGGCTTGGGCATATTACAAGCACCCTGCGTGAGTTGCGTGACTATCGAAAAGAACTGCCGAGTATTAAGGGGCTTGAAGAAAGCTTTATTCGTCTTAGTGCAGAGATATCAGAGCTTGAAGCTAAATTAGCTAAAAATTCACCTTGGAAAGAGCGAGCAACGAGTCAGCTCTCAAAGATATTGTTTGATTTTCCTCAGGCGGAAATGTTTGGGACCCTAAAGGATGACTTTAAAACGGCTCAATTTCAAGTTAGGGTTCTCGAAAAAGATGTTCAGAGTCACCTCGGTATATTTAGATTTTTGTCAGATCAATGGGAGCAATACAGTGTAGGGCAGAGTCAGCTAAAGACTCTTCGACAAACCCTTGTCAGCCTATTAGAAACCAGTGAGACGCTGAGTAAAGAGCACAGTAAACTGTCTGCTGATCTGTCCAACGCGGAGGTGAAAGCGGCTGAAGGCACGCGTTGCGTAAGTTGGGCAAAAGAACGCTTCGATATACTCAGTCAATGGGAGTTGATTACATCAGAGCCAAGCATACATGATTATTTTTCGTCGGGGAACGTGAGTGAAATTCGGATAGAACAGCAATTTGTTGAGTTCTCATGGAGTTCTGAGAAGCAAGAGGCGTGGCTTCAGTCGATAAGCTATTTGACGCAGCATGCAGGCTTCTTACTTGATCTTATTCGGGAAAAGCAAGATTTAGTTGCGAATGTCGTCCAGCCCCCTGCGGACATCGTTAACATTAATCGCCAGGTAGAATTAGCTAAGAGTGCGAGGGTGAAGGCTGAGTCGGAATTTAATGCCCTGTCAAGCATTGTTGATAAGCTCAGGGCAATTGGACGAGATATTGTTCACTCTCATGAGAGTGGGCATTGCCCGCTCTGTAATCATGATTGGGAGTCTAATGATAAATTGCGTAAGCAATTAGCTGGTGAAAATATACTGACGCCTGAGCTTAATGCTGCCACTATAAACTTGTCAGAGGCTAGGGAATTTGAGAGAGAATGTATAGAAAAACTTACATTGGCAAATAGCCAAAAGGCCTCCTATGACAATTATATATCTCGTTTGAGATCGATTAATGGAGAACTTGACACTATTGCTCAACGAACCAAATATCTGGAAGTAATGGGTGTTAGTGATTTTTCTAAATTTAATTCTGATAACCTTTTATATCTTGATAGCCGGGTTAGATCAGCCATAGAGTTGAGAAAGATTTTCGATAGTTTGACGGAAGTAGAAGCATTTTTTGAAACAGACTCTGCTGAGGGTTCAGTCTTAAGACTATCAACGGCGCGTGAAAATCTCACTAGTTATATGGATTACTATCAGGGCCGCTCGAATCAAGCCAATCTTGAAAAACTTAGACTCGCCCCTTTAGTTCAGGGGGCAATTGAAAAAATTCAGGCCAAGTCCCGCGAAATAGATGGACTGAACTCGAATATCGCGGCTATTTCTCAAACTGTTGACCATTTCGAGAATCATTGGAGTGAGGTAGTTGGTAAAGACCCTATTGTACTCGACAACTATAATACTGCTCTCGAAAAAGTCGAAGCGAATAGGGCGCGGGTCGATGTTTATAAGACTATGTTGGCGGAGTGTGAAGCCGTCGTAGCTATTGAATCGGACTCTGAGCAGTTGGCCAAGCTGAAGTATGAGAAAGATGAGCTTTCCAAGAAGCTTGAGGCGGGGCGAAATTACATCACAGAGGCTGACCGCACGATTGATCGTTACACCCTACACGTTAGGGAGCTGACCACCTCCAGTCTCGCACCACTTCTCGGACCAGCTGCCGAGCTTTTCTCTCGGATGCATGCGAATGAGGTCTACCAGGGGCTGGGGGTGTCAGAGGGGGATGAGGCGCTTAGATGGACAGTCTTCGCTGAAGGCCATGATTTTGCTTTGGATGCTGAAGAAAAGTTCAGCCAAGGTCAGCGTCAGGATCTGGCTCTATCTCTCTATCTTGCTAGGGCTAGAAATACTGGAGGCAGCTTCTTCCTCGATGAGCCGATTGCGCATTTGGATGACCTAAACCGAGTTGCAATGCTAGATATTTTCAGACTCGTCGCTACATCGATGCCAAACATAAATCTGATTCTTACCACAGCGAGCGATGGGCTTGCTCGGCACATGGCGCAAAAATTCTCGAGTATTACTGATCGTCATCTGCTGAGTACGATTCAGTTGGAGGGTAATCCTCGCACGGGAGTAAAAATGCTCGTTACGAAAAACGTCCCTGGCTAGCTGTAGCCGAGAGAGTTCGAACCGGTGTTCGGCGACGACGGAGCTTGAGTCTCAATATGGCTCGCCAATGTCGGCTTTGTGCCGGTACGCGACGCAGCCTGGTTACCAAAACCAAGCTGCTGGTTGCGATCCAAAGCGGACATTGTTGAGCTGAGACATAGGTATACTGTCCCGAGAATTCATAGCTGTAATTTCCGCACATATTAAGGTTTTCGTCAGTAATGTCACTGGCCGGTTGCGTGGAACGCCCTCAATAACTGGGGGCGCTCAGAGTCTACCGTAACACTAGAAACTAAAATATTAGAAATTCAACCTATCTTTTGATCACGATCTTTTACTAATTCTTCAAACACCTTCTTCATGCAGGTGGATGCGTCATAGATGAGAGGATCTTGATTGCCTGGAGCTTGGATCAGTGCCATTTCGCTTCTTCGAGTCGGATTTTCAATTACCCTAATCGTAACATTTTCAGTCGCCAGTAGTACCGAAGACGCTGGCACGATGGCGATTCCCAGCTCAGAACTTACTAGATCCAACACCCCGTATATAGTGCTCGCTTCGCAACTTATTCGGGGTGAAAACCCTGCGTCGGTACATAATCCGATAATTTGGTCATAGTAGGTATGAGCTCGAAAACGGGTGAAGAATACAAATGATTCCTCCGCCGCCGCTTCGAGCTTGATCGCTTTATGTTGGGAAAGCGGATGGTTGCTCGGGATGGCCAAGCACAAGGGGTCATTGATCTGTTGTGCTACCCAGGCATGGTATCGCGCTGATGCTGAGGGACGTGCGATCCCTACATCGATGCGATTTTCGTCAAGTGCTAGCAACTGCTCCGCCGTAACCAACTCCCGTACTATCACTTCGATTTCTGGCCTTTGCCTTCGTAGCTGCTTCATAAACCGAGGTAGGACCGTATGACTGGCTGAAGGCACGAATCCGATTCGAATCAGGCCACCTCTAGGATTATCGGCCTGACGAGCTAGAGCCTTGGCTCGCTCCGAATGCTCGAGTATCTCTTTAGCCTCTTTCAGAAAACGCGTGCCGGCAGCAGTCAGTAGGATCCCCCTGGATTGACGAATAAAGAGGGGCGTGCCGATCTCATGCTCCAACTGCTTGATCTGCGTTGAAAGCGGGGGTTGAGAAATAAAGAGCTTTTCAGCGGCGCCGGACAGGCTACCCGCTTCGGCCACGGTGACGAAGTAGCGCAGATGGCGAAGCTCCATAAGCTCTATCCATATGTATTAAGTATGGTAGATATCTTATATAAATATTTTATATATATCAATTACAGTCATACACTGTACCCATGATGATGAAGCGTCCTGCCATTGCGGCAGCTTCCAGAAATTGACACGAGCGATTTTGAGGAACGGGTTAATGCTAGCGTTGAGAAAGATCGGGCCAGAGCCTGGGGTAGAACTGGTCGATGTACCCGCGCCGAAGATGCCGACCGCTGGAGAAGCGCTAATCTCTGTAGCAGCGGCTGGCATTTGTGGCAGTGACCTGCATGTGCATGAATGGACTCCTAGTTATGAATGGATGCGCAACAGCCTGCCGCTGACCCTAGGGCATGAGTTTTCAGGCACCATCCTCGCGGTAGGTGAAGGTGATAGATCATTTAAACCCGGCGATCGGGTGGTGGTGCGGCCATCGATTACCTGTGGTGTATGCCCGGAGTGCCAAGTGGGGCGCCCGGATGATTGCACCCATCGGGATAGTATTGGCATGCTGCGAGATGGCGCATTCGCGCAACAGGTTCTTGTGCCGCTGAAGAACTGTCTTCCCATCCCTGAAGGTCTGCCAGATGAAATCGCAGCACTGGCGGAGCCCTTCACCATTGCTGCGCAGGCGATCAATACTGCCGATCTGCAGCCGGGACAGAAGGTCGCCGTGTTCGGGCCAGGTACCATAGGTGAAGCGATCGCCGTTCTGGCCAGGGCTAGAGGGAGCGACGTCGTCGTGATCGGCAAGGGTGATGCCTTCCGTTTGACAAGCCTCGCGGAGATGGGTATCTCGCAAACCCTGGATCTGGACGACGAAGACCTCTTTGAGGGTGTTGCCCGTTACGGGGATGGGGGCAAGTTCGATGTGGTCTTTGAAGCTGCAGGCTCGTCTCACGCGGTCAACTCAGGCCTTGCGATTCTCAAGAACAACGGCTGCATCGTGGTAGCTGGAATCCTCTCCGCCCCGGTTGAGATGGACCTCACTGCCGTGGTGCGCAAGCAGCAGAAGATCAAAGGCTCTTTCCGTCCTGCCGAGAAGGTTTGGCCGGAAATGATCGATTTTCTGGCAGAGCACCATGAAATGCTCAAGCCCATGGTGTCACATGTTGTTTCTATCGAAGAGGGGTTGAAAGGCTTTGATCTGGCGTTCGATAAGAGTGCCACCAAGGTAATGATCAAACCCTGACGACAACGAGGTGACAGCTTATGAAACTCGAAGGGCAGGCGGTTTTGGCGCTTTGGAATGATACGGCGGTTGAGTTGGATGAAGAGTACAACGCATGGCACTCAACCGAGCATGTGCCGGAGCGGTTGACCGTTCCGGGCATCGTGCGGGCTCGGCGTTATAAAAACGCTGACGACGCGACCTATCCCTATTTCACGCTATACGAGCTGCTGGACCTGGACGTGCTGGAATCCGCGCCCTATAGGACGTTGATCGAACATCCGACACCCTGGTCTCGGCGCATGCGCACTAAGTTCACCAATATGAAGCGTGTGCCTGCATCGAATCGGGTGTCCCAAGGCGAACCGGTGGGGGAGCGTATCGTAACCCTGATGTGTGAGCTGGATGCGGGTGTATCCGAAGAAGAGCTGGTGAGTTATCTCACCGCTACCGAAGGCGTTTGTGCGACGCATCTGGGCAAGGCTTCAGTCGAAACCGGTTCGATAGCCTGGCGAGACTGTGCCGAAACCGAGAACGAAGCCTACGTACTGCTCGTCGAGCTGGAGAGTGGATTTGAAAAAGATAAGGAGTGCCTAGTTGTTGAAGATCGGCTAACAAAATTTGGCGCTGCCAAAAATATCATCGTTCAATGTTATAAGCTTCTGGAAATATTGAACGAAATCAAGTGAAAAGGGCTATAAGCCTATTATCGGTTTACTGCCTGAAAACAATGTTAATATTACAAATTTTAAAATAAAAAAGCACGAGAGGTTTTGCGATGATAAACAAGATAAAAAGCACTCTGGCTATACTCTCTATTGCAGCCAGCCCCGTATTCGCAGATTATCCGGAAAAGGATATCCAGGGCATTATCCAGTGGGGAGCAGGTGGCTCCACCGATACGGTGATGCGCTCTATCGCCCCCCACGTGGAAGACGAGCTCGGCACAGATATAGTGATGATCAACCGCACCGGCGGTGTTGGGGCCATCGCTACTAAATACGTCTACGCCCAAAAGGCGGATGGCTACACCCTGTTGATGGGTGCGGAAAACCCGCAGATGTACAAGGTGCTGGGTCTGGGCGAGATCGACTATGGCGACATGGTGCCGATCAGCATCCTGGCTCGCGGCACGCCCATATTCGTCGCCCAGAATGACGCACCGTACAACAACATGCGCGAGTTCGTTGAGTATGTGCAACAAAACCCGGGTGAGGTTCGTACCGGTATGACCGGAAACGGTGGCCTCACGTCAATTGTGCTGGCAATGTTGGATTCACAGGTAAAACTGGATCTGACCCGCGTGCCTTACAATGGCGATGGTCCGGCGCTGACCGCGCTTCAGAGTGGCACCATCGATGTCATGTCTACCGTTTTGGGCGCGGCGATCGATCATGTTCGCGCCGGGCGCATGAAGGTTATAGGCCTGATGGATAACAGTGAGAACGCATTGGTGCCAGGCGTTGAACCGATCACCGAGGATTTTCCGGGGCTTTCAAATTATCTTCCCTGGGGGCCGTTCTTCGGCGTTTTCGTGAAACAAGGAACGCCTGAAGAGGCGGTCATCAAGTTGCAAGATGCGTTCAGGAAGGCAGCCACCAACGAGGATTTTGTCAATATTATGACCAATCGTGGCTACACCATGATGAACCTGTCCGGTGACGAGGCGAGTTCATTCCTCGACAAGTACAAGTCGGTTTCATCCTGGCTGGTCTATGATGCGGGTTATGCCAAACACTCACCGGCGGATTTCGATATCCCCCGTCCTGAGTCGAACTGATCAAACCGGGCGTATCTGGAGTTTTTCGGATACGCCCTTACGCGCATTGTTTTCAAAGGTTGTTAGTTATGCATGAGACCCAGAGCAAGGCCCCAGGTGAACTCTTTTTTAGCCTGATTCTTCTGCTGGTGAGCTGTGTATTGTTCTGGCAGGCATATCAGATTGACGAGTTCAGCTCGTTAAAGTCACCGGGTGCCTTTCCGATGGCGGCTGCGGCGGTTATGTTCGTCACATCGTCGATTACCTTTTATAATACCGCCGTTAAGCATTTTCGCGTCGATGGATTGGCTAAAAAGCGCATATCGATTATGCCACTGCCCGTCGTCATTATATTGGCCACGCTGCTGGCGTTTGCGGTTGTGGTCGAGAGTGTCGGCTTCCTGATAACTGCCTATGTGTTCTTGTTTATCACCATCAAGTTCCTTTACCAGTCCGGCTTTTTGAAAACAGCTGCGCTGTCTCTTGCGGTATTGGCGGTGATTTACGTGGTCTTTCGCTTGGTCTTTCAGGTGGTACTGCCTGAAGGGATAGTACCAGAGCGGGAAATCATCGCCTGGTTCGAGTCCTTGTTTAAATAGTTTAGGGAGCTTCGTTATGGAGTCTCTGCAGTTTTTTGCCACCTCCTGGCTGTCACCAGACCTGATGCTTTTGACCGCGTTGGGGACCTTTCTGGGTATCTATGTCGGTGCGATTCCTGGCCTGTCGGTAACGATGGCGGTGTCGATACTGATTTCGTTCACCTTTGCGTGGGATATCAATAATGCCCTCTGTCTGATGGTGGGTATCTATATGGGGGGGGTTTACGGCGGCTCCCGCACAGCAATTCTGCTGAATATACCCGGAGCTCCGGCCGCGATAGCGACCGCACTCGATGGTTATCCCCTGGCCAAAAAGGGCATGGCGGGGCAGGCGATCGGACTGTCCACGGTGATGTCGGTGGTCGGTGGCTTCGTCGGTATTTTTGTACTCGCAGTCGCTGCGCCGCTGGTGAGTGACTTTGCGCTGGCTTTCCAACCGCGTGACTACATGATGCTGGGTATCCTCGGGATCATGCTGGTGGGCTCACTCTCCGGAGAAAGCCTGGCAAAAGGTATGTTTGCAGGTGCGCTCGGTATGCTGATTGGCACCGTGGGCCTCGACCCGCTGACCGCCGAAGAGCGTTTTACCTTTGGCCACGTTGAGTTGTGGGAAGGGATCCATCCGGTGGCGGTGATGATCGGCCTGTTTGGTCTGGCGGAATCACTGGAGCAACTGCACCATCTGGATAAGGCGATTATCAAGCAGAAGGTATCGCGCATCGTTCCATCCTGGAAAGATGTAAAAAGGTTCCTGCCGTTGAGTCTGCAGACATCTTCCATCGGTGTAATCATCGGGGCGCTGCCGGGCACCGGTGGCGAGATCGCTGCACTGATGGCCTACGATCATGCCAAGCGTGTGAGCAAAAAGCCGGAAGTACCTTTTGGCCAAGGTGCCAAGGAGGGCCTGATTGCCGCTGAATCATCCAATAATGCAGCGGTTGGCGGTGCCTTTATCCCTATGCTGACCCTGGGTATTCCGGGCGATGCTGTGACTGCTGTGTTTATCGGCGCGCTGTTTATTCACGGCCTAAACCCCGGTCCGCTGTTGCTCGAGACCAAGCCGGACATGTTCTGGTTTATGGTCGGCACGTTAACCATGGCCAATATATTCCTTCTGATATTCGGCCTGACGGGGATAAAAATTTTCTCCAAGCTGATCCAGTGTCCGAAAGGGATTTTGATCCCCGTTATCTTCGTGCTGTCGATTGTCGGTGCCTACTCGATCAATAACAGCGTTGCCGATATTTGGTGGATGCTGGGCTTCGGGGTCCTCGGTTACTTCATGAAGCTCTATGGATATCAGGTTGGCCCTGTCATTCTCGGTGTAATTCTCAGCAGGCTGATTGATGAAAACTGGCGGCGTGCAATTATCGCCGAACGGGAAGACTTGGGGGCATTCTTCGCTGGAATCTTTGCAAGCCCACTATCACTGATCTTGCTGAGTGCAATCATGCTGATTCTGCTATCTAAAGTTAGCTTCATTAAGGAGTGGGTGGGTCGGATAGCCAGATCTTAATCGAATAAAATGTGAATGTGTTTTTTATTGTTAAGCCGGCGATAGTTCCAGTTGTCACAGGTCTAGTCGTAATATGCCTTAACACCATGTTTTGACAGCCTAAATTGTCGCCGGTTTAATAGTAAGAGTAGTAATGGTACAGCAAGATTAGTCTGCGTTAATTTTCAGAGAAGGTTTACTCGGTGGAGTATCGTCAAGCAAATAGCTTGGCGACTTCAACAGGTTTCCATGCAAACGGTGAGAATTGCGCGGTCGTGTCACACAGTTTCGTCGGGCAGTACCTAGATCATTGTCTTCTCCCGGCCCTAAGCTGACGGTAAGCGGTCAACAATTCTACTAACATCCATGTGGCTCACCCCTTTAGCACTGAAAATCGTATCGCATTTGTATAATAATCAGAAAAGTGGACGAGCTGATGTAGCCATTATTAAAATGCTTTTTTGATTTTGCCAGTTGAGAATAGGTATGGTTTATCGATGGAGTACCAGCTAGGTGGGCGGAATTGTATGATCTTTAACTGATATATTATAAAAAGCCTAAGTAGGTCGACAAATATTAGAAGCTATTCCTTCTGATAAGTGTTATGAGGTAGAAAACCACATTAACAGACCTCTATGTGACCAATACATCCAAGAAAAGGAACCAGAAATGCACTTTGTAGTAACAGCATATGATTACACTGACGAAGAAGCGATAATCAGAAGGTTAGATAATCGGGATGCGCATCTAAATGGATTGGAAAAAATATCAAAAGAAGGAATATTTAAAAGTGGGGGCGCTATCTTAGATAAAAATGGAAAAATGGTTGGCTCTTCCGTACACGTTGAGTTTCCCAATATAGATCTACTAAATGAGTGGTTAAATAACGATCCATATATGATTGGAAAAGTTTGGGAAAAAATTGAGGTTCAGGAAGTTAAGCTTTTTAAACCAGAAATATAAATTACGTAACAAATAATCGTAGTCGCCCGCGCATGGATTGGGGCCTCCTCTGCGATGCAGCTTTAAGGAGTACCGGGGACAGTATACCCATTTCCAAGTCCATCGAGGTCCGCTTTGTGCCGGATGTGACCTTCTTGGTTGCTTCAATCAGCTCTCAGGTGTTAGGTCGCGTACCAACCTAGAGCGAAGCCAGTTTGGCATTATCTGAATATACGGAAAAAGCAGAAGATCGAATATTGGGGCAATGAAGCCAAAGTGGCTAACGACCCATAGTGCTAACGTCGACCTGGAGACGAGTCGACAGAGTGCCCATAGTGGACATATTTTCTCTTAGCCTGAGGTAGCCAATAGCTTTACAATCACCTATAAGATCCTTCCTGCGAGCATTGTAAATCACCAGACATTAGTACCTGAATCAAATAATCATGATGGCCAGATGCAACTATCTTTCGCACATGACTTTTGGACCGATTGCTAGGAAAAGGTAAATATTTTAGTTGAATCTGTAGCTCACAAGATGGATTTTTTACTATAGTACATCAAAGATTAACAGGCTCAGGCCTGTCTTATGTCTCGGATCTCGGGTTAGCGCTCTATGTCCTTGCATGGTCCCTTGCTCTTAATGGCATCCGTCAGAACGCTGAAGAGACCCTAGTCCTTTTAAAGAGGTCTTTACGTCATGAACTCATCGTCCGGAAAAACTGATACATTGGTATGGCTTCTGCTTTTTGTAGCAGGAGTTTCTTGCGTGCTTGTAATTGGCGCATTCTGCCTAGTGTTTTATGACTTACCGTTTTCTAAGGACTCCGGCGATTGGTCAAACTTTGGTAGCTACTTTGGTGGTTTACTGAGCCCTATTCTGGGTGTTTTAAATTTGTGTGCTCTACTGTTAATCGCAGTGCGCGTTACAGAGGCGCAACAAAAAACGCTTGCAACTAAACGGCTTAGCCTTGACCTCTACTCCGAGTGGCATGAACCATCATTGCACGAAAGCCGAAGAGTCGTAAGTGATCTTATCTCGTCTGTTAGTCGGAATGAACGGGTATTAAATACCCTGTCGGAGTTAGAACAATCGGAACTTGATCTGAGAGTTCATGCGTTCCGGCTGTATCATTTCTTTGAAAAGTGGGCTGTGCTTGTCGAATTAAATGAAGTCGATGAAGTTATTCTCAACAAGGCGCTAGCATCAAGAGCTCTTTGGTACCGCCAGTACTTTTTCGAACCTATTCGAGAAGCCGAGTCAAATACTGAAATACGTAGCTCACTTGACCGTATTGAGACTATTGTGTTCTCAAAATTGTGATCCTGTGGGCCACGGGCTGTCGAGAGCGAGTCTTGCAATTTGCCTATAGCACTTTTCTCTAACTCAATGTCCGCTTTGTACCGTTAGTGACTGTATTGATCACGTGTATATGCCAGACGGCGACTGGTGATGTCAGTTGCATGATTGCTACTGATAAATGCGCTCATATTAACGGTCGTTTATCAGGAGATCCACGAGAACCTTGAAAAATGGCAGACATAGTCTATCGTGACCTTATTCGGAAATATCGTATACTAAGGCTGATCGCATATATAGTTCGGATTTAAAAGTTCACTTCGGAAAGCGGAATTAGAGCCTTCGCACAAGAATGTTAGGTTATGATAATGACAGATAAGCATCCTGGGTTTCGAATATTTGTGCTTGGAGCTGGTTTCTCGAAGCTGGCTGGGTTGCCGCTTGCCTCTGAGTTGTACCCTTTGACTCTACAAGCAATAGAGAAGGAGTGGGGCAGAGAAACAAAATTTCAGCGTGATATAGAGGCATATATTGAGTATCGGAAAGATTGCGATGGTATTGTTATAGACCAATCAGAAATTGACCTAGAAGAACTGATTTCATTTTGGGATATCGAGCACTATCTTGGGCTGCGAGGGAGTGATACGTGGAGCAGTGAGGGCAATGAGTCTCAGTTGATGATACGAAAAGCAATGGGGAGAGTCATACAAAATCGAACGCCAGAGTTAGATAGACTTCCCTGCGCATACTATCGTTTCGCTGAATCTTTAACAGAAAATGACACTGTTATTACATTCAACTATGATGTGCTGCTTGAGAGAGCACTAGACCATATAGGTAAGCCCTATCGCCTATTCCCAGCCAGATATAAGAAAGTTGGCCGGTATACAAATGAAGTAGACGATAGTAAGGATGAGTTGGTAATTCTAAAACTTCATGGCTCAGTTGATTGGTTCAGTAATAAGCAATATCTAGAAAGTAAAAAATCACTTGAAGAAATAGGGAGCCCAACAACTAACTTACATACAGTATTTGATGAAAGAGATCGGTACGGTGCAAGGCCACTTGTTGACGGAATTCGGCCACATAACGACCCACTTCAGAACATATTTAGAATTCGTGATGTAGATGGCTACTACCTTCATGATCGCGGTTTCAATGCACCTTTTATGCTCTCGCCATCGCAAGTTAAGTTCGTATACGCTCCGCCATTGCTTGACTTTTGGCATGGGCTTAATCGGCAAGGCGGGTGGAATCTAGGGGTTTCTGTAGTAGGATTTTCGCTTCCTGAGCATGACGAATATATCCGCCAGGTACTCTACAATGTTGTCTCGAACTATCAGGGGTTTTCTTGGGATAGTGATTTTTTAGGCTTTAGAAAGGCTCCTGTTAAATTTGTAGATTTCCGAAATGAAGAAAAATCGAGGGTCGAATTTAAAGAAAGATATAGGTTCTCTGACCCTGGGAAAACGGAATACTGGTTCGATGGATTTTCTGACGATTCCGTGCCATTCATTTTTGGATGTTAAGACGTTGTGAAAAGAGATTTATCTAGTATGTTTCTTTGTCAATAGCAAGTGTATTCACTGCCATATATTGGTAAACGAACTTATCCATTCTGGTGACTTTAATAGAAAGGCGGAGTCTGCATAGAAGGTAGTAGATTAATCTAAAAACGTAACCTATGCGAGCGGGTCCGATCTTGCAGAGAATTCCGGGGACAGTATACCGAATTCCCAGCTCCCCAATGACCGCTTTGTGCCGAAAGCGGACATTGCCAGTTGTGACCGCAAGCAGTGAATAGCCCCATCATCATATATAGGGCCTTTCTTCTGAGTACTGGCGATTTCCACGCAAATGTACAACACTCAAACGAGTAGACGAGCAGTAGCAGCCAATTTTTCACATACCTTTTGGAGTAGAAGATTGACGAAAGGTATACCATAGCAAGAGCGAATCTCAATGGTTATATTTTTATCTTTTTAAATCAGATAGTTAAGTTTGGTCTGGATTCTCTGGTGAAGATAAAAAGGTATACTTTAAAATAGGTATTATGAGGTCGGAGACCTCATTAACAGACTGTTATGGGGCGGAGGCATATCGTCAGCTTCCCAATCGGAGTCGCTGAGTTGAGCACACCCGTAACCGCTTGATTTTCGTGGTTCTGTGGGCATCCGTGTCAACGGGTTAGATCACCTAAAAATAGCCACCTGGTTCCACCCGATTTTCTGAGTACGCTCAGTTATAGGCTCACGACTTTCCGGTGTGCGCGCCTGTACCGCGACTAGTGGAAAGTGCGTGTTGTCGTAGCGTCTGGAAAGTTGCAGGGTACGTTGGGTCGGCGCGTGCAAGCCGATGTTTTGGATTCCTGCGCACGATTATCGAGGACCGATGAAAAGTTGATTTGCACTTCGTTGTCGATGCGAGTGATGAAAAGGAGCGATACGGTGAAAGCGATACTTGTTCTCATTACTGCGATGCTTGCATTACCAGCTTTTGCCGCTGAACAAGGAACTCTCTACCCGGAAGGCACCATCGACAAGCAGGCACTCGAGAGAATTCTGCCTGACAAGCCGCCGTATTCGCCTTACGCAGACCTCAATTTCCCCGCTCGCCTTCTGTTCGGCGACACGCACGTACACACGTCCTATTCTATCGATGCGGGTGCGGCCGGGGTCCAGCTCGGGCCGGTGGTCTACACTTTGGCAAAGGTGAGGAAGTCATGTAGTCCAGCGGGCAGCGTGTCCGGCTGTCCCGCCCGCTAGACTTCATGGTGGTGGCCGATCACTCGGACGGTTTTGGCCTGTTCCCGCGCCTCTCCGAGGGTGACGGTGAGTTGCTTGCAGATCCAACGGTTAAAGAGTGGTATGACCTGATGAAGGCCGGTAAAGGCGCCGAGGTCGCGTATGCGATAGTTAACGCGCAGGCCAGCGGAACGATACCCAGAGTATTCGCGGTTGAAGGCTTTGATTCCAGCCAACCCGGCAATCGCTCGGCCTGGCACGAGGTGATCCAGGCGGCGGAAGAGGCCAATGAACCGGGCCGCTTCACCGCGTTCATCGGTTATGAGTGGACCTCGAACAGTAGCGGCGACGGTAACGGCAACAACCTGCACCGCAACGTGATCTACCGGGACGGTGGCGACCTGGCCAGGCAGGTCGATCCGCTCACCACCGCACAGCCGTGGGGAAGCCCCAATCCCCGCGATCTCTGGAAGTGGATGGCAGCGTATGAAGAGAAGACGCATGGCGGGGTGCTCGCCATCGCGCATAACGGCAATGTGAGCAATGGCCGGATGTTCCCGATCATCGAGTCGTTTACCGGCAAGCAGATAGATCGCGAGTACGCCGAGGTCCGCGCGCGCTGGGAGCCGCTCGTCGAGGTCACCCAAATGAAGGGTGACGGCGAGACGCACCCGTTCCTCTCCCCCAACGATGAATTTGCCGACTATGAGACCTGGGACAAGGGCAACCTCGATCTGACGGAGGCCAAGAAGCCCACCATGTTCGAGTTCGAATACGCCCGTTCAGCCCTCAAGAACGGCCTCAGGCTGGAGAAGGAACTGGGCGTCAATCCCTACAAGTTCGGCATGGTCGGTTCAACCGACACCCATACCGCGCTTTCCACGGCGGACGAAGACAATTTCTTCGCCAAGGTATCAGTTTATGAGCCCAATGCGACGCGCGCGGTGAATCCATTCATGGCGAACCCGCCCTGATCGATGTCAATTTAATTTATGAGTGTCCGTTCTCACATCCTTTAAAAGGGAAAAAATATGAACAACGCTAACTTAACATTCATAAGCCTGGTCATGCTGGCGCTTATCACCGCATGTTCAGCAGAAAAGGCGAGCGCACAAACAGAGAGCAATGCAATACCCTATCCCTTGCCTGAATGGGAAGGTGTACAGGGTAAAACCCTTGCCGACTCAAAACCCGATTTTATCGGTCAGCCCAAAGCGCCTGAGGGGGCACCCAATGTACTGGTCATCATGCTTGATGATGCCGGGTATTCGAATGCGACCTCATTTGGCGGCGTTATGAAAACGCCCACCCTTGATCGGATTGGTGATGAAGGGATACGGTACACCCACATGTCCGTGGCCGCAGTTTGTTCACCGACACGAGGCTCATTATTGACCGGTTACAACATTCACCAGATCGGCACCGGCATCATTTCAGAGTTTGCCACCGGATATCCGGGATACAATTCTCAAATTGATTACAGGACGCCATCCATCGCCAAAATTTTGACCGACAATGGTTATGCGACAGCGGCATTCGGCAAATGGCACAACACACCCATGGAAGAAGCTTCGCCTGCCGGGCCTTTTGAAAGCTGGCCGACGGGCATCTGGGGGTTCGAATATTTCTGGGGTTTTCTCGGCGGCGAAACCAACCAGTTCCATCCGCTGTTGTACGAAAACACCACCGCCATCGAAACACCCAAAACCAATGCAGATGGATCAGAGTTTCATCTATCCCACGGCATGGCCGATCAGGCTATCAAATGGCTGGATAACTGGAAAGGATTACGAGACGCGCCGTTCTTCATGTACTACACACCGGGAGCTGTTCATGCGCCAATTCAGGTACCTAAAGAGTGGCGCGATAAATATAAAGGACAGTTTGACGATGGATGGCACGTCTACAGGGCGCAGCAGCTGGAACGCCAGACAAAAATGGGTCTGGTTCCCGAAGATGCAGAGATGGTCGATTGGCCCGAATCCATTCCCCAATGGGATTCTTATAGCGAAGAGGGCAAAGCCTATCTATCGAGGCAAATGGAAGTCAATGCCGCTTTTATGGAGCATGTGGATTATCACATCGGACGGGTGATCGAACATCTTGAAGAAATGGGCGAGCTGGACAATACACTTGTTGTTTATCTCTCCGCCGACAACGGCGCTACGGGAGAAGGGACGCCAACCGGAACATTCTCCGAGCTGTTGATGCAGAACGGGTTTCCACCCCTTACAATGGAACAGCAGCTTGAAAAACTCAAAGAGTTTGGCGGTCTGGATGCCTGGGGTGGTCCTCATATGGCCAACCATTATTCGGTTGGATGGGCCTACGCATCATCAACACCCTTCCAGTGGACCAAGCAGATGGCTTCCCATTTCGGCGGAACCATGTCCGCCACGGCCATACGATACCCGAAAGCAATTGCAGCAAGAGGAGAATGGCGCAGGCAGTTTCAGAATGTGACCGATCTCGTTCCAACCATACTTGAAGTGACTGGCGTACCCGCACCCGATTATGTGAACGGGCAAAAGAGAATAGAGTATCCGGGAAAATCACTGACCTATGCCTGGAACGATGCAGATGCAAAAACCAACCATCCCACGCAGTATTTTGAAATGCTGGGTTTCATGGGCTTGTATCATGACGGCTGGACCATCGCCGGTAAGCCCTATCGAATTCCCTGGTCAACTGATCCATCGGCCATGGCAAATTTTGATCCCCTGAATACCGAATGGGAGCTGTACAATATTAATGAAGACCCCATACAGCAGGTGAATGTAGCCGATCAGTATCCTGAAAAAGTGAAAGAGCTGGAAAAGATATTCTGGGAAGAAGCTGATAAATACAATGTATCTCCCGTGGGTGGTTCTCTGGGCCGCTTGTTGCAACCGGAATCCAATCCGCAGCGGGCCGGAAAGCGCCACTGGGAACTCACGCCCAGTGTATACCGTGTGCCTGAATTAGCCGGACCCGAGATCAAATCCACCAATTACGAGATCAATGCCTATCTAACTGCCGATGAAACTACCGAGGGAGTTATCTATGCCGTGGGTGAGCACATCGGAGGACAGGCACTGTTTATTATGGATGGTAAACTGCGTTACAGCTATTCCACGCTCGGATTGTACTGGCACGATTTTGACGGCGATGTGAGAATCCCTTATGGCGATATTAAAATCACCCTGAAACACACCATGAAGGAGCCAAAACTGAACGGTCCTTCTACCGTCGAATTTTTCATCAATGATGAAAAGGTTGGTGAAATGGATATTATCGCAACGGTTTACGCTGCATATACCGGCCATGAAACCTTCGACATTGGCCGTGATGAGGGGCTTCCCGTCAATGAAGAATATGCCGATATGGGCAAATTTGAATTTACCCCGGGGCAATTGCACAAAGTGGTCTTTGACATCAAAAATCCAGAAGAGGAAGTGGAAGCTTCTGAGTATAGAGTGATCGACTAATTTGATGATTCTTCTGAAGTAAAAACCGCGAGGGCTGTGGTCAGGTGCTTTCAGCCCTCAAGAACGGCCTCAAGCTGGAGAAAGAACTGGGCGGAATTCCGGGGACAGTATACCTATTTCCCAAATAACCGACGTCCGCTCCGTGCCGTTAGCTGACGCAGAATAAAAGTGATGCAGTTTGGTTTGGAGTGGTTCGTTTCTTAAAACCATTTGTTGCGTCGCATCCAGTACACCAAAAAGCCGACGATGGCGGCTGCGACGAACCAGAAAAATAAATAGCCATATTCCCAGCCGACTTCCGGCATCGTGGAGTCGGGCGAGCCGAAGTTCATGCCGTAGACAGCCGCGAGGAACGAGAGCGGCAAAAAGAACATGCTGACCATCGTCAGTTTGGTGACGACCCGGTTGGTGCGGTGGCTGACGATGCCCATGTAGAGGTTCAGGCTCTCGGAGAGGACCTCGCGCTCCGTGGTGACATCGGCGCTCAGGCGGTCCAGTAGCACCCCTTTCTTCTCCAGAAACGGCTGCGTGGTCTGGCTGACGTAGGGCGATTTCCGCGTGGCCAGTTCGTGCACGATCTCCCGGGTGGATATGATGATCTTGCGAAATTCCAGCAGCGAGCGGAGCAGTTCGTAGACTTCGCGGAACATCTCGCCCTCCGTTTCGCCCAGAATCTGCGACTGGATGTCTTCAATCATTTCGCTGATGACGTTGAGCGTCAGCCGGTAACCCTGTGTCAGATGGTCCGCCAGTTCAAACAGCAAAAAGCCGGGTGAATGGCTGTGCTCGTAGAAGTCTTCCTTGTAGGTTTGCTTGATGTCGACGAGAAACTCCACCTGTGTCGGATGCGATGTGAGCAAGAAATGCGGCCCAAGCAATACCTGCACGGGCACAGTGAACCAATCTTCGTTCACCACGCGGGCTTCCCTGAGCGTGAAGTGCAGGCAGGAGGAAAACACGTTGAACCTAGGCGGGGCCTCATCGTCGAGAAGCAGGTCCAGGGTCAGCTGATCAATGTGCATCCGCTCGAGAAACGTCCTCACCGTTGCCTTTGGCTCGCCCTCCAGGTCGATCCAGTAATACAGCCCTTCCGCCGGGGTCGCTGCGATCTCGTCCAGCGACACCGGGCGTTCCTGCTTGGTGTTGAAGTTGAACTCGATGGCAAACGTCATCGGCAAGGCCCAATCGGTCGATAAAGAAGAGTCATGCGGGTAAAAGTGTAACGCAACAGCCGTGCTACTGCCCCTTGATACCGCAGTGTCGGGTAGACCAGAGGCGGTCTGCCTGCATCGCCACGCCTCTTTCCTGGTATGCGTTAAGCATCACAGATGCTCGTTGCGCTAGCGGCCAGGCGCCTGACGCCTCACTGGTGGAATTCACTGCGCTCAAATTAACCCGGCGGGTTAATACATGAAGCAGGGATGCTTCATCATTGGCCGCAGGCCAATGCGAACGCCGCGGAAACCAGCATGTCCGCGCACCTGCGCCCGTTTCAGTGGCGTGATGTGCAAATAGGTAGGGCGGGGAACCTATTTGCACACCAGGTTAATAACCACCCAGCGTCTCGCGACTGACCCACGGTTACACTTTGTTACTTTTCCTTGCGTTACTTTACCCATTTCCCCGGAGGGCTTTGTTAGATTTCAACCTGACGGTGGCCGTGTTGGCGGCCTGCGTATAACAATAAAAGGGAAACCGACAAAATGAAGACCCTCAAGACCTGCCTGTCCGGCCTGGCGCTATCTGTTGCCTGCGCCACTGCCTCAGCCGGTGAAGTCGAAGTGCTGCACTGGTGGACCTCCGGCGGCGAAGCTGCCGCAATCAATGTACTCAAGCAAGAAATGGAAGCCGCCGGGCATACCTGGAAGGATTTCGCCGTGGCCGGCGGTGGCGGTGAGTCCGCGATGACGGTGCTCAAATCCCGCGCCATTTCCGGCAATCCGCCGTCCGCTGCCCAGATCAAGGGCCTCGATATCCAGGAGTGGGGCGAACTCGGCTTTCTGTCGCCGCTGGACGAGGTTGCCGCAGCCGGTCAGTGGGACTCGCTGCTGCCACAGGTGGTCAGCGACGTGATGAAGTACGACGGTCATTACGTCGCGGTGCCGGTGAACGTGCACCGCGTCAACTGGCTCTGGGCCAACCCGGAAGCCTTCAAGAAGGCCAACGTCGAGGTCCCGACCAGCTGGGAGCAGATGATCGAAATCGGACCCAAGCTCAAAGAGGCCGGCTATGTCCCGTTGGCCCACGGCGGCCAGGCCTGGCAGGATGCGACCGTCTTCGAGGATATCGCGCTGGCGCAGGGCCCGGACTTCTACCGCAAGGCTTTCGTCGAGCATGACGAGGCAACGCTGAAGGGCGACACCATGATCAAGGTGTTCAATACCTTCCGCAAGGTGCGTGACCTGATCGATGCCGACGCCAGCGGTCGCGACTGGAACGTCGCCACCTCGATGGTGATCAACGGTCAGGCCGCGATGCAGCTGATGGGTGACTGGGCCAAGGGCGAGTTCACCGCGGCGGGCAAGACGGCGGGCACCGACTACATCTGCGCGCCGGCACCGGGCACCGAGGGCATGTTCACCTTCAATATCGACAGTCTGGCGATGTTCCAGCAGAGCGACGACAGCCGTATCGAGGCGCAGCAGGATCTGGCGCGCCTGGTGATGGAGCCCAAGTTCCAGGAAACCTTCAACCTCAACAAGGGCTCGATTCCGGCACGTCAGGGCATGGACCGCACGCCCTTTGACAGCTGTGCCCACGCTTCGATGGATGCCTTTACCGCCAGCGCCGAAAGCGGCAGTCTGGTACCGAGCATGGCCCACGGCATGTCGACGTCCTCCCGTGTCCAGGGCGCCATCTACGACGTCGTGACCAACTTCTTCAACACCTCCGACATGAGCGCCGAAGACGCGGTCGACAAGCTGGCGCGTGCCGTCAACGCAAGCCTGTGACGCCCGACGGGCAGGCGTCGCCTGCCCGCATCCACCTCTACCGGTAATCCACTATGAACGAACAATCCGTACCGCTGCCCGCATCCGGGGCGGCGCGCCCCGCTGCGCGCGCGCTGCCGGACCGCCTGGCCGACTGGCTACCGAAAATCGTGCTGGCGCCGACCGTTGTCATTACCCTGGTCGCCGTCTACGGCTACATGATCTGGACCGCGCTGCTGTCGCTGACCAATTCCCGCATCCTGCCGGTGTGGAAGTTCATCGGCACCGAGCAGTACACCAAGCTGTTCGCCAACGAGCGCTGGGACGTCGCGGTCGGCAACCTGGTGCTGTTCGGCGGGCTCTTCATTCTGACCTGCCTGGTAATCGGTGTGCTGATGGCGATCCTGCTGGATCAGAAGATCCGCGCCGAAGGCGCACTGCGTACCATCTACCTCTACCCGATGGCGATTTCCTTCATCGTCACCGGTACCGCCTGGAAGTGGCTGCTGAATCCGGGGCTGGGCCTAGAGAAGACCATCCGCGAGTGGGGCTTCGAAAGCTTCTCGTTCGACTGGCTGGTGAACCCGGACATGGTCATCTACTGCCTGGTGATCGCTGCCGTCTGGCAATCCTCCGGCTTCGTCATGGCAATGTTCCTGGCGGGCCTGCGCGGCGTCGACCAGGACATGGTCAAGGCGGCTCAGCTCGATGGCGCTTCGATGCCCAAGATTTACCGCCGCATCATTCTGCCGAGCCTGAAACCGGTCTTCTTCAGCGCCTTCGTGATCCTCTCGCACATCGCCATCAAGAGCTTCGACCTGGTGATGGCGCTGACCGGCGGCGGTCCGGGATACGCCTCGGATTTGCCGGCGACCTTCATGTACCAGCATGCCTTTACCCGAGGCCAGATGGGCCTCGGCGCGGCCAGTGCCATCGTCATGCTCGGCGGCGTGCTGGCGATCCTGGTCCCCTATCTCTATTCGGAGCTGCGGGGTAAGAAACATGGTTAAGTCACAACAGACCCTCAACCAGCGCCTGCTGCGCTACGGTCTCTATGCCATCCTCGGCGTTGCGGCGCTGGTCTACCTGATGCCGCTCTGGGTGATGCTGCTGACGTCGCTCAAGGATGTCGAGGAGATCCGCAGCGGCACGCTGTTCTCGTTGCCCGGCAGCCTCAACTTCGACGCCTGGGCCAAGGCCTGGAGCGGTGCCTGCACCGGCAGTACCTGCGAGGGCATCGCGCCGTTCTTCGGCAACTCCTTCAAGATCGTCATCCCGGCGGTGGCGATCTCGACCCTGATCGGCGCGCTCAACGGCTACGTGCTGTCGATGTGGCGTTTTCGCGGCAGCGAGCTGCTGTTCGGCGCCATGCTGGTGGGCTGCTTCATCCCGTTCCAGGTGATCCTGCTGCCGATGGCGCGGATGCTGGCGATGCTGGGGCTGGCCAATACCGTCACCGGCCTGGTCGCGGTGCACATCACCTACGGCATTGCCTTCACCACGCTGTTCTTCCGCAACTTTTACGTCGGCCTGCCGAAGGAGCTGATCGCAGCGGCGCGGCTCGACGGCGCCGGCTTCTTCTTCATTTTCCGCCGCATCGTGCTGCCGCTGTCGACGCCGATCATCGTGGTCTGCGTGATCTGGCAGTTCACCCAGATCTGGAACGACTTCCTGTTCGGCGTGGTGTTCTCCGGCGGCGATACCCAGCCGGTGACGGTGGCGCTGAACAACCTGGTCAACACCAGCTTCGGCGGCAAGGAGTACAACGTCGACATGGCCGCGGCGCTGATGGCGGCACTGCCGACCCTGGTGGTCTATGTGCTGGCCGGAAAATATTTTGTCCGCGGTCTGACCGCCGGTGCCGTAAAAGGCTGACAGAACAATAAGAGGTTTACGAACATGGCTAACCTGACTATCGACAATGTGGTCAAGACCTACGGTCAGACCGAGGTGCTCAAGGGCATCAATATCGCCATCAACAAGGGGGAGTTCCTGATCCTGGTCGGTCCCTCCGGTTGCGGCAAGTCCACGCTGATGAACAGCATTGCCGGACTCGAGGACGTCACCGGCGGCCGCATCCTGATCGGCGACGCCGATGTGACCCGCGCGGCGCCGAAGGACCGCGATATCGCCATGGTGTTCCAGTCCTACGCGCGCTATCCCAACATGTCGGTGCGCGAAAACATCGCCTTTGGCCTCGAGATCCGCAAGGTGCCGAAACCGGAGCGGGAACAGGAGGTGCAGCGTGTCGCTTCGCTGCTGCAGATCGAGCACCTGCTGGATCGCAAGCCGGGCCAGCTGTCCGGCGGCCAGCGGCAGCGCGTCGCCATGGGTCGGGCATTGGCCCGCCGGCCGAAGCTCTATCTGTTCGACGAGCCGCTGTCGAACCTCGACGCCAAACTGCGCGTCGAGATGCGCACCGAGATCAAGAAGCTGCACCAGCGCCTGGGCACCACCATTGTCTACGTCACCCACGACCAGATCGAGGCGATGACGCTGGCCGACCGCATTGCGGTGATGCGTGCCGGGGAGCTGCTGCAGCTCGGTACGCCACAGGAAATCTACGACAATCCGGCCAACCAGTTCGTCGCCGGCTTCATGGGCTCGCCGGCGATGAACTTCGTGCCGTGCCGCCTGGCGGCCGGGGATAATGGACTGGGTGTCGAGATCCTGGATGGCAACGGCAATCCGACCTGGCTGCCGGTGCCGCATCCGGAGCGCCTGTCCGGCGTTGCCGGTCAGGAGGTGGTGCTGGGTATCCGTCCCGAGATGATCACCGACCCGGTGCCGCACAAGGCGGACCAGCCGCTGGTGCGGCAGGTGCCGATGAAGGTGCTGGTGACCGAACCGACCGGCGCCGACACCATGCTGGTCACCGAGATCAACGGTGTCGAGATCAATTGCCGGATCAATCCCGGCTACAGCACCCCGGTGGGCGAAACGGTGCCGCTGATGTTCGACATGAGCAAGGCGGTGTTCTTCGACCCGAAGAACGAGGCGCGCATCGACCGCGGTTGAGCGGTATGGGGCGGTCGTGGGAGCGGTGCCCCGCCGCGAACAACGGCGGCATGGCTTGAAAAGCCTTCGCGCCGGGGGCAGCGCTCCCACGAGTCGGAGCGGCGCCCCGCCGCGAACAACGGCGGCGCAGCTTGAAAAGCATTCGCGCCGGGGGCGGCGCTCCCACGAGTCGGAGCGGTGCACTGTCATCGAGGACTCGACCGAGGCTGATCGGCATGGGGTGGATGTGGGAGCGGCGCCCCGCCGCGAACAACGTCGGCGCAGCTTGAAAAGCATTCGCGCCGAGGGCGGCGCTCCCACGAGTAGGGGCGGCGCGCCGCTGCGAACTTAGCATCACTGAAGCGCGGGCATTCTCCCCGGGGAGATGCTCGCTGGCTACGGCGCGCTGACCACGCATTACTGCTGCGCGATCGGTTCGCCGTCGAGCCCGGACTCCGAAAGCGCCTTCGAGCTGCGCGGCGGTGGCAGCAGGTCGATCAGGTTGTTCGCCGATTCCTCGACTACCGAGGTAAAGGTAATGGTTTTTTCCTTGCCGGTTTCTTCGGCGAGGTTCAGTTCCTCGACGCCTTCCCAGGCGATGCTGCCATCCAGCGTATCCCAGACCTGGGCGTAGAGCCTGATATTGGCGCGGGTGGTCTGGTAGACCCGGAATCCCAGCATGCTGAAACGCCCGCGGGATTCCTGGCTGAAACCGCCGAGGTTGAGCTGGACCAGGTAGCGGGCGTTGGCCGCTTCACCGATCTTGTGCAGCGTATCGCGGTTCAGTATTCCGGAGTGACCGTAATCCTCGAACATGTTGTTGTATTCCTGTGCCAGTCCGGCGCGATTGATGGCGCCGAGCGTTTGCGGCAGGGTGACAACGCGGATATCCGGACGGCGTTCGGCCAGCGTCTTGGCAAAAACGAACGCCAGCGTTTGTTTGTCCTCTTCCTGTCCGGTGGTGGTCGACGGGCTGATAAAAGCCACACCGTCCCGGCCCAGGGCGTCGCTGTTGAGCGAGATGTCGTTGTGCTGTGCGGATGAATAGTTCTGGTTGAGGCTGCAACCGGCCAGCAGGGCCGCCGTGACAAGGCACAACAGTAAAACCCGCATATGCAACTTGTTGCCGTGCAGGTCCCTATTCCGTGTGAGTGCTCTGGCGGCAACGCCAGACCGCTTCCTTTTGTCGAACTGGTACATATGCCCCTCCGGTTCTGATGCGCAGGACCCGCCGGCTGCACCCGGCTGGCGGATGTGGTTGGGCCGGTCGTCGAAGGGGGCGTCCCTGCGTTTTTTTCGGCGCCGGCCTGTCTCATGATGCCGATGCTTTCAGTGTAGTTGCCCCGCAGGGGTGGCGCTGCGCCCGGCGATTGTCGACAATATCCGGCCTAGGTATCGGAAACCGGAGGCCGGGCCGCAGTATGGAAAACGATAAGCGCAGGGTCTGGGCCTGGGCCCTCTATGACTGGGGCAACTCGGCATTCGCAACCACGGTGATGTCCGGTTTTTTCCCGATCTTCTTCAAGCAGTACTGGAGCCAGGGCGTCTCCAGTACCGAAAGCACCTTTCATCTCGGGCTGGTCAACGGCCTGTCGAGCCTGATGGTCGTGGTACTGGCGCCGGTACTCGGTGCCATCGCCGACCGCGGTGGGTTGCGCAAACGCTTTCTGCTTGGCTTTGCATTTCTCGGCATCCTGATGACAGCATCGCTCAGCTGGGTGGCGGAAGGGCAGTGGCTGCTGGCGGCGTCGCTGTTCGGCTGTGGAGTCATTGGCTTTTCCGGCAGCATCGTGTTCTACGATGCGCTGATTGTCGGGATTTGTCGCGAGCCGGAACGGGAACGCGTTTCGGCCCTGGGCTACGGGCTCGGTTATCTCGGCGGCGGGTTACTGTTCGCGGTCAACGTCTGGATGACGTTGTCGCCGCAAACCTTCGGCCTGGCCGACTCGGCACAGGCGGTACGGCTGTCGTTCGTTCTGGTGGCGCTCTGGTGGCTGCTGTTTTCCGTCCCCCTGATACTGTTCGTCAAGGAGCCAGCACCTGCCGCCGCACAGTCGAGTCTCGGTGCGGTGCGGGGCGGGTTTCGCCAGTTGCGCGAAACGCTGGCACATATCCGTCAGCGGCGAGACGTGTTCTGGTTCCTGCTGGCCTACTGGCTGTACATCGATGCCGTCGATACCATCATCCGTATGGCGGTGGATTATGGCGTGGCGCTCGGTTTCGACAGTAACAGCCTGATCGTGGCGCTTCTGATCACCCAGTTCGTCGGCTTCCCGGCGGCGCTGCTGTACGGCTGGCTGGGCAGCCGTATCGGCGCCAAGGCGGGCATTCTGATCGCCATCGGCGTCTATATCGCCGTGACCTTCTACGCGTTTTTCATGGAATCGGTCGAGGAGTTCTATGTCCTGGCGGTGACGGTCGGGTTGGTGCAAGGGGGAATTCAGGCGCTGAGCCGGGCCTTCTACAGCCGGCTGATACCGCCGGAGCGGACCGGTGAATTCTTCGGTTTCTACAACATGCTGGGCAAGTTCGCTGCGGTGCTGGGGCCGGTATTGGTGGGTTGGGTCGGCATCATGACCGGCAGTTCGCGTTACGGCATCCTGTCGGTGGTGCTGTTGCTGGTGGCCGGAGGGCTGTTGCTGCTGCGGGTCGACGGTCGCGGGGGCCGGGTGGTGAAGGCGGAGGCTTGAAGCTCGAAATGTAGGATGGGTGGAACGAGGCCGGGCGCGGAAATCCCGGTGCGGGCGAAGCTTTAGCGTCGTGCACCCCATCGTTTCATCACCGACGGCGCCAACGATGGATTCCGCCGCGCCATAGCCGGGCGCCGTTCGGTCAGACCGCGCGGAAGGCGCTCCACCCGTCCCGCCGTTTCGTTACCCGGTGGAACCTTTAATCTGCGAAGAACTAAATAAAAAACCGCGCCGCCAATGGTTGCCCATCGGCGGCGCGGCTTGTGCGGTTCTCTACTGAAACCTATCAGACAACGGCGGGACGTGCGGCGGAGGCGTGTGCCTTGCGCTCGGCCTTGAGGTCGAAGAGGCCGTAGCGGGCGACGACCAGGAAGCAGGCGGCCGGGACGATGAACGACAGGGTGGCGCCGTAAGCATCGATGACTGCGCCCTGGACCAGCGGCATGATTGCGCCGCCAAGGATCGCCATGACCAGGCCGGCGGCACCGAACTTGGTGTCTTCACCGAGGCCCTGCAGGGCGATGCCGTAAATGGTCGGGAACATCAGCGACAGGCAGCCCGAGATGCCGACCAGGGCCCAGACACCGGCGATATCAGGGCTTGCGATCATGAAGCCACAGAGTGCGGCGGCAAGTACCGAAAGGCCGGCCAGCAGCTTCGATGCACGGATGTAGCCCATCAGCCAGGTCATGGCAAAGCGTGCGACGAGGAACAGAATCAGGCTGTACTGAAGGAAGTCACCGGCACGGGCTTCATTGACTGACAGGGCGTCCATGACGTACTGGATGGTGAAGGTCCAGACGCAGGTCTGGGCGCCGACGTTGAAGAACTGTGCGATAACGCCGAAACGGTAGTGACGATTGCGTACCAGGCGGCCCAGCGTGGCGCCCAGGTGAATGTCGCGGCTATGAGCAACAATCTTCTCGCGGGTCGGGCGAATACGCATCAGGGCAATAGCCATCCAGATCAGCACCAGGACGCAGGCCATGCCGACGTAGGGAACCATCACGGCGTCGAGCTCGGAGGACTGGATTGCCAGCAGTTCAGCCGGCGCCATAGCTGCGCGCTCTTCGCCAGTGGCCGGATTGAGCTGCGTCAGAATCAGGGTGGCGCCAAGGAAAACACCGATGTTGCAACCAACCGGGTTGAATGCCTGGGCGAAGTTGAGTCGACGGGTGGCGTTGCCGACCGGACCCATGGCGATCACAAACGGGTTGGCTGATGTCTCCAGGATCGACAGTCCGGCAGCAAGAATGAACAGTGCCGCCAGGAAGTAGCCGTAGGTCATCGCCTGGCTGGCGGGATAAAACATGAACGCGCCCAGAGCGGCGAAGCCCAGGCCGGTCAGGACACCGGTCTTGTACGAGAAGCGGCGGTTGATGAAGGCCGCCGGCAGCGCCAGGCAGAAATAAGCGCCGTAGTAGGCAAACTGGACCAGTGCCGACTCCAGGGAGCTCATCGTGAAGATCTTGCTGAAGACCTTGACCAGGGGATCGGTCATGTTGGCGGCGACGCCCCAGGCGGCGAAGCAGGTGGTAAGCAGAATGAACGGGAGGATCATCTCCCGGAAGACCATCGGGGTTTTGTTATTCATGGTTGCCGTGCCTCTTGTCGTTATAGTGTCGCCACCGGTTGGTGGCGACACCGGCTTCGGTCCCTTACCGGACATGCTGGCCATTTGGCCAGCGGAATAAAAACGGCGAATTAACGACAACGCGGCGCTTTGTAATCTTTGAAACAGAGCGCAATCCATAGACAGGCTCGTCGGGCCGCAGGTTCTTCAGTCATTGGTCTTGATCGCGTTCTGTTCCTTAGCGGCGACGCCTGTTGCGTACTACGCTGAATCAGATGTATCCGGGCCTGCTCTGGTGCCGTGCTGCACGTCGCAGCGCACCGGGCTGGGGTTGGCAAGGTCCGTGGTGAGCCGGCGCAGGACGCCGCCGTCAGGGGTATCGCCAGCACCCGTGCTCATGAGGTAATGTATTTTTGTCCTGACAGGGGAGCCGGGAAGATACCCCTTGATCCCGAATCTCATTCGCCAACGGAGTGGTAGGTACTGTATGTACCGAGATCTGAGTTGCAGACTTCTGATAGCCGGGATAAGTGCGATCAGACCCGTTTCGCCAACCGCGGGGGCGGGGCGTCATGAGTGAGTCCGGTATGTCAGCCCGTCGCTGGTGGCGCGAGCCGCTGCTGCATTTTCTGCTGATCGGCATACTGCTGTTTCCTGTCTTCCACTGGTTTGGCGACGTTCGGGCGGGTGACCGGATCCTGGTCACCCGGGAACGCATTGATGCCATGGCCGAGGCGTTCGCCCGTACCTGGCAGCGTGCGCCAACGTCGCAGGAGCTCGAGGGCCTGGTCGACGATTATGTTCGCGACGTCATGGCCGCCCGCGAGGCTCGGGCAATGGGGCTCGATCAGGATGATGTCGTAATACGCCGCCGGCTGCGTCAGAAACTGGAATTCCTGGCAGAAGACAGCGTGACGGCCTCGCCCCCGACCGAGCATCAGTTGCAGGACTGGCTCGATGCCCATCCGGATCCCTTCCGTACCGATCCCGAGTATGCCTTCCGCCAGGTCTTTCTCGATCCGCTGAAACGCGGGGATGCGCTTGAAAAAGATGCCGCCAGGCTGTTGCAGCGGCTGCAGGCATTGGGGGGCGATGCCAATATCCGCAATGTCGGTGATTCGCTGATGGTCCCGCGGGACATTGAGCGTATGAAGGTCGGTGAGATCGCCCGCGTGTTCGGCGACCGATTCGCCCAACAGGTCATCCGGCTCCAGCCCGGCAGCTGGAGTGGGCCGATCCGGTCCGAATTCGGTGCGCACCTTGTCTATTTATATGATCGCCGTACCGGTGCCGTGCCGCCGCTTGGCGAAATCCGCCCACAGGTGGAGCGCGAATACCTGGCCGCGCGGCGTCGGGAGGCCCTGGACGATCTGTACCGGTCGCTGCGCCAGCGTTATCCGGTTGTGATCGAGTCGGAAGGGGAGGCGACCCTTGCTACGGGAGACGGTACTTGAGCGCCGCTGTGAAACTGCTGTTGACGCTGCTGCTGCTGGCGCCCTGGGTCCAGTCGAAGGCCCAGGAGGTACGGCCGGCCCTGCTCGAGTTCCGCGAAGTGCTGCCCGGGCTCTACGACTTTCTCTGGAAAACCCCGTCGCATGGCGACAGCGTGCTCGATATCGAACCGGTGATGCCGGTCGCCTGCCGTCTCAATGGTGCTATCGAACAGCAGCAGATGCCGGAGGCGTTGTTGCGCCGTGGCCGCTTGCAGTGCACCGACGGACTGGCAGGCAAAACCGTCTCGATCCGTGGACTCGATGCGACGGCAATCGACGTGGTCGTAAGGGTGCATCACCGTGACGGGCGCCTGGAGCAACACCTGATCCGGCCGGTCAGTTCGCAGCTCACCCTGAACGGCATGACATCCCTGGCTCAGCGGCTGCTGACCTACGCCGGACTGGGATTCGAACGACTGCTGCTGGGCGCCGAGCAGTTGCTGTTCGTGCTGGGGCTGATGCTGATCGCATCCGGCCGCGGCGCCCGGACAATGACGATAGCGGCCTTTACCCTGGCCTATGGCGCTGTTCTCGCCCTCCAGGTGCTCAACATCATCAGCCTGCCGTTGCCGCCGCTGAACGTAACCATCG
The DNA here is from genome assembly GCA_013373085.1 of Oceanospirillaceae bacterium. Lineage (GTDB taxonomy): Bacteria > Pseudomonadota > Gammaproteobacteria > Pseudomonadales > Balneatricaceae > Marinobacterium_A. The sequence continues at coordinate 4,857 of JABXIM010000051.1, read as the reverse complement.
CCCTGGGCCTGATGGCGCTGGGGCCGGAAATGCTGCGACGTCTGCGGGGTGAGGAGAGTTTCGCATTGCATCATCCCTGGGTGGTGGCGCTGGTATTCGGTTTTCCGCACGGGGCGGCACTGGCCGGAGGACTGAACGGAGCGGCACTGCCGGTCGACGAGGTTGTACCGGCGCTTGCGATGTTCATTATCGGCGTTGAGTTCGGGCTACTGAGTTTCGTCCTGCTGTTGGTGTTGCTGGGACGGTTGTTCAGAGTGCTGCAGATTCACTGGCCCCGCTATATCGCGATATTGCCGGGCTACCTGGTGGGGTCGCTCGGCGCCTACTGGACGCTGCAGCGCCTGCTGGTTCTGCTGGGGATGCTGAAATGAATCCGGCTGTGGCGCAGCTGAGCTCTCGGGGTACCCTGCTGGGGCCGTTCTGTGACGGCGCAGTGCCGCTACCCCGAGTCACCCGCTGTCTGCAGTCGTTCGACGTCCGCTTTCATGCGCAGGTAACGCTCCGCGGTGCTCGGATGGGTGCCGCGACTGTGGCGTATCGCCTGCGGAAAATCGGTGCCGAGTCGGCGCCAGAACTCCGGCGCCCGGTCGATCGGGTAGCCGGCCGCTTGTAGCAGCGACAGTGCTGCGAAATCCGCCTCCAGCTCCCAGTCGACGGAGCCGTGACGTACGCCCAGCGTGGCCGCGAGGCCGGGACTGGGGATGCCGTTGAGGGTTGCTGCGAAATCCAGCAGGGCGCCCAGCAGCAAGTTGCGCAGCTGCTTGTCGATATGGTCGAGCCCGTTATGCGCCAGTTCATGGGCGACGACCAGTGCCAGCTCGTCGTCGCTGCCGGCATAGCGCAACATGGTTTCGGTGATACGTACCCGGTTGCCATAGGCGAAGGCATTGACCGGACCGCCTGAGCTCAGCTCCACCGGCCAGTCGCAGAGCTCGAGTGGTGTCAGTTCGGCGCTGTTCGATTCTCCGTCGCGCAGCCACTCGACGCGCACCGGGCCGGGTTGGTCGCGCAGCAACTGCTCGACCTGTTCGAGACGTAACTGTTCGCTGTCGAGATCACGGCCCTGGATGCGCGTGATCCTGTCGCCGGTTCGCAGGCCTGCCCGTGCGGCCGGGCTGTCGGGCAGCGGGGCTCGCAGCCGGGCGTGTTCGTCGAGGCTGTAGAGCGTCTTTGCCGCCTCGCGCCACTGTGGGGGATACCGGTCGCGATAGTGGAAGCTCAATCCAAACCAGCTGCGCGTATGGCCGGGGCAGAGCGGCAGAGCGGCGTGCAGCAACGGCACCGAGACCCGCGCCAGGCGGAATTCGCGCGCATGGCGGAGCGCCAGCGCCTGCTGCTGCTGCGACAGGGTTTCCCGCTCGATCGCTTCCGTGGAGGGCTTGTCGGGCAACGGGGCGGGCGCGGCGCAGCCGAGCAGCGACAGTGACAGTAGCCAGTGACAGCCATAGCGTGCGTGCCTTCGCCCCATTCCCACTCCTTGCCGGATCGCCGGATCTCTCAGTTTAACCCTATTTTCCGGACTTGATCGGTGGGCCGCATTCGTCCATGCTGCACGGCATCGAGCAGGTGGAGCGTCCGACCTCCCCGCGAGCAACAGAAGACAACATATGACCTACAAACTGACAGAAGAGCAGCGAGGCCGGGTACAGGCACGCGACGCTCAGGAACGATTCGATCACTTCCTCGAGAAATGCGCTGACTGGGAGGAGATCTGGAGCCTGGCGGACAGCGAAGGCTGTGTCATGCTGACCACCGATGACGGCGAAAGCTGTCTTCCGGTCTGGCCCCATCCCGACTATGCGGCGGACTGGGCGACCGAAGGCTGGCAAGACTGTGAGCCGCTGAAGATCGATCTCGAAGCCTGGTTCGAGCGCTGGTCGCCGGGGTTGGAAGAGGATGGCATCCTGGTCGCGGTGTTCCCGCGCCTGGATGACGAAGGCGTGCTGGTGTCGTCGCGGGAACTGTCCGAAGCAATCGAGGCTCTGTTCGGAGCCGGTGGTGACTGACGCCCTGCATCCGTTCGACACGCTCACGCCCGGTTTTATCATCGATGCTGTCGAGGCCTGCGGCTATCTGTGTGACGGCAGCATGCTGGCGCTCAACAGTTACGAGAACCGGGTCTACCAGGTCGGTATCGAGGATGGGCTGCCGCTGATCGCCAAGTTCTATCGTCCCAACCGCTGGAGCGATGAACAGATCCTCGAGGAGCATGCATTTTGCTACGAGTTGCTCGAGCAGGAATTGCCGGTGGTGGTGCCGTTGCGGAACGCGGCCGGCGACAGTCTGATGCGCTGCGGCGAATTTCGGTTCTCGCTGTATCCCCGCCGCGGCGGCCGGGCGCCGGAACTCGACAACTACGACAATCTGCTGGTTATGGGGCGGTTTCTCGGTCGCATGCATGCCATCGGTGCACGCCGGCCGTTTCAGCACCGGCCGGTGCTCGACAGTCGCAGCTATGGCCACGACAGCGTTGAATTTTTGCTCAAGCATTTCATACCGGCGGACCTGCGCAACGCCTTTGAAACCCTGACTCGGGATCTGCTGGTGCGGATCGACGAGATGATGGCGCAGCCGGTTGACCTGCTGCGGGTGCACGGCGATTGTCATATCGGCAACGTACTGTGGCGCGACGACACGCCGAACTTCGTCGACTTCGACGATGCGCGGATGGCGCCGGCGGTGCAGGATATCTGGATGCTGCTGTCGGGCGACAGACGCGAACAGACGCGTCAGCTGGCCGAGGTCGTCGACGGCTACAACGAATTCTACGACTTCAATCCGCGCGAGTTGCGGCTGGTCGAAGCGCTGCGAACCCTGCGCATCATGCACTATGCGGCCTGGATCGCGCGGCGCTGGGACGACCCGGCGTTTCCGAAAGCCTTTACCTGGTTCAATACGCCACGCTACTGGAGCGAGCACATACTCGAGCTTCGCGAGCAGCTGGCGGCGCTGAACGAGCCGCCGTTGCTGCTGATGTAGAGCGCCTTCGGGTCGGGACGGGCCACTGACTATACTTTTATGTTCAGGGATGAAACGATGAAACAGATGCGCGGGCCCGACGGGCTGATCTACGGATTCCTGTTCGATCGCCAGGGCGGCGCCAGGCCGGTCGAGTGGGACCGTGTCGGGGAATGGCAACCTGAGCAGGGCGTGCTCTGGTTGCATTTCGATTATACCGACGGTAACGCGCAGCAATGGATCCGCGAGGGCTGCGGGCTCAATCCGCTGGTGGCGAATGCGCTGCTGACGGAGGATACCCGGCCGCGCACCACGGTGGTGGACAATGGTCTGCTGGTGGCCCTGCGTGGCGTCAACCTCAATCCGGAAGCGAATCCGGAGGACATGGTGTCGATCCGGCTCTTCGTCACTGATACGCTGGTCATCAGCACGCGCAAACGACAGCTGCTGTCGGTTTCGGATCTGGTCGAACAGATGCGGCAAGGACGGGGGCCGCGCAACAGTGCTGAATTTCTGGTGGAACTGGCAGACCGTCTGGTAATGCGAATGAGCGACACTGTCGATGACTTCGAGGATCGGGTCGCCGAGCTCGAAGAACAGGTTCTGCACAGCGGCAGCGGCGAGTTGCGTCAGCCGCTGGCCCAGTTGCGGCGCCAGACCATCGGCCTGCGTCGTTACCTGGCGCCCGAGCGGGAAGCCTTGGTGCGCATGGCCAGCGAGGCCCTGGAGTGGCTCGACGACGGGTTCCGGCTGCGTATGCGTGAAGTCTCGGACCGTCTGGTTCGTCATATCGAGGATCTCGACGCGGTGCGCGAACGCGCCGCAGTCACCCAGGAGGAGTTGATGAGCCGCTTGTCGGATCAGCTCAACTCCCGCCTCTACGTGCTGTCGCTGGTGGCGGCGATTTTTCTGCCGCTGGGCTTTCTCACCGGATTGCTCGGCGTCAATGTCGGGGGTATTCCCGGTGCGGAAAACCCCCGCGCTTTTCTGGAATTTTCCGTGCTGCTGTTGCTGCTGGTGGCAATACAGGTATGGGTATTCCGTCGCAAGCAATGGCTTTAGAACGTTACACTGATTTTAAAATAAGCAGGAGCGGAGCATAGCGATGCTGGAAACCATAGGATGGCGCGAGTGGATGTCGTTGCCTGAGCTGGGGATCGACAGAATCAAGGTCAAGGTCGATACCGGGGCGAGGACGTCCTGTTTGCATGCCTTCCGGGTCGAGCCCTTTCGGGACAAGGGCGCGCTTTGGGTTGCGGCCGACGTACACCCGGTACAGAACGATCAGGACAAAGTGATCAGTTTCGTCGCGCCGGTGCTGGATGAGAGACAGGTCTCCGACTCCGGCGGCCACCGCGAGCAACGCTTTGTTATCGACACGCTGGCGCGGCTCGGCGATCATGAATGGCGTATCGAGATGACGCTGACCAACCGTGATAGCATGAAATTTCGCATGTTGCTGGGGCGCACCGCCATGTACGGGCGCTTTAACGTAGACCCGGCGGCTTCTTACGTGCAGGGAGGACGACCATGAAACTGGCCATAATGTCGCGAAATTCCCGTTTGTACTCGACTCGCCGGCTGGCCGAGGCGGCGCGGGAGCGGGGGCATGAAGTCCAGGTGGTTGACGCCCTCAAATGCTACATGAACATCAACATGCAGCATCCCGAAATCCATGTTAAGGGCGGTGTGCTGTCCGAGTTCGACGCGGTTATCCCGCGCATCGGCGCCTCGGTGACCTTTTACGGCACTGCGGTACTGCGTCAGTTCGAAATGATGGGCACCTATCCGCTCAATGAATCGGTCGCCATCTCGCGCTCGCGCGACAAGCTGCGCTCGATGCAGCTGCTGTCTCGCAAGGGCATCGGTCTGCCCGTAACCGGATTCGCCAACAAGCCG
>JABXIM010000217.1 GCA_013373085.1 Oceanospirillaceae bacterium | reverse complement strand
TGCACGAAGGCTTCATCAACTTCAACGCCGGCACCCTGGGCGTGAGCATGGTAGAAGGCCGCATCTCCGCCGGCGTTGTCGTCGGCAACGGTTCCGACCTCGGCGGCGGCTGCTCCACCATGGGCACCCTGTCCGGCGGCAACGCCGTGGTCATATCGGTCGGCGAGAACTGCCTGCTTGGCGCCAACGCCGGTCTCGGCCTGCCGCTGGGCGACCGCTGCACCATCGAAGCCGGCCTCTACGTCACCGGCAGCTCCAAGGTGACGCTGCTGGACGACCAGAACAACGAGGTGGGCGTGATCAAGGCGGGCGAACTGGCCGGCAAGCCGGACCTGCTGTTCCGCCGTAACAGCCAGAGCGGCCGCATCGAGGTCAAGACCAACAAGAGCGCCATCGAGCTGAACGCCGAGCTGCACAAGCACAACTAAGGCGCTTGTAAGGGCCCGTCGACGCCTCGCGTCGGCGGGCTTTTCCGTCTGTACACCATCCCAAACGCTGCCGGACCGACCATGACCCAACTCTCCCCCACCACCGAACTCGCCGCCGAGCTGATACGTCGACGCTCCGTTACCCCGGAAGACGCTGGCTGCCAGGAACTGATGATCGAGCGTCTCGAGGCCGTCGGCTTCAAGATCGAGCGCCTGCCGTTCGAGGATACGCTGAACTTCTGGGCCCGCCGCGGCGATAACGGTCCGGTGCTCTGCTTCGCCGGCCACACCGATGTGGTGCCGACCGGTCCCGAGGAGCAATGGGAGTTTCCGCCGTTCGAGCCGGAGGTCAGCGAGGGCATGCTGTGCGGGCGCGGCGCGGCGGACATGAAAGGCAGCCTCGCCGCTTTCATTACCTCGATCGAGCGATTCGTTGCCAATCATCCGGAGCATCAGGGTTCGCTGGCGCTGCTGATCACCAGCGACGAGGAAGGCCCCTTTATCAATGGCACCACCCGCGTGGTCGACCACCTCGAAGCCCGCGGTGAAAAGATCACCTGGTGTGTGGTCGGTGAACCGTCCAGCACCGAACGCGTCGGTGACATCATCAAGAACGGCCGTCGAGGATCTCTCAGCGGCTCCCTGAAGGTGCGCGGCATCCAGGGCCACGTCGCCTATCCGCACCTGGTAAAGAACCCGATCCACGCCGCGGCACCGGCGCTGGCGGAACTGGCCGCCGAGACCTGGGACGAGGGCAACGAGTTCTTTCCGCCCACCAGCTTCCAGATCTCCAACATCAACGGCGGCACCGGCGCCACCAACGTGGTCCCGGGACACGTCGATATCGCCTTCAACTTCCGTTTCTCCACCGAAGTGACGGCGGACGACCTCAAGTCCCGGGTGCGTGACATCCTCAACAAGCACGGGCTCGACTGGGATATCGACTGGGTGCTGTCGGGCAATCCCTTCCTGACGCCTGCAGGCGACCTGGTCGAGGCCAGCCAGGAAGCGATCCGCGCTATTACAGGGATCGAAACCGAGCTGTCGACCTCCGGCGGCACCTCCGATGGGCGCTTCATCGCCCCGACCGGTGCCCAGGTGGTGGAACTTGGCCCCTGCAACGCCACCATCCACAAGCTTAACGAGCGGGTCAGCCTCCGCGATCTGGACACCCTCTCGGACCTGTACGAAAACATCATCGCCCGCCTGCTGCTGCGATGAGCGTATTTGTCTGCCCGGTCTGCCGACAACCGCTCGAAGCCAGTGAGCGGCAACTGCGCTGCCCGCAGGGACACAGCTTCGACCGCGCCCGCCAGGGCTACTGGAACCTGCTGCTGGTGCAGCGTAAACGTTCCCGCGACCCCGGCGATAACGCTGCCATGGTCCAGGCCCGGCGCGAGTTTCTCGACCAGGGCCATTACGCGCCGCTGTCGGACCGGGTCAATGAATTGCTGTGCGAAACTCTGGGCGGCCGTACCACTGCGGCCAGGCTGCTCGATCTCGGCTGCGGCGAGGGCTACTACAGCACCCGCCTCGAACAGGCCCTGCAGGCAGCGGGCATCCCCAGCGAGATCATCGGGCTCGATATCTCCAAGCACGCGGTACGGGCGGCCTGCCAGCGCAGCCGTTCGATACAGTGGCTGGTGGCGTCCGGCGCCGACATGCCGGTCCCAGACGGCTCGCTGGACGCCATCAGCCTGCTGTTCAGCCGTCTGATGCCGGAACCGCTGGCGAAGGCTCTGAAGCCCGGCGGGCTGCTGCTGATCGCCTGGCCCGGCGACGACCATCTGATCGAGCTGCGACGGCTGATCTATCGCGAGGTACGCCCGTCGGCGTACGACCCGCTGGCACAGCTGGGTGACGCATTCCGCCTGCGCAGCCATGAACAGGTGTGTTATCCCTTTAGCCTCGACAGCCGCGAGAGTATCAGCACACTGCTGGACATGACGCCACACAGCCAGCGCATGCCGAAAGAGGCCCGCCAGGCACTCGAGGACCGCTCGCAGCTGTCGCTGACGCTGCACGTCAACCTGGCTCTGCTCGAACGACTGTGATGCGCAAACGCCTGCAACGCTGGCTGCTGTCGCGCGCAGACCGCCCGCGTCAGAACCTCAATCTGCTGCTGACGGGGTTTGCCCTCTTCACTGCCGGCGCCGGCGCCATGGTGCTTGCGGAACACCTGCTGGCGGATGGCTGGCAACGCGAGCTACTGGCGCTCGGCGGCTTGATACTGGCCGGCGCCGGCAGCATACTTGCAGCCTTCGGCTATCTCTGTCTGAGTCTGCTGCGACTCTACCGATTCCTTAACGACGACCGCCACCATGACTGATCAGCGCCATCCCGATATCGAGATATACGTCAAGAACTGCTCGCTGGAACAGCTAGAACAGTGGCTCAGGGAACGCTGCTCGACGCTCAACAAACACTTTTCCCAAGGCTTGATTCACGAATACAGCGGTATCCTCAACGACGCCAGCATACCGGTCATGATCCACGAGAAGGTAGTCGGCAAAGCCTGGACCAGTGTCTGGTTCAAGTCCGACCGCACGCCCTGGAACCGCGACCTCGACTGCGCACTCGAAGCCTCCAATGCCCTAGACACCCAGGTCCGTTGCATCGTCGGCGGCTGGAGCAACGGCCAGGACCCGGACGAATGGTGGCGCGTGGAAAACGGCCAGCAGGAAAAGATACAGTGGCGCACTCAAGGCTGAACCGGCAGGACTGACTCCCGATATGAGATTCCGCGCAACCCGAACACTCAGGGCACTGCTACTCGGTACCGCCATCGGCTTGTCCGGCTGTAGCACCCTGTCACTGCCGTTTATCACCCCGGATCCCGACCCGGAGCGGGCCCAGGAAGAGTACCGGCAAGGCCTGAACTACACCCAGGGCATTGGGGTGGAACAGGACTATGCCGAGGGTGTGCGTCATTTCAAACGCGCCGCCAGATTTGGCTCCAGTGATGCTGCCTATATGACCGGGCTGGCATACGTCACCGGACGCGGTATCAGCGGCGACTTCGCCGAAGCGGCCGAATGGCTCGAACCGGCCGCCGAAGCCGGCCACGACGGCGCCGCGCTGCTGCTGGGCAAGCTGTATATCAGCGGGCTCGGAGTCGATCAGGACAAGGACTGGGGGGCGTACTGGATCGGCCGCGCCGCCGAGGGCGGCGTCAACCAGGCGATGCTCGAGCTGGCAGTGTGCTATCACGCCGGTATCGGCCTGCCGAACGATGCCGGCATGGCCTGGCTCTGGGCCGATCGTGCAGCGGATGCCGGTATCGAAAAGGCCACAGAGGCCAGCCGACGCCTGCTCGCCAAAAGCAGCCCCGCCGAGCGCCGCCAGGCAATCAGCCGGGTGCAGCAGGCCAGAGCCGGAAGCCACGATCTTGCCACGACCACCTACCTGCAGCAAAAGCTCACGCAACTGGGCTACAAGCCGGGGACGGTCGACGGACTCTGGGGGCCCCGGACGCAAAAAGCGCTGAGCGCCTTTCGCCTGACCGAGTCGTTGCCGCAGTCCGATACGCCGCAGCTAGACGATCTGAAACGACTGCGGGAACGGGCAGAGAAGCACTGATCCCAACGCTGATCGACAACAACGAGCCACAATAAAAAACAGCGCCTCACGGGCGCTGTTTTTGTGTCCGAATAATAGCCTCAGTAGACCGGGTCATCTTCGGGAGCGATCCCCAGCAAGGCGTCGAGCTCGGCGACCACCTCGTCATTCAGCTCCTTGTTGGCCGCCGCCGCCAGCGACTCACCCTCGATGCGGGCCGCTTCCTCTACCTCGCCCTCCAGCCGCTCCTGCTCTCCCTCGAGCCGCTCGATCTCGGCGTCAATCTCGTCCTCCCGGGCAATGGAATCATTCACGGCACCCCGCAGCGCTTCCAGCTCGTCGAGTTCTTCTTCGAGTCGCTGCGCCTCCTCGGTGGTGGGGTCCAGACTTGCCAGCACCCCTTCGATCTCGCCAATTTCAGCTGCAATCGTTTCCGGGTCCTCATCCGCCAGTGCCGCCTGTTCGTAAAGCTCCGCCAGCTCGCGCTCGACCCGCTCCAGCTCTTCGCTCAGCTCGCGTCCCTCAAGCACCGCCTCCTCGTATTGCGCGATAAGACCGACCCGCGAATAGGGATCGGCATTCAGGCGCGCAGTCGCCGAGGCATGCGCGGCATTGAGGCTGCCCAGTGCACTGGCAATGGCGCCGTGGTTATTGCCCAGCGACCGGCCTTCGATGCTGTGACTCTTGTCGTGGCTTTTGTCGTGGCTCTTCTCATGACCTAGCGCCAGCCCATGGCTGCGATCCTCCCGCACCGAGCCGAAACCACTGCGGTCCACAGAAGCGTTGCCGTGACCCTGCCCGCCCTGGTGTCCACCGCCCTGACCGTGTCCGCCGCCGTGGTCGCCGCCATTGCCGCCACCATTTCCACCGCCGTTACCGCCGCCGTTGCCACCACCATTGCCCCCGCCTTCGCCATTTCTGGCGTGCACGGTTGCACCGGTATCCAGACCTCCGAGGCTGTCGATCACCGGCGGGGCTGCCAGCAGTGCCGCAGCCAGGGCCAGAGACCCCAGCCCCAAACCGTTTTTGACCGATTTCATGACTCAACTCCTGATTCGTGTTCAGGGTTAAGTGAAGCAATTTTGTGCCGCCCAATCCAGTGTCGAAAAATGGCGCCAGGCCGCGCCAGAGCAGCGAATGCGCCCGCTACGACAGTTATCACCTTTGGAATCAAATGGTTGTAAAACCATACCTGTACTCACCCGGCGCACATAGCCGATCCAGGCCGTCGGAGAGACCAATCCTGTCGGTAAATTACGACAGCATGACTGCAGATATCGAGCTGGGCACGACCACTTCCGTGACGCTTAAGCGAGCTGTGCTTGGCACTGGCGAGTGCCGGTCCTCTCTGGTGCAAACAACGTTATCAGGAGCACCGGCAAGGCTCCGCAATCAAGAGCGGTGTTTGCTGCTCTTCAACACTCTTCAACCCTACTATCAGGCGCGCTTCAGCCCAAGGTCCGCACCTGGATGCCTCGCCGTCAGGCACGCTTCCACTGTTGCAGGATAACCCCTCCGACAATCAGCACCAGCCCAAGATACACCGTTGGATGGATCGTCTCGCCGAGTATCTGGCTGATAAAGATCAGCGACAGGAAGGGCGACAGAAAAATCAGGTTGCTGATGCGGCTGGCGTGAACCGCGGTCTTCAGCGCCCCAAGCCAGAGCATGAAGGTAATGCCCATCTCGAACAGGCCGACATAGACCGCCGACGCGATACCGTCCCATCCTGCGGGCCAGCCGTCGACGAGCCAGGCGGTGGCCAGCACCCAGGGCAAGCCGGCAAGGAAACACAGCAACAGCCCCACGACCGGCGCCTCCTGACTGCGGGCATTTAGGATCCAGTACAGCGCCCAGATGATGGTGCTGCCCACCGCCAGCGCCACACCGAGCGGGCTGTCGAACTGCAGAGACAGCAGATCGCCGCGGGTGGCGATCACCAGCACCCCGCCATAGCCCAGTGCCATGGCGATGAAATCACGCCCGTACAGGCGCTGCCCGAGCAGTGGCACTGCCAGCAGCGAAAGCGTCAGCGCCCAGGTGTAATTGAGCGGCTGCGCCTGCTGCGCGGGCAGCAGATCGTATGCCTTGAAGAGGATGAAGTAGTAGAAGAACGGGTTCAGAAATCCGAGCCCCAGATAGCGCCAGTGGCTCTGTCGCCACGCCTGCGCCACATCCGGCCAGGCCTTTTGCCAGCTGACCGCGGCCGACAGCACCAGTGCCGATACCACGGAGGCAATCGCCAGCAACTGCAGCGGCGTCAGGTGTGCCAGTGCCAGCTTGAAAGCGGTCGCCACTGTCGACCACAACAACACCGCTCCCAGTCCGAGAACCACAGCCCGTCCCTGCGACTTTTCCATTTTGCGACTCCGCATTCCGTGACACAGCAGGCGAGTCTAAACCGGGGGTATGGGAATTGAAATGACCTGCCGGTGCTCAAGCCGAGAGCTGGAGCTGCGACGCCTCTATCTGGTTCAGCAGCATGCGCCCGCCCGACATCAGCGCGACCTGCTCGAACTGATCGCGCGCGCGTTGTGCCCGGTAAGGCGTGCGACAGGCGGAATCGAGGTAGCTGCATATCAGCGCGAACTCGCCGCGTTGCTGCTCGTGAACAGAACGGTTCAGCCGCTCGGTCAGCGCGTCGCTGTAAAAACCGTTGGGATCGGGATAAGCAAGGGGCGGCAGTTGAAAATCACCGGCCGATTCAGGCGCTGGCCGCGCCGGGGTATACTGCTGCTGGTTGACCGCTATCAGACTCAGCAGCAGCGAAAACTGGGCGCCCTGCCCCGACTGCACCGCAGGCGTCAGGCCCGCGGTGAGATTGTCGATTCGACTCTGGATATGATCGGTCTGCATGGGATCGGGCTGGCGGCACGGCTTTGGGAAAAGTTCTCAGGCTATCGGCAACCGGACCGGTTTCTTTAACCCGCAATGCAGGAGCCCGGGATGGGAAGATGGCGTCCACCGCAGCCACGCAGTTCGAAGTACATTACCGCCGAGGGTTACCAGCGCCTCAACGAGGAGCTGAAATACCTGTGGAAGGTCAAGCGACCCGCCGTGACCGAAGCGGTGCGTGAAGCGGCGGCTCAGGGCGACCGCTCCGAGAACGCCGAATACATCTACGGCAAGAAGCAGCTGCGCGAGATCGATCGCCGGGTCCGCTACCTGTCCAAGCGCCTCGACGATATCACCGTGGTCGACCGGATTCCCGAGGACCGGGAAACGGTATTTTTCGGCGCCTGGGTCACGCTGGCCGACGAAGAGGACCGGCAAAAGCGCTACCGTATCGTCGGCTCAGACGAGATTGATGCGGCACAGGACTACATCAGCATGGATTCACCGCTGGCACGCCTGTTGTTGAAGAAAGGCATCGGCGACGAAGTCACGCTGGAGAAACCCGACGGCAGTGAAGTCTGGTACGAAATCGTCGCCGTCGAGTATAGAGGCCGCGATTAGCGCGTGGTTGCCAGATAGCGCCCGCAGCCCTGGTACAAGGAGTCGCCAAGACGCACGCGTACCCGGGCTTCGAACGCCTCGCCGCTCATGCTGTCCTGGCAGGCCACGGGCTCGATCTCCACGTTCAGGCTGTGGGCTTCGGTCCGGACGTCATAGTGAACGATACCGCCCTCGAAGCGGGGCGCCGGCGCCGGGGTATTGATGGTGCGCTGGCCGTAGTCGGTCACCAGTTGGATGCGATTGCCGTCGTCGATTTCAAGCGACCAGCCGGGTTCGTTGCCGATACCGCGGAAATCGACGCCGCGCGCGGCCGCTTCAGTCCAGGGATTGGGACCGGCTGCGGACGCTTTTGCTTCCGGCGCCTTCCCGGCGACCCTTTGCAGCACCAGTCTCAGGTCATCGGAGGGTTGCCCGTCACCCAATACCGAGTTTCGCTCTGTCGTCGTCCAGAGCAACTGGTCGCTGGCCGAGCGGATCTCGGCCCGCACCGCATAACTGTGGCCCGGCTCTATCGCAGCGGGGTAGTACAGCAGACTGAAGGGGACGGGCACCTGTGTTTTCGGCTCGATCAACTGCTCCGCAATCAGTTCTGCCGGCGCATCTGCGCGACTGACATCCTCGAGCCGGACCCTGACCTGAGCTCCCGGCGGCAACATGATGCGCTCGCGATAGGTCACTTCACCATCGAGTGTTTCGGATCCGCCGTCGCGCACACCCGAGCTGCACCCGGCCAATGTACCCAGCACCACGGCCAGCCAGACTCCCCTGCCTCCGTTCAATCGCATTTCCTGCCCTCGTTTTCATCCAGACACCCGGCTCCGCCGGTTCGGGAAAAGTATAGATAGTCGACGCCCGTGCGTGAATGGGATCTGAAGACCGATAGCCGGATATGGAATTGGGTTGCGCGACTTCGTCGTTCGAACAGGAGTCGATGCGCCGCCAGCGGCGGCGCATCACGACGTCAGACCGCCCGGTTCAAGGAAGGGGATACTCGACCATGCGGGACGGACTCGCTGGCCAGCCATGGGCTGACAGCACAGACCAGATCCGATAAAAGGTAAATCCGTTTGCGATTTTGAATCGGGACCCGGAATGTCCGGGAAAAGATGGTGGGTCGTATAGGACTCGAACCTATGACCAATTGGTTAAAAGCCAACTGCTCTACCAACTGAGCTAACGACCC
>JABXIM010000219.1 GCA_013373085.1 Oceanospirillaceae bacterium | reverse complement strand
GGCCTTGAGTTCGTTCATCGATACATGCATGGGGGTTCTCCTCAGCGCTGCGGGGCCAGCGGCATAAACCAGTCGTCGTTAAAGGTCCGGCCGATCTCTTCCATCAGCGGTGCCCCCTGGAACATGGTGTTGCGCACCCAGAGGCGCGAACGCGGATCGAACTTGCTGACGCCGAAGAACGCCAGCTTCGCCCGCAGCAGGTGCATCGGCAGCACGTCGCGATCCAGCAGGTTGGCCTGGATATCGCCGTAGACGCAGCGGTTCATGCTCTGGATCCGGCGCACGATGCCGCGCAGCTTGGGACGTGCGACCATGAAGCGGGCGGTGGTATGGTCCGGGTACTGCGCAACGTATTCGCACAGCTGGTCGTAGCACTTGCGCACCGCATAGGCGACGCCCAGTGCCATCTGCTTCTCGCGCCCCTCGTCGCAGGACGCGCTGCCCAGACGCGGCTCCATCTTTTCCTCCGAGCGATACCAGAAGGTCTCCCGCGCACCATCGGCGCCGAAGTCGATCTGCAGCGTCCAGTCGTAGCGCTGTTCGATCACCTGTTGCAGCTCGCGCACCGGCATCAGCGGGTCGAGGTCGAGGTATTCCTCGGCGCCCATGTAGTCCTCGAGGTCCTCGACCAGCTCCGGATAGAGCTCCAGCAGGATCGAGACCAGCAGTTCCTGTCCCTGGAGCGAGCAGTGCTGCTCGCTCCAGTGCAGCAGCTGGTCCCAGGACTCGAGGCTGGCCGTGACCCGGTTGTGCAGCGCTTCCAGGTCCGTCAGCACCTGGCGGTTGTGGTCGGTCTGCCATTCGTCTTCGGTCACCGTCTCCTGCATATGCACGGCACAGCGGTCGATCAGCTCCCGCAGGTTGAGGCGCATGCGTTCGTCGAGCTGACCGAGGGTGCGCACCCGTGCCAGGGCCAGTTCGCGCATTTCGACCCAGCGGTTGATCAGCTGCGGATGGTTGATCAGATAGGGCGCCATGCCGAGACCGGTGGAGTTGCCGATGCCGAAGTAGCGCTTGATCTCCGGCGCCATCGGCTGGAAGGTGTCGGGCGCGCGATGGCGGGCGATATGCTCGGCCTGCAGCAGGCTGAAGTTGCGCAGCATCCAGCAGACGAACATCTCGGCCGAGAAGGGGCGGGCGAAATCGGGGAAATGGCTGTTGACCTTTTCCCAGTCGGCCATGCCCAGCTTGCCGCTGCCGTAGACGGCGGTGGTGCGGTAGAGATAGCCGACCCGGGCGATCTGCGCCACGTCAGGCTGGCGGCCGGCGGCCAACTGCTCGACCACGGTATCGAAATTGCGCGCGCTGCGGTTGGCGCGGGACAGCACCAGTACGCGGGCGTCAACGCGTCCGGCTTCCTGTTTCGGCACGTTCTGGCGCAGCTGCTCCAGCTGTTCCGGGTCCACGCTGCCGGCGACCAGGGCCATGGTCAGGTCCCATTGGGTCGCGATGACGCGGTCGTTGCGGTCCTCCGGCGACAGATAGCTGGAAAACAGCACGAAACTGAACAGGTCGTGGGGCGTGCGGATCTCGTAGACAACCGTGCCGTAACCCTGGTCGTCCAGTTCGAAGCGGGCCGGGGTGATCTGCCAGCGCTCGCGCATGATCCGGCGGATCAGAATGCGCATGAAACTCAGTCGGCTCTGGTGCATGGCGCCGAGGCGCTCGAGCTGCATGACCTGGCTGACCGGGCGCAGCGGCAGGGCATTGTCGCCCCGCAGGGAGGCGTTAATGGCTGCTGGCGTCGTCATTATGGTTGTCCTCGCTGGTTTGGATGTCACATCGTTGTTCAACAACCGGTGCCGAAACGCCTTGCTGCGCTTCCCTGGCGGGTTTCGGTAATTGTTATTCTGGCCGGCGCCTTTCACGGCTGTCGGGACACCGGACGTTGAGGACATCTTCGGGTATAGCGGCGACGCGCAGCAAATCAAAAGGTTCTATCGACTGATAAGCCAAACTTATTAAGTCGTGATGGAGGATTATTTTTATTAACGTTTCGGGCTGGCTGACGGGACATAGCCGGTCAGCCTCGAGGCGTTATTGCGGGCTGTTGGCAAGAATAAAGTCGACCAGCGCCTGCGCCGGCGGTGTCAGCGACTTGTTGCCCAGCTTGACGATGCCGGTGTGGCGCAGGATGGTGGGGTTGGTCAGCGGTATGAAGCTCAGGGTGCTGCTCTCTTTCGGAAAGGCGTACCAGGGCAGGGTGGTGATACCGAAGCCCGCCTCCAGCATCGCGATCAGCGAGATCATGTTGGAAATATAGAACTGCGAGTGGCCGAGCAGCGGGCGGGCCTCGCTGTCCTCCAGCAACGCCGAGGTGCCGTTGCTGATCAGACGGTGCCGGCGCAGCTCCTTCCAGTGCACGCCGTCTTTATCCGCCAACGGGTGGTCATTGGGACAGACCACGCCGACCTGGTCCTCCCAGATCGGGGTAAAGGATTTGTCGCTGTGTTTCTCCTCGTGGAACAGGCTGGCGATGCCGAAGTCCACCTGTTCGTTCTCCACCATCCGCAGCACGGCGGCGGAGTTGTCGTCGAAAAAGCTGATATGCAGGTCGGGACTGTCGGCCACGAAACGCAGCAGCAACTCCGGCAGCACCCGGCTGGCGATCGATGGCACCGAGGCCAGTCGCAGATGGCCTTTCTTGTGCTCGGACAGCAGCGTCATGTCCTCGGCGATGCGGTCGTGATGCGCGATCAGTTCCCGTGCCTTGGGCAGGAACAGCTGGCCGAAGGGAGTCAGATCGGTCTTGGCCGTTTTGGCATTGCGCTTTTCGAACAGCGCTTCGCCGAGCTTGGTTTCCAGGTCGCGGATCGACAACGAGATCGCCGGCTGGGTGCGGTGGGCCTTTTCGGCGGCAGCGTGAAAGCCCTTGAGCTCTGCGACCCAGACGAAGTGCCGCAACTGGGCAATCTTGAATTCCGGCAGCATGATAAGAACCTCTTATCGAGTGATATTTTTTATTAACTTTTATTATTAAATCACGGTCCCTATGATGATTCCAACCAGCCTCAGGAGGTCATCATGTCGGATTCAATCTTTCGCAACTACATCGCCGGTGAATGGGTAGAAGGCAAGGGCACTATCGCCAACATCAGCCCGGCCGATACCAGCGATGTCATCGGTCACTATGCCCAGGCGGATGCCGCCCAGACCGAGGCTGCCATCGAGGCCGCCATCAAGGGGCAGGAGGCCTGGCAGCAGAGCGGTCTCGAGCAGCGCTACTCGGTGCTGATGGCGATTGGCGACGAGCTGATCGCGCGCAAGGATGAACTGGGCCGCGTGCTGGCCCGCGAAGAAGGCAAGACCCTGGCCGAAGGCGTGGGCGAGGTGTATCGCTCCGGTCAGTTCTTCCATTACTATGCCGCCGAAGTGCTGCGCCAGATGGGCGAAACCGCCGATTCGGTGCGCCCGGGCGTCGAGATCGAGACCCGTCGCGAGCCGGTCGGTGTCGTCGGCATCATCACCCCCTGGAACTTCCCCGTCGCCACCGGTGCCTGGAAGATCGCGCCGGCACTGGCCTTCGGCAATGCCGTCGTCTTCAAGCCGGCCAACCAGGTCCCGGCCAGTGCCTGGGCGCTGACCGAGATCATCTCCCGCCAGGGGCTGCCGGCCGGTACCTTCAATCTGGTCATGGGGCCGGGCGCCGAGGTCGGCAATGTGCTGATCAACTCCCGCAGGATCAATGCCCTGACCTTTACCGGCTCGTTGGAAACCGGGCGCAAGGTCGCGGCCGCCACCGCCGTCAACCTGGTCAAGTGCCAGCTGGAGATGGGCAGCAAGAATGCCCTGGTGGTGCTGGACGACGCCGATCTGGAAACGGCCGTCGAATGCGCCGTCAACGGTGCTTTCTTCGGTACCGGTCAGAAGTGCACCGCCTCGTCGCGCCTGATCGTCACCGAGGGCATCCACGACCGCTTCGTCGAGGCCGTAATCGAGCGCATGAGAAAGCTGGTGGTGGGCCATCCGCTGAAAGAGGGCGTGCATATCGGTGCCGTCGCCGACGGGCGCCAGATGGAGCAGAACCTGAAGTACCTGGAGATCGCCAAGCAGGAAGGCGCGACCCTGGCCTTTGGCGGCGAGGTGATCAGCGAAGAGACCGAAGGCTACTTCCTGCAGCCGGCGCTGTTCACCAACACCCGCAATGAGATGACCATCAACCGCGAGGAGGCCTTTGCGCCGATCGCCAGTGTCATCAAGGTCAAGGACTTCGAAGAGGCCCTGGCGACGCTGAACGACACCCATTACGGCCTGACCGGCGGCATCATCACCCAGTCGCTGAAATATGCTAGCGAATTCAAGCGCCGCGCCAAGACCGGCTGCGTGATGGTCAACCTGCCGACCGCCGGCACCGACTACCACGTGCCCTTCGGCGGCCGCAAGGATTCGAGCTTCGGTCCCCGTGAGCAGGGCGCCTACGCGAAAGAGTTCTACACCCTGGTCAAGACCACCTATATCCGTGCGTAACGGAGGCCTCCGCCATGCATAACGAGCTGATAGTGATCGACGGTCTGCAGTATTCCAACTGGAACCGCGAGATCTTCCAACAGCTGCACGAGGGCGGCGTGACGATGGTGCACGCCACCATCGTCTACCACGAGCAGATCCGCGAAACCCTCCTGCGGATCGCCGAGTGGAATCGTCACTTCGAGCAGAACGGCGACCTGATCATGCCGGTCAAGAGCGCGGCGGATATCCGTCGCGCCAAGGAACTGGGCAGGGTCGGCGTGATGTTCGGCGCCCAGAACTGCTCTCCGATCGAAGATGACATCGGCATGATCGAGGTGATGCGCGAGCTCAACCTGATGATCATGCAGCTGACCTACAACAACCAGAGCCTGCTGGCCTGCGGCTGTTACGAAGCCGAGGACAGCGGCGTCACCCGCTTCGGCCGCCAGGCGATCCGGGAGATGAACCGGGTCGGCATGATCGTGGACATGAGCCACAGCGGCGAGCGCAGCACCCTGGAGGCGATCGAGATCTCGGAGCGACCGATCGTGATCTCCCATGCCAACCCGTCGAGTTTCCACGACGCCAAACGCAACAAGTCGGACAGGGTGCTCCGGGCGCTGGGCGAATCCGGCGGCCTGCTGGGCTTCAGTCTCTACCCGTTCCACCTCAGGAACGGCTCCGACTGCAGTCTCGAGGACTTCTGTGACATGGTCGCGCGCACCGCCGACCTGATGGGAGTCGAGCATATCGGCATCGGCACCGACCTGTGCCAGGAACAGCCGCTGTCGGTACTGGAGTGGATGCGCAACGGCCGCTGGTCGAAGGAGAAGGATTACGGCGAGGGCTCCAAGTCCAACGCCGACTGGCCGCGGCCGCTGGCCTGGTTCCGCGACAGTCGCGACTTCCCGAACCTGACGCAAGGGCTGCTGGCGCGGGGCTTCGGGCCCGACGATGTGGCCCGGATCATGGGCCTGAACTGGCTGAACCTGCTGGAAAACGGCCTGTCGCCCAAGATCGGTTGATCGTCCCGGGCGTTGTGCGAGCGGTGCCTGCGCCCTGGGCAAGTGCCTGACGCCGCAATAAATATAAGAGTCATCAGGAGAGTGTTATGAGCAATGTTTCCCCGGCTTCGCTGGGCGTTCCCGAGAATGTCCAGACCCGCAATAGCTGGCTTGCCGGCGTCGATATCCCGGTCTTTCTGATCAGCGGCGGCGCCCTGGTGCTGTTCGTGATCGCGGCGCTCTACGATATCGAAATGGTGTCGAGCTGGGTCAACAGCGCCTTCGCCACCTCGACGAAATATTTCGGCGCCTACTGGCAGGTGCTGCTGCTGCTGACCTTCGTCATCGGCCTGATTCTTGCGCTCGGTCGCACCGGTTCGGTGGTCATGGGGGGCGTGAAAACGCCCGAGATGAGCGGTTTCAAGTGGGTCGCCGTGATCATGTGCACCCTGCTGGCCGGCGGTGGCGTGTTCTGGGCCGCCGCCGAGCCGATGGCGCACTTCACCTCGCCGCCACCGCTGTTCGGCGGCGAGAGCGGCACCCTGGAGGCCGCCTACAATGCGCTGGCGCAGAGCTTCATGCACTGGGGCTTCCTTGCCTGGGCGATTCTCGGCAGCCTCACCGGCATCGTCTACATGTACCTGCACTACGAGAAGGGACTGCCGCTGAAACCGCGTACCCTGCTGTACCCGGTGTTCGGTGATCGCGTCATGACCGGCGCCTTCGGCGCCCTCGTCGATGCCTGCTGCGTGCTGGCGGTCGTCGCCGGAACCGTCGGGCCGATCGGCTTCCTCGGCCTCCAGGTGAGCTTCGGTCTGGAGAAAATGTTCGGCATCCCCAACGAATATTCGACCCAGGTCGCGATCCTGATCGGCCTGATCGCCCTCTATACACTGTCGGCGGTCAGCGGCGTGACCCGCGGTATCCAGATGCTCAGTACCGCCAACGTCATCCTGGCGGTGGTGCTGATGCTCTTTATCCTGGTATTCGGCCCGACCGCTTTCATCGTCGACGGCTTCCTGCAGTCGTTCGGCATCTACCTGCAGGCGTTCATCCCGATGGCGACCTTCCGCGCCGATACCGGCTGGCTCGACTGGTGGACAGTGTTCTTCTGGGGCTGGTTCCTCGGTTACGGCCCGCTGATGGCGATGTTCGTCGCCCGTATCTCCCGCGGCCGCACCATCCGCGAGATGATCCTGCTGATCTCGGTCGTCGCGCCGGTGATCACCTGCTTCTGGTTTACCATCGTCGGCGGCAGCGGTCTGGCGTTCGAACTGGGCAACCCCGGTGTGATTTCCGAGCCTTTCACCGGCTTCAACCTGCCGGCGGCGCTGCTGGCGATCACCGAACAGCTGCCGCTGGGCGGGCTGGTGTCGGGGCTCTTCCTGATCCTGACGGTGATCTTTGTCGCTACAACCGGTGACTCCATGACCTATGCGGTCTCGATGGTGATGACCGGTACCGATCATCCGCAGAGTGCCGTGCGCATCTTTTGGGGCGTCATGATGGGCGTCGTCGCCGCACTGCTGATCTCGATCGGCTCCGGCGGCATCTCGGCGCTGCAGTCCTTTATCGTGGTAACGGCCGTGCCGGTCTCGCTGGTACTGCTGCCGTCGCTCTGGAGCGCGCCGAAGATCGCCCGCCGGATGGCCGACGAACAGGGCCTCTGATTCGTCCTGCAATCCACTTGGACGCGGCATCGGCCGCGTCTTTTTTTAATCTCTTTTTCGGAAATCCCATGAAACAAGTTGTCAAAACCGATCTTTTCGCTTCCAAGGCGCCGCTGGAGTGGGCCACCATCGCCAATGGCCAGCTGTATACGGCGCAGATCCCCATCGATGCCGGCGGTCAGGTGGTTGCCGGCGGCATCGAAGCCCAGGCTCGCCAGACGATGGACAATCTGAAACACACCATCGAAGCGGCCGAATTGACTATGGCTGACGTCACCCAGGTACTCATTTACGTTACCGACCGCAGCCAGTTGCCGGTCTTCAACGCCGTATATGCTGACTATTTCGAAGCGCCCTATCCGAACCGTGCTGCCATGATCGTGGCGGGTCTTGCGCGTGAGGAAATGCTCTGTGAAGTCGTCGCCTACGCCGCTGTCCCGGTGGCCTGATTCCGTGGCCTGTCACCCGCCGGCGCATTCGTGGCGCAGATCCGGCCTTGCCCGCACCGGTGTTTTCTTCGGATAATCAGGGGCATTGACCTGCCGTTGAACGGAGAGCCCCATGTCCCGGCTGCGCCCCTTTATCGCTTGCCTGCTAGTGACCGTTGCCGCGTTTGCCGCAGCAGAACCGCTGGAGACGCCCAAGGGGCCCGTCATCCTGACGGTCGAAGGCGCGATCAGCAATACCAACAGTGGCGATACCGCCCAGTTCGATCGCGCCATGCTGGAACGGTTGCCGCAAAGGCTTATTCGTACCCACACGCCCTGGACCGATGGCGCCAACGACTTCGAGGGACCGCTGGGCAGAGCCTTGCTGGAGATGGTGGGCGCCAAGGGCGAAACCCTCGAGGTCACAGCTCTGAACGATTACAGCGCCACTGTGCCGGTGATCGACTTCTTTGCCCACGATGTGATTCTGGCGATGAAAATGAATGGCGAGTACATGCGCGTGCGGGACAAGGGCCCGCTGTTCATCGTGTATCCTTTCGACTCCGACCGCGAGCTGACCAGTGATGTCATTCATTACCGTTCGGTATGGCAGATCAAGCACATCCTGGTGAAATAAGGCTGTCAACGGAGGACGCCGGTTGGATCATCTGAAATCGGTCTGGACGACCATCCGGGCCCGGGGCAAGGGATTTCTGCTGCTGTTGGGGGGCTCGCTGCTGTTTCTGGTGGCTTCGCTGACACTGTTTATGGTGATCCTCGAACGCCAGCAGGCGATCATGAGCGTTGCCGAGGAGGACGCGCTCTGGGCGGCCTATCAGATAGACCGGGAAAGCCTGAAACTGGTGACCAGCATCAAGGCGCTGGCCGATGTGCCGAGCCCTGAACGGGTCGACGAAGCTAAGCTGCGTTACGAAATCCTCTACAGCCGTGCCGGCCTGCTGGACAAGGGCGAGCTGCGCGATGCCTATTATCGTGATCCGGGGGTCGCAGAGGCCGCGGATGGCTTTGTTGCCGAACTCAAGGCACTGGATCCCCGGCTGCGCGAGTTGAACGCGTCCGGAGCGGCGCTGCGCCTGCTGCCGAGTGCGGTTGCGCTCAATGATTACGCCGACCGGCTGGTACTGAAAGTGCTTTCGGCGCGCGCGGTGGAAAAAAACGAACTACGCCAGGAGTCGCTTTACCTGATGTCGCTGCTGGGCGTGCTGGTGGTGCTGTTGCTGCTCAGTGTCGGTACCCTGGTGGTAATCCTGTTCAGGCAGATGCAGGAAGAATATCGCTCGCGCGAGCGCACCGAGCAGCTGGCGCTGCAGCTGCGCGAGACCGCTGCCCGTGCTGAGGCGGCGAATCAGGCCAAATCGGAATTCCTGGCCACCGTCAGCCACGAGATCCGTACGCCGATGAACGGCATCATCGGGATGACCAGCCTGCTGCTCGATACCCGCCTGGCGCCCGAACAGCGCCGTTTTGCCACCACGGTTGGCGAATCGGCCGAGGCGCTGCTGAAAATTCTCAACGACATACTCGACATTTCCAAGCTGGAAGCGGGCCGCTTCGAGCTGGAGCGCTCGATCTTCGATCTCGGCGAGCTGCTGGATATGGTCGTCGAATTGCAGCGCGGGCGTCTGATCGACAAACCCGTCAGTCTGCAGCTGGACATCGACAAGCGTATTGGCAGGTATTTCGAGGGCGATCCGGGGCGGTTACGTCAGGTGCTGCTCAATCTGGTCGGCAATGCAGTCAAGTTCACCGAGCGGGGCCGTATCCAGGTGCGGGTGTCGCCGCAGCGCGAGAGCGATGACGGCGGGCAGCAGTTGCTGTTCGAGGTCGAGGATACGGGGCTGGGCATTCCCGCCGAGGCGCAGCCGAAACTGTTCCAGATGTTCGTGCAGGGAGACGCCTCCACGGCGCGGCGTTTTGGCGGCACCGGTCTGGGGCTGGTGATCTGCAAGCGCCTGATCGAGCGCATGAACGGCAGTATCGGTTTCGACAGCGAACCGGAGCGCGGCAGCCGCTTTTGGTTCAGCCTCAGCCTGCCGGCGGCCGCCGGACCGGAGCTGCGCCCGGCTGCCGGCAGAATCGCGGACCGGGAGGCGGTGAGGACTCCGCTCGATATCCTGGTGGTGGAGGACAATGTCGTCAACCAGCAGGTCGCAGTCGGCATTCTCAAGTATCTCGGACACCGGGTCGATATCGCCGCGGACGGTCTGGAGGCACTCGAGCGGCTCGACCAGGGTCGATATGACCTGGTGCTGATGGATGTCCAGATGCCCAACCTGGATGGTCTCGAAACCACGCGAATCATCCGCGGCAAAACCGGTTCCCTGCGGCACCAGGCGATCGTCGGCATGACCGCCAATGCTACCGCAGAAGGCCGCCAGGCCTGTATCGACGCAGGTATGGACGATTACCTGAGCAAGCCGGTAAAGCGTGAAAATCTTGCGCAGCTGCTCGAGCGCTGGTCGCCGGCGTTGCTCGAAACCCGGCCGTTAAAGGCCGCCAGACAGGAGAGGATTATGTCCGAAACGCAGATCGATCATAGGGTCATCGCAGACCTGGTCGAAATGGTCGGCGCCGACAGCTGCCTCGAGCTGGTCGAGACCTTTCGCCGCAGCCTCGACGACTATCGCCAGCGCATCTGCCTGGCGCTCGACGCGGGGCAGCGGGGGGAAGCCGGCAGGATTTGTCATACCGTGCGCGGAACGGCCGCCAACCTCGGCTTTGAGGTGTTGGTGAAGCGACTGGCGGCACTGGAAACGGTGCTCGCAGGTCAGGGCGATCCGACGCTGGAGCGGGTGGCGCTGCTGCAGACGCTCGAAGAGGTGAAGCAAATACCGGTAGATCGGCTGGTGCAGTCGGCCGTCGATCCACAGGAACATGACTGACCCGGGGAGGCTCTTCGGGTATCATAGCCAGCCTTTCATGAATATCCGCCCGGCAGCGACGGGCGGCACCCGAGCAGGCCGGGGCGCCTGTTCGAAATCAGGCTAATAGGAAATGGCGGATGAGCCTTAAAGGTACCCTCTATATCGTTTCGGCGCCCTCCGGTGCGGGCAAGACCAGCCTGGTCCGGCAGCTGCTTGCCCGCGACCATCAGGTCCGCGTCTCCGTATCCCATACCACCCGCCCGATGCGTCCGGGCGAAACCGACGGCCACGACTACAATTTCGTCAGCCTGGGCACGTTCAACACCATGATCGAGGAAGGCCGTTTCCTCGAGTTCGCCGAAGTGTTCGGCAACAAGTACGGCACTTCACAGTGCTGGGTGCAGGACCAGCTGGACCAGGGGATCGATGTCATCCTCGAGATCGACTGGCAGGGGGCGAGCCAGGTGCGTCGGCTAATGCCGGAAACGGTATCGATCTTCATTCTGCCGCCGTCCCGCGAAGCGCTGCGCGAACGCCTGACCGGCCGGGGGCAGGACGACGAAAGCGTCATCGACGGCCGCATGGCCGAGGCCGTCAGCGAAATGAGCCATTTCGGCGAGTATGACTACCTCATCGTCAATGACCGCTTCGAGCAGGCACTTGGCGAGCTGCAGGCGGTGCTGGTCGCGCGCCGGCTGCGGATGGAGGCGCAGCAGCGCAATCAGATCGAGTTGATCCGCGGCCTCTTGTCAGACTAACGCCGTTAGATTAGAATTCGCGGTCTTTTTGTTTTCGCAACTGCCTTTCCGAGGTCCCAAATGGCACGAGTCACCGTTGAAGATTGCCTGGATAACGTCGATAACCGTTTCGAACTGGTAATGGTCGCGGCCAAGCGTGCGCGCCAGCTCGCTGTTGGCGGCAAGGATCCCAAAGTCGACTGGGAAAACGACAAGCCGACCGTCGTGGCCCTGCGTGAAATCGCCGAAGGCCTGACGACCAAGACCGTTCTCGACGATATCGACGAAGACTGATCTTTCCGAACGCCTTCCGATGCGGCATCATCTCAGGTAAAAATGGGGGGTAATTCCCCATATTACCGGAGCCTTGATGCCGACAATAGACGCACTCTCCAAGCGACTGACTGAATACCTCGATCCGGATCAGATCCAGAGGGTGCGTCGTGCCTATTATTACGCCGAGCAGGCGCACGACGGGCAGCGACGCAAGAGCGGCGAGCCCTACGTGACCCATCCGCTGGCTGCCGCCGGCATCCTCGCCGGTATGCACATGGACCATCAGAGCCTGATGGCGGCCATGCTGCATGACGTTATCGAAGACACCGAAATCAACTACGATGCCATCGAGTCCCAGTTCGGCGATGCGGTGGCGGATATCGTCGATGGCGTCTCCAAACTAACGCATCTCGAGTGCGAGACCAAGGCCGAGGCCCAGGCGGAAAACTTCCAGAAAATGGTGCTGGCGATGGCCGAGGATATCCGCGTTATCCTCGTCAAGCTCGCCGACCGGCTGCACAACATGCGTACGCTGGGCGCCATGCCGCCGGTCAAGCAGCGTCGCATCGCCCGCGAGACCCTCGATATCTATGCGCCGATTGCCGCGCGCCTCGGTATGCGCGACCTGCAGGTCGAACTCGAAGACCTGGCCTTTCAGGCCTATCACCCGATGCGGTCCAAGTACATCCGCCGCGCGGTGGTAAAGGCACGGGGGCAGCGCCGCGACATCATCGCCGAGATTCAGCAGACCATCCAGCGCAGGCTCGACCAGGAAGGATTGCGCGGCAGCGTGACCGGGCGCGAGAAGCACCTCTACAGCATCTATCGCAAGATGCGGGTGCAGCGCAAATCCTTCGCCGAAATCATGGATGTCTTCGCATTCCGCATCGTTACCGAAAAGGTCGACGACTGCTACCGCATCCTTGGCGCGGTGCACAATCTGTACAAGCCGGTGCCGGGTCGTTTCAAGGACTACATCGCGATACCGAAGGCCAACGGCTACCAGTCGCTGCACACGGATCTCTTCGGTACCCGCGATATCACCATCGAGGTGCAGATCCGGACACAGGAGATGGACGCCGTTGCCAGCCAGGGCATTGCCGAGCACAGCCACTACAAGGCCTATGGCGATTCCGACAGCGCCATTGGTTCGTACAACCGCGCGCGCAAGTGGGTGCAGGGCCTGCTGGAGATGCAGCGCAATGCCGGCGACTCGATGGAGTTCATCGAACACGTCAAAAAAGACCTGTTCCCGGACGAGGTCTATGTCTTCACGCCGAAGGGGCGCATTCTCGAACTGCCGCGCGGCGCCACCGCCGTCGATTTCGCCTATGCGGTGCATACCGACATCGGCAACTCCTGTGTTTCCTGTCGCATCAACCGGCGCCTGGCGCCGTTGTCGGCGCCACTGGTTAGTGGCTCGACCGTGGAGATCATCACTACGCCGAGCGCCCAGCCGAACATGGCGTGGCTCAACTTTGTCGTCACCGGCAAGGCACGCGCCAGCATCCGCCACTTCCTGAAGAATCAGCAACGTCACGAGTCGATCGCGCTGGGCCGACGTCTGCTCAACCAGTTCCTCGGCAATTACGGCACCAGCCTGGAAGAGGTCGAGCAGAACGAGAAGAAAAAGCTCAAGCGCCTGCTCAAGGAGGCGGACCTGCGCACCCTGGAGGACCTGCTGGAAGACATAGGCATGGGCAATCGCATGGCCTATGTGGTCGCCCGCCGTCTCAAGCCCGACACCACCCAGGAAGAGGACGAGATGGTACCGGGGCGCCGTGGCAACCGGCCGATGGCGATTCAGGGCACGGAGGGTATGGTGCTGCATTATGCCAAGTGCTGTCATCCGATTCCCGGCGATACCATCATCGCGCATATCAGCACCGGCCGCGGTCTGGTGATTCACCGCAACGACTGCCGCAACATCGGCTATCTTCGGGATGACCCCGAGAAATGCATCTACCTCGAGTGGTCGAAGAGCATCGAGGACGAGTTCCGTGTCGGTCTTAAGCTCGAAGTGCTTTCCCAGCGCGGTATCATCGCCAATCTTGCAACCACCGTGGCGGCCTGTGGCGCCAATATCATCAAGATCGACAGCGGCGAAAAGGATGGTCAGCTCAATCAGGTCATGCTGGAAATATCGGTTCACAACCGAATTCATCTGGCGACGGTGATGAAGAGCCTGAGGCGAATCCAAACGGTCACCCATATCCACCGCCAGTAACTCCAGAGATGTTCCTTGGCCGTTTCTAGCGCTTGAGTCCCTGGAAGCGGACGGGTGGCGCCTAATGCGTTGAGTGTGCTCGTTCAAACAGAATTCAAGATTCCGCCAGGCTGCCGATAACAGACAGGGACAGGCTCGAAGGAGAGAGTGAGTTGGCGATCGGAGTTCATACACTGGAAGGAAGCCAGGGAACCGGTGACGCGGTGCGGCTGGTGCTGATGCACGATGCTGAGGGCAAGGCGCTGGTGCTGGTACCCTGGTGGGGGCTGCTCGATCTCAGCAGCATCTGGAAGGAAACCGGTCGCCAGTTGCAGCCGGTCCGGGCCGAGGACGCGGAACGCTTTTTCGGACAGCAGGCGCTGCAGCAGCAGGATGGACTGCGCAAGCTGTTGTCGCTTCCGCTGCTGCTCGACCGGTCGCTGCTGGCGGCATCCGAGTTGCACCTCTACGAGCCTCACTCGGGCCGGGAGTTCCTGGTGCCGGTGCGCTGGCTGGAGGAAGGCGGCACCGCGGTGCACAAGCTGGCGTTGACGCGCGACGATATCGAGGCCGGGCAGCCGGCCGGCGACGACCGTACCGTGATCTACCGTGCGGTGGAAAAATTCACCGCAATGCGCATCCGTCAGCGGCTCGAGGATACCTTGGGCCTGCCATCCTTTTCCCCGACCACGCAGAAAATGATCATGATGCGATGTGACCCCGACGCCGGGGTCGATGGCCTGGTGCCCGTGGTACGGGTGGATCCCAGCCTGTCGGCGCAGGTGATGAGCTGGGCCGGATCGTCCTACTACGCTGTGCCCGGTAAGGTGCATTCGCTCGAGGACGCCATTATCCGGGTGCTGGGATTCGATCTGGTCATCAACCTGGCGCTGGGCATTGCGATGGGCAAAACGCTGGCGTTGCCCGAGGATACCCCGCGCGGCGGGACCGGGTACTGGCAACAGGCGGTGTACTGCGCGACGCTGGCCGAACGCCTGTCCCGCCGGATGCCGGTTGTCGACCGACCACGGCCCGGGTTCGCCTACCTCGCCGGTCTATTGCACAACTTCGGTTATCTGGTAATGGCGCAGCTGTTTCCGCCGCACTTTTCGCTGCTGTCGCGCTACCTGGAGGCCAACCCCCACTTTCCGCAGGAGTATGTCGAGAAGCAGGTGCTCAACGTCACACGGGAGCAGGTCGGCTGCTGGTTGCTGGAAAGCTGGGCGCTGCCGGTCGAGGTCTGCGTTGCGGTCAGGCGGCAAAACGAGCCCGACTACCATGACGAGCACTGGCGTTACGCCGCGCTGGTGGCCCTGAGCAGCTGCCTGCTGCGACAGCAGGGGCTGAGTGACGGGCCGATTGCGCCACCTTCCGGGGGGCTGCTCGACTCGCTGGGGCTGACCGTGGAGCAGGCCGAGGCCGCCATGGCAGAAGTGCTGGAGCGCCGCAGTGGGCTGGATGAGCTGACACGGCTGATCGAAAGGTCCCGGCGGGGCTGAGTGAGGTGCCGGCCGAGGCCAATCGATCTGCAATGCGATCGATATAATGGGGTGTGGCGCGCCCGGATAGCGCAGGGCCGCATGCTCAGGGTAGAGCGCCTCCACCCGACCTACGAAAGCTGCTGTTCCAGCTCTTCGAGCGCTTCCTGCTGTTCCATCCACTCGCCCTCGATGCTCTCCGAGCGGCTCTTCAGCTCGGCCTGCTGGCCGAGCAGCGTCTTCAGCCTGTCCTTGTTCTCGTCCAGGTAAATATCGCTGTCGGCGAGTGCCGACTCGATGTCCACCAGCTGAGCCGAGACGCTTTCCAGCTCCCGTTCGAGCTTCTCCACCGCCTGGCGTAGCGGCCGCAGGCGGGCGCGGTTTTCCGCTTCCAGACGTTTCTGTGCCTTGCGGTCCGCCGCGCTGTTGCCGCGGCCGTCATCGCTGGCGGTCTCGGCCGGTGCGGCCTGGCGGCGCTGTTCGTTGAGCCAGCCCTGGTAGTCTTCCAGGTCGCCCGTGAATGGCTGTACCTGGCCGTCGGCGACCAGCAGAAAGTCGTCGACGGTGTTGCGCAGCAGATGACGGTCGTGGGATACCAGGATCAGGGCTCCCTCGAAACTCTGCAGCGCCAGCGTCAGTGCGTGTCGGACTTCCAGGTCGAGGTGGTTGGTCGGTTCGTCCATC
>JABXIM010000126.1 GCA_013373085.1 Oceanospirillaceae bacterium | reverse complement strand
CGGACTTGGCCGAGGTTTTTTCCGTCTCGCGGCCAACCGTCTATCGCACGCTGGCGAGGCGGGGTATGAAACACTGATGATCGCGCCTCAAAGCCCTTTATGCTCGGCTCAATAAACGAAAGAGCCGAGGCCTCCTTGGGCATGATGGGCGGGAAGGCGTCCTTCGCTGCGTCCTAGGCGAACGGTAGCGAACCGACCTTCAAAGAGGCTGACACGAGCTTGCTTAGCCGCAGCGTGATTAGGAGAATTCGGCGTACTCGCGGAAAAGCGAAAGCTCATCTGTATCTGGAACTGGGTCGAGGTCTCCCGGGCTGCTGACAACGATTTTAGAAACATCAAGGGCCAGAAGTAGGTCTTGGCTGCTAATCCAATCGTTATTCCAAAGTTGGACAGACTCGCCGTTGACAATTTTGCAAATCGGCTCTGTGCTTTCAAAAGATAGTCCGACACCTTTCGCCTTCGTGACTCTCTGTAGCCAAACCTCGAGATGGCCGTTATGCGGTATCCAAGTCATCTTATCTGCTACGCTGCTCCACATTTCCGGGCGGTCCGGTTCTGGTGCGAGTGAAATCAGTTTGGCAAGAATGCCAGATATGGCAGGGAACGCACCAGGAGAAACCACCGCGATATCACAAGCAATCGCCACTTGTACGCGCAGATCTTCGGGAGGCTCGGTGATCTTCGATATCTTTTGGAATGCGCTATCTGCTAGCCGCTTGATTGCGCCAGTGTTGGGGTAGAGGCGAGCAAAAGCATGTAGTCGCAGAAGCTGCTTCTGAACGGTCTTGGCTTGGGTGATATCCATGTCCTCGAGCTGTACACCTGCCAGCTTTTCGGGCTTGATCGCACCTTCAATGATATTGCTGTTTACAGAAGTTTTCGCTGCGCCGAGCTGCATTCCAACCTCTCTTAGGCAGTCACTAATTACTCTGACGATCTCTGATGCTCGCTGATCGTTCAGTGTGAAGATACTGTAATCGTCGCGATACCTAAGGATATGGAAGTCCTTTTCTCCGCTGAGCTTATTGGTTATTAGGTGATCAACGTACGCCAGAACTAGTTCGGCGACAATGTCCATTAGAACAGAGCCTTGGGTGATTCCATTCGTCTGGCCGTAGCGGCTATTGCGAATGTGAAAATCGATCTGATTTCCAAGCAAGCTTTTGTCATTTTGGGCTGCTTTGGCGGCCTCGTATCCGTGCAGGGCCCATGCAATACTGTGAGTGTAGAGCGATCCATAGCAATTAGAGACATCAGTCTTCAGTAGGTGTGTGTAGCTCATTGATAGCTCTAACGAGCGTTGCTCATATCGCAGCCACCAATTGCGAACTTGAACAGCATCATGTTTATCTTCACCATTGGATGCCATGGGAAAGCTGGTGCATTCCACTACACCTGAGTGAAGTAGCTTGAATCGGTCTTGCAGCAATTTCCAATTTTCTTCTTCGCAGAAGATCTTAACTAGCGTAATGTAGATGGCTGGATGAATGAGCTCGAACGGTCGCCAGGCAAAGCGACCATCTTTGGTGCTTAGAAGTTCATAGTTGACGCCAGACATATCAACTGCACGGTCGGGCTTAGACTTCTGAAAGGCGAGGTAGGTGTCTCCACCCAGGACCTCTGCAGTATCCTTTAAAATATCTTCAAAGCTGATATATGGGGGGAAATCCGACCGGAAGTAGCATTCCGGTTTTTCGAGGTAAGTCTTTGCTTCAGAAGCTTCCAAGTCGATTATTCGCGTCAAAACAATACCCCGCAACTACATTTAGAGAGCCTTTTGGCTACAGCTGATCCTACTGCTGTAATGTTGCAATCTTGGCATGGATAAGCCAAGGTCACTAACTACGCATAGCACAACTTTCTTGCGATGCATGGCGATCGTCCGCTGTGGGCCCCTTCATGTCGGCGCTTGGCGTCAGCTGCTGCGAGCGCGAAGGATAGCTTCGGGCCGTCCCTGCCGGGCAGACCGCTGACCAAGGGCGTCCAGCACGCCGCGCTGCCGCATGACCGGTTCCAGCCCGGAGCGGACGACGCTCGGATACGCGACCAGGTCGGAAGAAGACCTTCGCTCAGCTCGGCTGGACGACTGCGCTGACGCATCGCGCCGCAGCAATTTGAAGGCAGTTTGGATGATGAAGTTCCTACCTTCGAACTATCTCATGCTCGACAATCGAACGCAGCGCCTCACAAAGCTCTACTCTATTGGAGTTCGAGGAGGCGGAATGAAGCAAATTGTCAAAATTGATGGCGAGACCAGAGTTCCGCCGGGGGGTTCAGGAGCAAACATTCCGTCCAGACTTCATCATCGCTTTCGATCGCACTCGCGTACTTTAAAAGCCAATACATCAAGACTTGCCGGAAGTCGCCTGCGATGAAGTTTCGAGCTGTGTGCTTCACCTCAACCAAGACTTTGCCAATAGCGAAGTCACCGGTTCCCGAGGCAATCCAGCCCATTCCCGGAATAACGGGGCTCCGCACGATCGGGAAATCATGCGCTCTGGAGGTGCGCCTTAGCATCGAAACTAGGTTTCGAGCTGCATGCTCGGCAACCTTCCTGTCGCTTTCTTCGATTCCGTCGAGCTTCTGAGCATCGTAGTGTCGGCTCTGCCGTTCCAGAGCAATGGCAAGACACTCGGCCCACTCGGGCTCTGTTTTATCGGAAAGAATGAGTTCAGCTCGAGCTACCGCCAATTCAAAAAGCATGGCCTTTTGAAGTCGGCTCTGCTCCACCAGCTCGCCGGGCACTGGGTCCAAGCCAGGGTAATAGAATGCATCCCGATTTAACGCCGCCACCAGGCTTCCACTGAGCCGAGGGAAAAGGGCATCGAGGACGCCGGGAATGTCTCTCGCTACCGTCCTAGGATCGCGAAAGGGAAGTCGGTTAAGCGCCATCTTTCACCCATTCTCGGTAGGATGCGGCAAATGTTGGTCCCTCCTCAGGTTCGAAGCCTAGGCGCCAAGATTGAGCGAGTGATCCGCGGAGCTGTTGACGCGCATGCTTACCTTCATCTCCAAAATTCCCAGCTGCCAGCCAGAAAATCCGTTGCTCATCGGGTGTCAAATTTTGCCATTTGTTGCGCACATAATTAAATCCAGTGCGATCGGGCCAATGATGCCAACAGTCGATACAAGCCCTCCGGACCGCTGTTGACGAGCTGCGGTCGTAGGTTTTTCTAACAAATGGTCCACGAGCATCTGTTCGCGTGAAACGGATGGTGCGCAAGAAGTGCAGCAGGTTGGCTTCCGGCATGAGCAAGTGTGGAGCAGAAACTATCACTCGATCGAGAAGTTGATCTATTTGAGCATGGAAATCGGAAAATTCACCGTTTGCCCGGACCGAGTAGACGCCACGCATAATCTTGGACCAGGACGCGCGAAACGAGTCAAGGTTCCTTACATCCAAAAGTGTTTCGCAGAGCTGGGCCGCGACTTTTGGTTCTTGAAACTTCAGCGCCCGACTAATTTGCGTGACGACAAAGTTATCTGGCTGAGATTTTTCCTTTTCGAGATCAATGAGGAATTGAACATCAATTTTCTTAAACAACTCTTTGAGTTGTTCGTACTCCTTTTGCGCTGTGTCGGAATAAGGATCGAAGTGCAAGTCGAGTTCCCTCAGATCGGCACTGGCATCTTCACCTTCGCCGAGTTGCGCCGCTACATAGTCGGTATAGTGCTTCGCACTCAATGTCGTAGTCTTCGTGCGGTTCAGCGAGAGGCCATAATCGGCAAGCGCATGTGACAACACCGACAGCGCCTCATAGGCATGCTGGCGTGATTCACAAATAAGCGTGAAGTCATCGACGTATCGATGCCAGACGATGCCGGCATCAGACAGCGATCGGTCGATCGGCGTCATCATAGCTTCAGCGAGGACGCGCGCACATTGGCCCCCAACCGGGAGCCCGAATGATCGACCGGCTGCGAGTTTGCTCAAGATGCGATCAATCTGCAAGGCCACGGTAGAGTTTGCTTCGCCCAGATCCTTGACTACGTTCTCGAGCCGGTGGTGGTAGATGTGCTCGTAAAAACTGGAAATGTCAGTCTGAACGACCACGCTTCCTTCTTTCTGTAATGCCCCTTCTTTGAGGGTCGCTTCCTTGTAGGTTCGCCAAGACCGGGTTCGATCAAAGAAGGCAGGTGCTTCGCCTCCCAACCTGTAGGAGTGCACCCGATCGTTGCGATTGGGTTCATTCGCCTCTGCAATAGCGAGGCCAAGGCCATTCAAGTATAGGTTCCAAAATGGATGAATTTTCGTCGTGATCCGGAACCCATTGGCGCCAGATGGCGCTAGTAGTCGTTCAGCGACTACCGTCAGTTCGTTCAAATATCCTTTTGCCTTATCGATGCTCTTCCCATCAATTTTTTGGAAAAGGGTATAGCATATATCTGCGAATTCCTCAGCCCGGTCCCGAATAAACCCAGCATCAATATCATATGGGAGAGTATCGTTTTCGCCACTCTGGCCAATTTCAAGAGCTGCCCTCAAGAAGTGATCGCGCGAAACTTTCAAGTACATACCCTTCAATAGCCGTCACGTACCAAAGTGACCTACCATGTGCTGTCATTTCGCGCGAGTCTTACAAGCTATGACGGTTGGTCCGCTTCAGTAGGTTCTCCGTCCATCTGGAGAATCCGGTCAGAGCGCTAGTTGCGCAGAGACAAAGTCGGCGCGTGATGCGATGTCGGTGCGCGGCAGCTCCGTGATTTGGTATCCGAGGGCGGTGTAGGTCTCCCGCATGACGGCGCATCTCGCTTCGGCCGCAGCGCGGGTTTGCTTGCGTTCGGTGTCCTGTGTGAAGATCTCGTCCCAGTACGGCGCCAGGAAGACGCGGGCGTTGTAGCGGCTGTTCTTGGTCGCTGCGGCGACGTGGGGCGGCACGGGGAGGCCGCAGAGGGTCAGGTAGCCCAGAATGTCGGGAGTGCCCCGTCGAAGACCACGGGGCCTGAGAGGGACTGTGCGGCGCTGTAGGCGCACAGGTCATGTTCCAGCATCCGTTCGGCATAGGCCATGCGGTCCGCCCAGGGGAGGGCGTCTCCGCCGCGCGCCAT
>JABXIM010000123.1 GCA_013373085.1 Oceanospirillaceae bacterium | reverse complement strand
GCACCGATATCCATATCTGGAACTGGGATGCCTGGGCGCAGCAGACGATACCGGTGCCGATGCACGTCGGCCACGAATACGTCGGCGAGATCGTTGATATCGGCCAGGAGGTAAAAGGTTTCGAGCTCGGCGACCGGGTCTCGGGCGAGGGGCACATCACCTGCGGCTTCTGCCGCAACTGCCGCGCCGGTCGCCGTCACCTGTGCCGCAACTCGGTCGGGGTCGGCGTCAATCGCGAAGGGGCTTTCGCCGAGTACCTGGTGATCCCGGCGTTCAACGCCTTCAGGATCCCGGACGACGTATCCGATGATCTGGCCGCGATTTTCGATCCGTTCGGCAATGCCACCCACACCGCGCTCAGTTTCAACCTGGTCGGCGAGGATGTGCTGATCACCGGCGCCGGACCGATAGGCGTGATGGCGGTGGCCATCGCCCGTCATGTCGGTGCCCGTAGCGTGGTGATCACCGATATCAACGACTATCGGCTGGGGCTGGCGAAGCAGATGGGGGCGACCCGCACCGTCAATGTCGAACGGCAGTCGCTGAAAGAGGTGATGGACGATCTCGGCATGCTCGAGGGGTTTGATGTCGGGCTGGAAATGTCCGGCGTGCCGTCGGCGTTCAAGAGTATGCTTGAGCACATGAA
Source organism: Oceanospirillaceae bacterium (assembly GCA_013373085.1). Classification (GTDB taxonomy): domain Bacteria; phylum Pseudomonadota; class Gammaproteobacteria; order Pseudomonadales; family Balneatricaceae; genus Marinobacterium_A. Next base: position 12,489 of record JABXIM010000123.1, on the reverse strand, counting down.
TCACGGCGGCAAGATTGCGCTGCTCGGCATTCCGCCGGAGAACACCGCCATCGACTGGAACCAGGTCATCTTCAAGGGGCTCGAGATCAAGGGCATCTATGGCCGGGAGATGTTCGAAACCTGGTACAAGATGGTGGCTATGCTGCAGAGCGGGCTGGATCTTTTACCGGTGATCACGCACCATTTCCCCGTCGCCGACTTCGAGGCCGGTTTCGCCGCGATGCTGTCCGGCGAGAGTGGCAAGGTGATCCTGGACTGGACCTCCTGATACAGCCGGGGTTAAGGCTGAGCCGGCGAGGCTGGCGGTTTTCGGGGCGGTAACCCACCTGATAGGGAGATGACTGAATGATCAGCCTGAAAAAGGCGATAGTGCTGTGCTGGATGCTGCTGTTGGCCGGTTGTGCCACGATGCAGCCGAATTTCGAAAAGCCCGATGTCACTGTGACCTCGTTCCGTGCGCTGCCATCTGACGGTATGGCGCCGCGTTTCGAGATCGGACTGCACGTGATCAATCCGAACCGGGACGCTCTCAGTCTCGAAGGCATGGTCTACAGCGTCTCGCTGGAGGGCCGCAAGCTGCTCAATGGCGTCGCCAACGATCTGCCGACAGTGCCGGGTTATGGCGAGGCGGATATCCGCGTGGAAGCAACGGCGGATCTGTTCAATGGCTTCCGTTTGCTGGCGGACCTGATGCAAACGCAGCGCAACAGCGTCAGTTACGAAGTCAACGCCCGCTTGGACCTGGGACGTTTCCTGCCGTATGTCGACGTGGTCAAGGAGGGGGAGGTCAGCCTGGCGGGCAGGCGTTGATGCGGAGATGAAAGGAGCGGTGCGGCGGCCTGAAGCAGGCGTACCGCACCGCTGCCAGAATTACTTCTGGGCTTCGTACGCGGCGACGGACTTGGTGACGGCTTCGCGCGCGGCGTCGGCGTTGGCCCAGCCTTCCACCTTGACCCACTTGCCTTTCTCGAGTTTCTTGTAGTTCTCGAAGAAGTGAGCGATCTGCTCTTTCAGCAGCTCCGGCAGATCGTCGACATCGTTGATGTCGTTGTAGGCCTGGCTCAGTTTCTGGTGCGGGACGGCAACCAGTTTGGCGTCTTCGCCGGCTTCGTCGGTCATGTTGAGGATGCCGACCGGGCGGCAACGGATCACCGAGCCGGTCATGACCGGATGCGGGGTGATGACCAGCACGTCCAGCGGGTCGCCGTCGTCGGCCAGGGTATTGTTGACGTAGCCGTAGTTGGCCGGGTAGAACATCGGCGCGGCCATGAAACGGTCGACGAAGACGGCGTCTGCATCCTTGTCGATTTCGTATTTCACCGGCGAGCTCTCGGCCGGGATTTCGATGATGACGTAGAGATCGTTCGGCAGGTCTTTACCGGCAGGGACTTTAGCAAAGCTCATGCGTGTCTTCCTGTTGCTGTTTAGGGGGAAAGCGCAAAGTCAGCGTCGGATTATAGCCGGCGGCGACCCCATCGTTGAATACGACTTAAGGCCGCCGTCCGTTCCGGGTTACTGTTCCGGGGTGTGGTAGCGCAGCAGGGCCTCGACCTCGTGGCGCGAACCCAGGGCAACCGATACGCGCTGGTGGATTTCGGTCGGTTCGACCTCAAGGATCGGTGTGTAGCAGGTACTTGCGAGACCGCCGGCCTGTTCGATCAGCAGGCTCATCGGATTGCCTTCGTACATCAGGCGCAGCTTGCCCGGCTTCTGCGGCTCGCGCTCGTCCCAGGGGTAGGTAAAGATGCCGCCGCGGGTCAGCACGCGATGCACCTCTGCGACCATCGACGCGACCCAGCGCATGTTGTAGTTCTTGCCGCGCGGACCGTCGCTGCCACGCAGCAGGTCGCCGATATAGCTCTGCATCGCCGGCTCCCAGAAACGCTGGTTCGACATGTTGATGGCGAACTCCTTGGTTTCCGCCGGTACCTGGACCTGCTCCTGGGTCAGGATGAAGTCGCCGGTATGAGCCAGGGTGAAGAAGTTGACGCCCGCACCGGTGGTCAGTGCCAGCACCGCCGACGGGCCGTAGAGCACGTAGCCGGAGGCCAGCTGCTTGCGGCCATTCTGCAGGTAGGCGCTGTGCGCGGCGGGGTCGTCACCTTCCTGCAGTTCCAGGATCGAGAAGATGGTACCGACAGAGACGTTGATATCGATATTGGACGAGCCGTCCAGCGGATCGAAGGTCACCAGGAAGCGGCCTTCGCGATTGCCGGCGACCGGATCGTCCTCTTCCTCGGAGGCCAGGCCCGCAACCAGCGGGTTGTCCAGCAAAACCTGTTTCAACACGTCGTTGGCGATGATATCCAGTTTCTTCTGGGTTTCGCCCTGCACGTTGACGTTTTCCGACGTGCCCAGGACGCCGGCCAGTGCGCCTTCGCGCAGCTGGAGCGCAATTTCCTTGCACGCGACCATCAGGGTTTCGATCAACTCGACCAGTTGTTCGTCGGTTTTGCGGTGTTTCAGGAACGAGCTCAGGAGCTGCATTGTTCTGTTTTGACCTTCGAGGTTTTGGAACGGGGTTCGGCGCGCAATTGTAAGGGAATTGACGACCGAATGCATGGTTTGAAGCCCAATTATTGTAGGCTAAACGGGCGCAACAGGGGGCTCGCGCGGCGTTCAGCGGCGCTTCAGTACGGCGACCGAATAATGACTCCGCTGGCGCTTTCGCCGCGGGCCGCTTTGGCGCGGGTAGCGGCGTACGGGTGCGGTGCCGCGGTGAAAAAACGGTTATCATCTGCGGCAAAGCTTTTTGAACAGGATTTCGTTGCGTGCATATCCACATTCTCGGCATCTGCGGCACCTTCATGGGCTCGCTGGCGATCCTGGCAAAACAGCTCGGCCATCGAGTGACCGGCTGCGATGCCAACGTCTACCCCCCGATGAGCACCCAGCTGGAGCAGCAGGGCATCGACCTGATCCAGGGCTTCGACCCGGTGCAGCTCGATCCGGCGCCGGACCTGGTGATCGTTGGCAACGCCATGTCGCGCGGCAACCCCTGCGTCGAGTATGTGCTGGAGCGCGGACTGCGCTATACGTCCGGCCCGCAGTGGCTTTCGGATGAGCTGCTGCGAGACCGCTGGGTGCTGGCGGTCGCGGGTACCCATGGCAAGACCACGACCGCAACGATGCTGGCCTGGCTGCTGGAGCAGGCGGACATGGCGCCGGGCTTCCTGATCGGCGGGGTGCCGAAGGACTTCCCGGTATCGGCGCGTCTCGGCGACTCGCCGTTCTTCGTCATCGAGGCCGACGAGTACGACACGGCTTTCTTCGACAAACGTTCCAAGTTCGTGCACTACCATCCACGCACCCTGATCCTGAACAACCTCGAGTACGATCACGCGGACATATTTCCGGATCTTGCCGCCATCCAGCGGCAGTTCCATCATCTGGTGCGCATCGTGCCGAGCAATGGCCTGCTGGTGGTACCGGAAGGGCAGCCGGCACTCGACGAGGTCATCGCGCAGGGCTGCTGGACGCCGCTGGTGCGCACCGGCCTCGGTGACGTCGAATGGCAGGCGAAGCTGCTCAGTGACGACGGCAGCCGCTTCGAAGTGCTGCACCGCGGCGAATCCCAGGGCGTCGTCGACTGGACCCATACAGGCCGACACAATGTCTCCAACGCGCTGGCCGCGCTGGTTGCGGCCCGCCACGTCGGTGTGCGCCCGGAACATGCTATCGAGGCGTTATGTTGCTTCGGTGGCGTCAAGCGCCGCATGGAACTGGTCGCCGAGGTCGGCGGCGTGTCGGTTTACGATGATTTCGCTCATCACCCGACGGCCATCGCCACCACCCTGGAGGGCCTGCGAGCCCGTGTCGGCAACGCGCCCGTCACCGCGGTGATCGAACCCCGTTCCAACACCATGCGCCTCGGTGCCCATCGTGCCGCGCTGGCGCCGTCGGTACGGGCCGCCGATCGCGTGCACTGGTATCAGCCCGCCGGACTTGACTGGTCCCTCGACGGCGTTGTCGCAGACAGCCCGGTACCGGCATCGCTGGCCTGCGACGTGGACGGACTGGTCGCCGAACTGGTGCGCGACGCGGTGCCCGGCAGCCATATCCTGATCATGAGTAACGGCGGCTTCGAAGGTATTCACCAGCGCCTTGTCGCGGCGCTCAGGGAGGCCCGGGCGTGAACCAGGAAAGACGGCGTGTGACCCTGGCGATCACCGGCGCCTCCGGTGCCCAGTACGGCCTGCGTTTGTTGCAATGTCTGCTGGCCGCCGATGTGCAGGTGATGCTGATGATCTCCAAGGCCGCCCAGGTGGTGATCGCCACCGAAACCGACGTCGATCTGCCCGGGCGGCCGGCGGAGCAGGAGGCGTTCCTCGGCGCGCTATACGATGCTGCGCCGGATCAGCTGAAGGTGTTCGGCCGCGAACAGTGGATGGCGCCGGTGGCGTCGGGTTCCGGCGCGCCGGCGTCGATGGTCGTCTGTCCCTGCAGCACCGGTTGCCTGTCCGCGATCGCCACCGGCGCCAGCAACAACCTGATCGAACGTGCCGCCGATGTCGCCTTGAAGGAGCGCCGCCAGCTGTTGCTGATACCGCGCGAAGCGCCCTATTCGGAGATCCACCTCGAGCACATGCTCAAGCTGACGCGTATGGGCGCGGTGGTGGTTCCGGCGAGTCCCGGTTTCTATCAGCGGCCACAGTCGGTCGAGGACATGGTCGATTTCATCGTCGCCCGCATCCTCAACCAGCTCGGCATCGAGCAGACACTGCTGCCGCGCTGGGGAGACGGCCTGCTCGGCGCCGCGGTTCAGGACGCCTGAGTCGCACTGCATATTCGAGCATACCCGGTTAACCACACTCTGAATCAAAGTAGGTATCAATGAGCAAGATTCTTGCGCTGGATACGTCCACCGACGCCTGTTCCGTCGCCCTCTGGGTCGACGGCGAGGTTCGGGAGGATTTTCGCATCGCGCCACGCGAACACACCAGGTTGCTGCTGCCGATGGCCGAGGCGCTGCTCGCCGAAGCGGGGCTGGCGCCGACGGCGCTCGACGGCATCGCTTTCGGTCGCGGGCCCGGTTCCTTTACCGGTATCCGCATTGCGACCGGTGTCGCGCAGGGGCTGGCATTCGCCGCCGACCTGCCGGTGCTGCCGGTGTCGACCCTGGCCGCAATGGCGCTGCAGCAGGGGCGCGAGCAGCAGCGTGACTGGATCCTGGCGGCGCTCGATGCGCGCATGGACGAGATCTACTGGTGCGCCTACCAGCTGACCTGCGGCCTGCCGGTCGAAAAGGTGGCCGAGCAGGTGTCGTCGCCGGCCGAGCTGTACCTGCCGACCTTGCAGCCCTGGCTCGCCGTGGGGCCCGGCTTCAACTATCTCGATGGCATGAGCGACAGTGTACGTGCCGGCATCAGTGGGCAGCCGCTGACGGCGGTGTACCCCTCTGCCGGCGCCATGCTGCCGCTGGCAGAGCGCGACCTGGTCGCGGGCCGGGGACTGGCGCCGGAGGAAGGGCTGCCGGTCTATCTGCGGGAAGGAACCTGGAAGAAGAAGGACGAACAGTAAAATGGATTTTGTACAGGCGGCCATGTTGGCCCTGATTCAGGGCCTGACCGAATTTCTGCCGATCTCGAGTTCGGCGCATCTGATCCTGCCTTCGCAGCTGCTGGGCTGGCCCGACCAGGGACTGGCGTTCGATGTCGGTGTCCATGTCGGCACCCTGGCGGCGGTGGTGTTCTACTTCCGCCACGACCTGGTGAAGCTGATCCGCGCCTGGCTCGCGTCGCTGGCCGGGCGGCGTTCCGGCGAAGCGGCGCTGGCCTGGTACCTGGCGCTGGCAACGGTGCCCGCGGTGCTGGCCGGCTTTTTCCTCAACGACCTGATCGAGCACTTCGCCCGCTCGATCCTGGTCATCGCCGGCACCACCCTGATCTTCGGCGCGCTGCTCTGGTACGCCGACAGCCGTCGCAGCGAACAGCGCCGGCTCGAGAATATCGGTATCCGCGATGCGGTGACGATCGGGCTGGCGCAGGCGGTGGCGTTGATTCCGGGAACCTCGCGTTCCGGCATTACCATTACCGCGGGGCTGATGCTGGGGCTCGATCGTCAGGCGGCGGCACGCTTTTCGTTTCTGCTGTCGATTCCGATCATCCTGGGGGCGGGCCTGTTCAAGGGGCTGGACCTGTACCAGGCTGGCTCGGCGACCAGCTGGGAACTGGTGGGCTGGGGCGCGCTGCTGGCGGCGGTCAGTGCCTGGGTCTGCATCTGCCTGTTCCTGAGCTGGCTCAGCCGCATCGGCATGCTGCCGTTCGTGATCTACCGCATGGCACTGGGCGTGGCCCTGCTTGGCGTTTACTTCGCCGGTTGAGCACGGTTTCGATATCCGCAGGGTGGCGGCCGGGGCGGAACCGGGCGCCCTCTGCCCTGGGATTGTGGTTTTCGCAATGACAGAACCCTTTTCACTGGCGGTCAGCTACGACCGGCCTGAATGCCGGCCCGGGGCCGAGGCGCTGGCCGCCGAGCTCGGTGTGCCGGTACTGTTCGACGCTGACCCCGAGCGTTGCGTGGAATATGCCTGCCTGCTGCGCCTGACCGCAGCGGGGCTGCAGCTGCAACAAACCGGGCGCAAGGCCCCGGGGCCGGTCTGGGTCGACTTCGTTGGCGGCGCGGTCGGGCACCGGTTGCGCCATGGCGGCGGCGCCGGTCAGCAGATCGCCAAGGCGATCGGGGTCAGGTCGGGGATCCGGCCGCGGGTGGCCGATGTGACCGCGGGTCTCGGGCGCGATGCCTTCGTGCTCGCCAGTCTCGGCTGCGAGGTGCAGCTGGTGGAGCGCGTGCCGGTAATCCAGGCGCTGCTGGCCGATGGGCTGGCGCGTGCGGCCGCGGTGCCCGAAACCGCTGAAATCGTCGCGCGCATGCAATTGCAGCGGGCCGACAGCATTGCCTGGCTCAGGCAGCAGGCGGGCACGGAAGCGGCGCCCGAGGTGGTCTACGTCGATCCGATGTTTCCGCATTCGGACAAATCGGCGGCGGTGAAAAAGGAGATGCGACTGTTTCGCGACCTGGTCGGTGACGATGCTGACGCAGCAGCATTGCTGGCCGCAGCTCTCGACTGCGCGCAGAATCGGGTGGTGGTCAAGCGGCCGCGCAAGGCGCCGGTCATCCCGGGCCCGGCACCCAGCTACCAGCTCGAGGGCAAGTCCGGCCGCTTCGATATTTATGCGCTGAAGAAGCTGGGGTGAATGTGTGCGGGGTGAGGAGTAAGGCGAAAAGCGTAAAGGGGTATTCCGTAGGAGCTTGCTCCGCAAGCGATTAACCGCGCTGCCGGCCGGTTCGCCGAGAGGGCTCGGCTCCCACAGTAAAGGTTTCGTTGCTCCAGCTCTGCGAGCGCCTACCGATCCCCGCGCCTAACGCCTAACCCGTCACACCTCATCCAGCTGTGCCTCGATAAACGCTACCAGGTGGCCGGTGAGGATCTGCCGGGCCTGGCGCATCAGTGGTCCCACCTCAACATTGAATGCGAGACGGCCGTCCGTGTCGCGCAGAATATCCCGGTCGAGCAACTGGTCGATGAAGCCCTGGATGATGCGGCGGTCGGCATATTCGGCGGAATCGAATCCGAATTCCCGCTGCAGGCGCCGGGCAAGCGTCTGGGAGGCGTCCAGCAGGGTTTCCATATCGCTTGCACCACGGCGTTCCAGCAGCCGGAACAGGGCGTAATAGCGCAGCAGAATGGGCTCTGCGGTACGCATCAGCGTCAGGGCTGTGTCGGACTCATCGGCGACCAGCAGGCGGCCCTCATGCTGCAGCAGGCCGGTATCGAGCAGTGCCTGCCGGGTGCGCGCTGCAGCCGGGGTAAAGTCGTTCTCCTCCCACGGCAGGAACAACTCGCTGCGCAGGTAGGGATAGAGCACCTTGAGCATGCGGGTGATCAGCTGCGGTAACGGGTTGGGGCTGCGGCGCACCAGCAGCAGGCACAGGCCGGGCAGCAGCCAGAAGTGCATCAGGTTGTTGCGATAGAAGGTCATTTCCCGCGCCTGAGCCTGGTTCAGGCTGACGTCCTGTGGCGTCTGTTCGAGCTGATTGCGCCGGGCCGCCGCCGATATCCAGGACTCCGGTGTCGCGGGCGGCGAGCTGATCGGGGCGTTCGGCAGCCGGCCGGCAAGCTCCCGCAGCCCAGTCAGAATGCGACTCAGGGGCGCGTTCGATATTGTCAGTCGCGGCTGCGACAGCAGCACCGTGGCCAGTAATCCGGTTTCGGTCAGCGCCGCGGCCTGGTTGATACGGCTCAGGACCTGGTAGCCGATGCTGCGCGCCTGTGCGCGGGTTGGCTGCAGCGGGTCCAGGTGCTGTGCCAGCGGCAGGGGCTCGCCGATGCTCAGCGTCGCCCGGCCATAGGTCTGGCGCAGTATCTTCAGGGCGCCAAGCAGGCCGCCGAGGCTTTCCCGCTGCTTGCCGGCACCGTCGAGCTCGCGTTGATAGCTATCAGCCTCGACGACGCGGTCGTAGCCGATCCAGACAGGAACCAGGGCCACCGGCTTCTCCGGGTGGGCACACCAGGCGTCCAGCGTCATCGTCAGCAGACCCGAGCGTGGTGGCAGCAGGCGCCCGGTACGGCTGCGGCCGCCTTCTATGAAGTACTCCAGCGCATGACCGTGCTGTGCCATCAGCGCCAGGTACTGCTGATAGAGCGCATGGTAGAGAGGATCGTTCTGAAAGCTTCGGCGCATGAATATCGCACCGCCGCGCTTGAGAATGCCGCCAACCACCGGCAGGTCCAGGTTGTCGCCTGCCGCGATGTGGGGCAGCATCAGGCCGTGGCGGTAGAGCGCCCAGGACATCAGCAGGTAATCGAGGTGACTGCGGTGGCAGGGCAGGTATACCAGCTGATGGCTGAGCGCCAGATCGCGAATGCGTGCCAGACCGCGGATCTCGACGTCGTCATAAAGGCGCCCCCAGACCCAGTTGAACAGGGGGTAGAGCAGTCGCGCGGTAATCGGACTGAAGTCGGCGGCGATGCGGTTCAGCTCGGCTTCGGCATAGCGCTCGGCCTGCAACGTGCTTTCGCGGCGTTCCCGGGCGCGGCCGGCGATAGCGCGGCGAACCTGGGGATGGTGCAGGATCAGCGACATCAGGGTGCGGCGATGCGACAGGTCCGGGCCGACCACGGCGCGACGCCGGGTGCGGAAGTGCTGTTGCAGCATCAGCGATGCCTTGCGCTGTAACGTTGCCGTGTCTTCGCTGTCGTCGCGCAACGACTGCAGTTTCAGTGGCGGGTCGATATGAATCAGTGTCTGGCGGCCATTGATCAGCAGTTGCAGTATTCGACCGATACGGCCGCCCTGGTCCCAGGACTCGGCATACAGCAGGTTCAGCCAGGAGGTTTCCCTGATCGGCAGCCGGCCGTGGAATATCGACACCGGAATCAAATCGAGCCGGTACTCCGGGTCTTCGACGCTGTGCCGGCAGACCTGGGCGAGCTGCTCCAGCAGCACCGGCTGGCCATTACGCCGGGCTGCGAGGATCTGCGATGGCTCGAGCAGCACGCCGGCGAGACGGGCCTGGTCGAGCAGCATCTGGCGGTGGCTCCAGCGATCCTGCTCCAGTACATAGAGCACATGACGGCCGCCGCCCAGGTGTTGGTCGCCGATAACAGCGGGACGGGCCAGGGCGCGCAGCAGTTTGCGGCCAATGGATTGCAGCAGTGACATCAGTAGTGGGGTGGTGCTTCGTTCGCCTGGTCAGAGCCATTACCGAGATCCAGCTGGCGAAGCTGACCGTTGATGATTCTGATCATCTGCGTCAGGCGTTCGATTTCGAGCTCCTGGCGGGAGACGACATCATTGAGCTTGTCGAGGGTATCCTCCTGGAAGGCGATACGGGACTCGAGGTCGGTAATCCGATCTGCGTCATTCATTGCTGGCTCCCGCGGTTATAGGGACTTGTTCATAGGTGCTCTAAAAAGCTTAGTGTATGTTTTTCATGGATTTAATGCGAATTGTCCGGGCTTTCTCTGCGGCTGTGCAGGCCGGTGGAATCGGCGTCGGCCGGTCCGTACTGGACACTTGACGCTCGGGCCCTGTTACAGGTGCTATCCTGAGAATAGTCCAAGGCCAGGAGGTAAGCTGTTGAATAAAGACGCAAAATTAGCTATATCTTGCGATCGTCCGGACAACTGTCTGGATTTTGGGTCATGTTGTTAAAAACTGAAAATACAAGAGATGACTAGATGAGTGGTGTACAACTGATACGCTGTATTGTTGTCAGTGCCCTGGCGGCCGTACTGATCCCCTTTCTGCTGGGGGCTGTCGCCAAGGTCGAAGTAGAACTGAGTGGTGCGGTTCTGGGTGTTGTTTTCGTCGTCGTGCTGGCGGCATCCGTTCTTTCCGGTTTGGGCACTGCGCCCCAGGCCAGTTCCGCCCGTCCGCAAGCGCGTCGAGTAGTAGATGAAGAGGAAACCGAGGAAGACGACAACCGGGAAATGGGCCAGGTCAAGTGGTTCAACGTCTCCAAGGGGTTTGGTTTTATCACCCGGGAAAACGGTGACGATGTATTCGTCCATTTTCGCAGTATCCGCGGCCGTGGCCACCGGTCCCTGACCGAAGGGCAGCAGGTTCGTTTCAATGTGCGTGAGAGTGACAAGGGGCTGCAGGCGGAAGACGTTTCCGTGGTGCGGACCTGATACCGGTGCCGCGGCGGAGTTCTTCGCCGCGCTTCAACAGGGGCCGAAAGGCCCTCTGAAAAACGGGAGCCTGATGGCTCCCGTTTTGTTTTCCGCTTGGGGACCTGCGCATTCGTGGCCGTTGCTGCGCTTATCCTGGCGCTCATTCGTCGGTTTGTGACCGGAGCCTGGCGTAGCGGTCGAGCAACCGGTCGGCGGTGGTATAGCCGGCGCTCAGCACTGCCAGTTCGTCATCTTGTTGCAGCAGGAGTGTCGGGAACCCCTGCACCCCGATTCCATCCTTGAGGGCGAAGTGACGATGCAGTTGCGCGTCGGTTTCGTCGTCTTCCAGTGCCAGGCGAAACGCGTCCGGATCCAGCCCCTGCTCAGCGGCGAGCGATACCAGTACCTCGCGATCGGACGGGTTGCGGGCCTCGAGATAGTAGGCGCGCTGGATGGCGGCAATCATCGCGGCCTCGCTGCCGGCTTGCAGCCGGCCGGCGGCGATCACCGCCCGGCAGGCATCCCAGGTAGCGCGTCGTGGCTGGTTGAGGCGCCAGAAGTCGTGGTTGAAGACCGTACCGGTGCGGCGTTCGATCTGCTGCCATACCGACTGGATCTGCTGCTGCATTTCGGCGGGCATGGGGGCGTCCGAATCCGGCGCCAGCCCCCCCATGACGAACTGCAGCGGCGGTTCCGGGTATCGAGCGCGGAATGACTCGAGCTCCGGGGCGAATGCCCAGCACCAGCTGCACATCGGGTCCATCACATAGATCAGTGCCGTCATCAGAAAAGTGCCTCCTGTTGGCGCAGGCTGTCCGGCCAGGATGAGAACCCCCGGACGCCGGGCCGTGCTGTCGATAGTTTGTCGGCAAACAGCCGGGCCAGCTCGGGCGACTCTGCGTTGTCCGGGGTATGGAAGAACATGAAGGGCGTGCGCCCCTCGTCGAGCCAGGTGGCCACCTTGCCAACCCAGGGCTCGAGCCAGTCGAGGCCCTGGTGATAGTCCTGCGGTGCAATAAAACGAATCATCGGCGCCGAGCCCGTTGCGATAACATGCAGCGGCACGCGCGGCTTTTTCTGCAGAGCATCCAGTGTCGCGGGATCCGTTGCGGGCAGGGCAAACAGCGCGCGGGTATCGAACAGCGTACGATTGATGCCGGTTTCCAGCAGCAGCCGGTTCAGTGAGCGCTCCGCCTCGCCTTTGGCGAAGAATGCGGGGTGACGGACTTCGAGACCATAGCGAAAGGTATCGGGAAGACGCTGCAGAAAGCCACTCAGTTGCGGTAGCGACTCCGGACCGAAGGCGGCCGGCAGCTGCAGGTACAGCAGTCCCAGTTTCCCGCCCAGCGGTTCAACACAGTCGAAAAAGGCACGCAGTTCGGCCTCGCAGTGCTTCAGTTTCAGCTCATGGCTGATCCGTTTCGGAAACTTGAAGCAGAAGCGGAAGCCCGCGGGCGTATCGGCATCCCAGCGCTGAACGGTTTCGGCGTCGGGCAGCGCATAGAAGGTGGAATTGCCTTCTACCGTGGAGAAGTGCCCGGCGTAGCGCGACAGCGGCGAGCGCTGGCGGCTGCCGTGCAGCGCACTCTGGCTCCAGTCGGGATGATGCCATTGCGGCAGGCCTGTGTAGCAGTGATCCGGCACCTGCGATATCCCCGGTGGCGTTTCTGGGTTGGCGGCCTATTATACTGGCCCCGGCGCCTAAGTTCAGGCTGGTTGAAAACAGCTCATCGGGGAAACTTGCGCAGCGAGGATTAAAAACTTTGCTCCTAAGTGTTGACGGCATCGAAAGCCTCACGTACTATTCGCGCCACGTTGATGCGGGGTGGAGCAGCCTGGTAGCTCGTCGGGCTCATAACCCGAAGGTCGTC
>JABXIM010000038.1 GCA_013373085.1 Oceanospirillaceae bacterium | reverse complement strand
CGTCACCCGTCACCCGTCACGTTTCGTTCAGTGCTCGAAGAAGTCGTAATCCATGCGCTCCCGCGGCGGCTGCAGGTAGTAGCCCTGGATGAAATTAACGCCCGATTTCCACAGCTTGCTCATCACCTTGGTGCCTTCGACCAACGGTGCGATGGTGATGCGGTCCATGCCGTTGAGCTGTTCCACCATGCGCCGGAAACTCTTGTCGTGGGAGTGGCCATTGGCCAGATCCTGTACATAGGAGCCGTCTATCTTGATGTAATCCGCCGGGATCGCCTTGATGACCTCCTTGTAGCTGGTGGAGGTGCCGAAATGCTTGAGGCAGATGTGACAGTGCAGTTCTTTGACTGCACGGGCAAACTCCGTGGCCGCGGTCAGCTGTGACGAGACGTCGGTCTCGCTGAGCTGGAAAACGATACGATCCGCCGGCAGGCGGAATTCACGCAGCGTTTCGGACAGCCAGCCAACCAGGTCTTTGTCGAGCAGCGTGCTGCCGGTGATACTGATGAACAGGCGATTGCGCTTGCCCGACTCCATCTCCGCGCGCAGTTCGCGCAGGCTTTCCTGTATCACCCAGCGGTCCATCTGAATGCTGAGGTCGGCATGGTCGACGGTGGCGAGGAAAATGTTCGGCGAAATCTCACGATTGTCCGGGTCCAGCAGCCGCAGCAACACCTCGTAGTGATTGATGTCCGTCTCCTGGTGCAGCGCCACCACCGGCTGGAACAGCAGGCGGAAGCGTTCGTCCTTGACGGCATCGCGCAGCATGCGGGCGGTCTTGCTGTCGTTCGCCTTCTGGGTCTCGACGGTATACAGCTTGACGCCGTTGCCGCCACCCTGGCGATTGCGCATGCTCTCGGCCGCCATCCTGGCCCGTGAGACCAGTTCGTCCGGGCGTGGCGAGTTGTCATTGATGGTGGTCACGCCGATCGAACAGGTGACGTGCAGCAGGGTGTTGTTGACCGTGGTATGACTATCGGCAATTGCTTCGCAGAGCCTGCGTGCCAGCTTCATCGATTTGTCTGGACTCGGATCGCGGAAAATTACCACGAAAATATCGTCGCTGGGCCGGGCGATCAGGTGCGCGCGGTTGATCAGCTTGCGCAACAGATCGGCGATATCGCGGGCGACCTGGTCGCAGCCCTCGAAGCCGATCTCGGAGCGAATGATGTTGTACTGGTCGATGCTGATATACAGCAGGTTGCAGTCGTGCCCGCCGTCCAGGGCGCGCTGGATCACTTCTTCGAGGCTGTGCTCGAGGAACTGGCGGTTGTAGAGGCCGGTGACCAGGTCCTGCTGTGCGGCCTGTTGCAACTCGCGGAACTGGCGGTCCGGACGGATTGTCAGCAGGATGCAGGTCTGGCCGTTGTAACGGGCTTCCTCCATCTCCAGGTTGGCGACGAAACTGCTGCCGTCGGAGCGCTCGCCCGAGAGTTGCATCAGCATGTCCTTGCGCCGCGCGTCCTTGAATGCGCGCAGCTGCTCGCTCAGTTCCTCTCGGTCCTCGGCGATGACCAGCTGCTCCAGCGGCAGGTTCAGCAGGGAGCGGTTGTCCTCGTAGCCGAACAGGTGGCAAAAGCAGGGATTGACGTAGATCAGTCGCTCGCCGTCGAGGCAGGCGATGCCGTGACTGGAAACTTCCATCAGCTCCTGGCAGCGGCGTTCGGCATCGCTCAGGCGAGACTCGGCCATACGCAGCTGCCGGCGTGTCTCGAGACCCTCGAGCTCGTTCTGCAGCGTCAGGAGCAACAGCTCGCTGTCCTGTTTGGTGATGACCGCGCGCATGCCCTCCTTGAGCCCCTTGACCGCGCGGCTGCAGTCGATATCGTCAGTCAGCAGGATGACCGGGATGTCCTTGTCGAGACGGATCAGGTGGTGCAGTACCCGGCTGTTTTTGAGCTCGCCCTCGTTGGGGGAGCAGATGACCAGGTCCCAGGAGCGCTCGCTCAGGGCTTCGAGAAAATCGCGCTCATGTTCGATCTGGCGTCCACGGGGGGCCAGGCGGGCTGCGCGCAGCAGCGAGATGATCGGATCAGTATCTTTGGGCCCGAGGCCCAGAAAGAGAATATGGACGTTTTTGCGTAAACGGCGGCGCTCACCGCTGTCGACGTCTGCCAGGGCGTCATCGCCCTTACTGCTCAGCTGATTCGCGTCGGACATTTCAGTATCCAGTAACCGTCTATCCATGGGACCGGGTATTGGGGAAGTGTAGCGGGTTTCCGGGAGGCTGTCAGGACGGTCGCGAGTTCGCGCAGCTATAAAATCAGGTATTTAAAATGCAGCAATTAAGGTGATGATTTGGGTGGTAAAAGTGCCGAATGTGCCTGTAATTGGATGTCGGGTAATGGCAACACACATTTAAAAGGCGGATGGCTGTCAGATGCCTGATTCGGCAGCGTGAGAAGATGTAAACAGGGTTTTGAGTGTGGAAGGGGGAGTGGCTGGGGTAGGAGGATTCGAACCTCCGAATGCTGGAATCAGAATCCAGTGCCTTACCGCTTGGCGATACCCCAACAATGTTTGGCGACAAGTGACGAGACGGTACTTGCGCCCGAAGCTGACGATTTTCAGCTTCCCGGTAGAATGGTGGCAATGGCGGGACTCGAACCTGCGACCCACGCATTATGAATGCGTTGCTCTAACCAACTGAGCTACATTGCCTTGCCCTGTCGAGGTCGCGAATTATTCTCCGTTTTCGCTTAGCTGTCAACAGCTTGGGTAAAAAAAATGAATCATCAAATCCCCGGCTGCCGACAGGTGCGGGGGGGCGTGGATCCTGCACCAGCCTGGTGCCCGGGTGATCCAGAGCGAGGCGTTGACCCTCTTTTTAGGTCACTTTCCTCCCTTTACAGGAATCACTCGGAGTCAGAGGTAAAAATTCCCAGGACGCTGTTAGGTTTTTAAAGGACAGATTAACAGCAGCAGAATTGACGAATGAAATATGGGAAAACCCTGATTAATAATTAACCTGAATTGTGGTTTTGTCTAAATTTTAGGCATTTTATATGATGCGCTAATTGAAATATGTCGGCCTTTGGCAACAGGTATAAAATCGTTATTTTCTAATATATGGGTTGTGTTTTGTCCGATTATTCCGAAAGTAATGATTAAGCAATGAATTCTAATTATACTCCGTTCAGCTTTGCCATGGCGGACCGGTAATTCCTGGTCTTTAGTGTATAAGTTATTGATATAAAAGGTTACGTTGGCGAAATCCACCGTTAGGCAAGTACGGCTTGAAAACCTTGTAGCATGACTTCTTAAAAAGTGGCATTTCTGCTGCGTATTAATATTGCCGATTTGATGGCACATATGTTGCTGAAATCCCCTGCGTACCTTTTGGATCAAAAGTCCGCTGTTGCGTCATGTTTGCGCGCCCCGGATTTAAGGTTTTTGAGTCAGCCATTTAATCCTTAAATTTAGCTAGAAAATACCATGTTTGACGCACAGGAAGAGCCGGGTTCGGCCTTGAAGCAAGGCGCGGAGGCATATTCATTGACCGGGCTGCAGCATGCCTATTGGGTGGGTGAGCAGAAGGTTTACAAGTTTCACACCGTACCATTTCTCTATTTCTGCTACTTTGCCGAGGACCTCGATGTGCCCCGCTTAGAGGCGGCGCTGCAGACGGTTCTGGAAGCATACCCTGAACTGTCGATGGAATTCCTGCCGGACGCCACCCAGCGGCCAATTGGCCTGCCGGCCGGCGAGATCGCGCTCGAACAGACGGACTGGCGCCAGCGACAGGTGCCGAGCGCCGAAGAGCTGCAGGAGCTGCGCAAGCAGGACATGGAAGACAAGCTGGCACTGCTGGGCGAGTCGGTGCAGCTATCGGTTTTTCTGGACCGGGTGCCGGAAGGGCACTACGTCAACCTCGCCTTTCGCCTGATATCCTTTGATGCCTTTTCGGTACGCCTGTTTTACAACGCCCTGGTGCGCGTATATGCCGGCCTCGGGCTGCCGCAGCAGGAGCGGGCGCTGTTTCCCGAATTCATCGCCAAGCGCCGGGCAGTCAAGCAGAGCAGCGCTTTTCAGCGCTCGATGCAGTATTGGCAGGACCGTCTCGACAACCTGCGCAACGCGCCGGAACTACCGGTGGTTGAGCACGAGCGCATGCCGGAGGCATCGCGCTTCCAGCGCAAGCGCTTTATCTTCGGTCCGGACAAGGTCGCCCGTCTCGAGGAGCAGGCCCGCCGGCTCGGGATCAGCGTCAGCATGCTGTTCTGTACCGCCTACACGGATGTGTTGCGCCTGTGGTCGCGTAACCCGTCCTTCACCATCAATATGCTGATGAGCCACCGTCCCGCCCGGGATCCGCGCTTCCAGCGTGCCTACGGCAATTTCGGCAGCACCCTGTTACTGGAGTCGGTGGATGCGCCGGGCAGTTTTGCCGAGCGGGCGAAGGTGCTGCAACGCCAGCTGGCCCGAGATATCCGCCATTCGCGGGTCGAGGGCGTCGACGTGATCCGCGCCATGGGCGCAACCGGCTCCGGTCTGCCGGTCATGCCAGTGGTGTTCGCCAGTTCGCTGGGGCTCGACCTGCCGGACGACCTGCTGCTGCCCAACCATATCGGCTGGCAGAACATGGGCGGTGGCCTGCATACCCCGCAGGTCTGGCTGGACTGCCAGGTCTACATGTACCTCGAGCAGCTGGTGTTCAACTGGGATTTCGTCGAGGGACAGTTCCTCCCCGGCGTGATCGAGGGTATGTTCGATGCCCTGGAACGGCAGGTCGAGACGATCCTCGCGCACGAGTCCCCGGAGGACGCGGAGTTGCTGCCGCAGGTGCCGCAGGAAGCGCTCGAGGCCCGGCAGCAGGCCAACCGGACCCGCCGCATGCTGCCCACCGGGCGGCTGGAAAGTTTCGTCGCGCAGGCCTGTGCCGAGCACGCGGAACGGCCGGCAATCATCGGCGCGGACCGGACCGTCGATTACCGCAGCCTGTGGCGCTGGAGCTGCAGTCTTGCAGCGCAGCTGCGCCAGTGCGGCGTCGGCAGAGACGACCTGGTGGCCGTGGTTGCCCGCCGTGGCTGGCGTCAGGTGACCGCCCTGCTTGGCGTGGTGCAGTCGGGGGGCGCCTACCTGCCGATCACCGCCGAGCAGCCGAAGGCGCGCAAGGAATGGCTGATCGCCCGTCCCCGGGTCAAGACTCTGCTGATCGAGCGTGACCTGGCCGGCGATATAGAGGTGCCGGCCGGTGTCGAAGTGCTGTTGCTTGAGGAGGCGCTGCCCGATGAGCCGCCGGCGCAGGTCGAGCTCACGCCGGCCGTCGGGGAATGCGACCTCGCCTATGTGATCTTCACCTCGGGTTCGACCGGGCAGCCCAAGGGGGTGGCCATCGACCACCGTGGCGCGGTCAACACCATCCAGGACGTGATCGCCCGTTTCGGCCTCACGCCCGAGGATCGCCTGATCGGGCTGTCGAGCTTCAATTTCGACCTCTCGGTGCATGACATCTTCGGTGGCCTGGCGCGCGGCGCAGCGCTGGTGCTGCCGCCGCACAGCGAAACCCCGGCGCCCGACCAGTGGGCACGCTGTGTGCAGCAGCACGGCGTCACGGTATGGAACACCGTGCCGGCGTCGCTGGAGATGCTGATCGAGCATCTCGGTCCGCAGGCGCCGACCTGCCTGCACAGCCTGCGTCTGGTGATGCTCAGCGGCGACTGGATCCCGGTGACCCTGCCCGAGCGCCTGAAGACGGTCGTTCCTGGCGTTGGACTGATCAGTCTTGGCGGTGCCACCGAGGCGTCGATCTGGTCCAACTACTTCCCGGTCGAGGAGGTTTGCAGCAGCTGGAAGAGCATTCCCTATGGCTGGCCACTGTCGAACCAGAGTTTTCATGTTCTGAACCGGGAGCTGCAGCCGGCGCCGGACTGGGTGCCCGGCGACCTCTACATCGGTGGCATCGGCCTGGCCCGCGAATACTATGACGATCCGGTGCGCACCGCGGAGAGCTTCATCGAGCACCCGCAGACCGGAGAGCGTCTCTATCGCACCGGCGATGTCGGCCGCTATTTCCCCGACGGTTGCCTGGAGTTCCTCGGCCGTCTCGACGGCCAGGTGAAGATCCGCGGCTTCCGTATCGAGCTGGAGGAAATCGACGCCAACCTCGCGCGCTGTCCGGGAATACGGGCCGCGCATACCGTGGTCGTGGGCAGCGGCAACGACAGCCGGCTGGTGGCGATCTACCAGCCGGGTGCGGACGCGCCGGACCAGGAAAGCATCCGCGCCAGCCTTGCCGAGAATCTGCCGTCCTACATGATTCCTGCCCAGTTCCTCGCTGTCGAGGCGCTGTCGGTTACCGCCAATGGCAAGGTCGATCGCAAGGCGCTCAGTGCGCTCGCTGCCAGCCAGGCACCGGACGACCGCGTGCGGCGCCAGCCTTCCACCACGACGGAGCGTCGCCTCGCCGTGCTGTGGGCCGATCTGCTCGGCGTCAGCGAAGTCGGCGTCGATGAGGAGTTCTTCGAGCTGGGCGGCACCTCGCTGCTGGCGGTCCGGCTGATCAATGCCATCAGCGCCGAGTTCGGCCAGAACTTGCCGCTGGCCTCGCTGTTGCGCCATGGCACCATCAGTGCCCAGGCAAAGATACTCGACACCGCCGACAACGCGGGCCGGCAGCGCTCGCCGCTGGAGGTCATGCGTGATGTCGCCCCGGTGACCCTGGCGGTGATCCACCCGGTCGGTGGCAACATCCTCTGCTATCGCGAGCTGATTGAGCTGCTGCCGCCGGGGATTCGCGTACTCGGCCTGCAATCGCCCGGCGACGGCAGTCCCCGCCGCCTCGAAGCGCTCTCCGCGAGCTACGTCGATGCCCTTTGCAGCCAGATCGACAGTGCCTGCCGAGTGCACCTGTTAGGCTGGTCCATGGGGGGCGTGATTGCGCAGGAAATGGCGCGGCAGATGGAAGCCCGTGGCATGGCGCCGGCCCACGTCACCATGATCGACAGCTGGATGGCCGCCAGCCCCGGTGGTAGCGGTCCGCGTCTGGAAGGCGAGGCCCTGCTGCGCAACTTCCTGCGTGACCTGCTTGCCGGCCAGCCGTTGCCTGGCAACCTCGATGGTCTGGCCGAGCTCGACGAGCGGCAGCGTCCCGCCGCGATTGTCGAGGCCCTGCGCCAGAGCGGCCTCGACAGCCGCGTAGCGGCGCTGTCGCCGGACGAGATCAAAGCGCTGCTGAACGAGTACCGGGCCAACTACGACGCCCTGGTGGCGCATGCGCCGCAGCCGAACGAGACGCCGACCCGGCTTTTCCGCGCCAGCCGCACGATGGAT
Organism: Oceanospirillaceae bacterium; assembly: GCA_013373085.1. GTDB lineage: Bacteria > Pseudomonadota > Gammaproteobacteria > Pseudomonadales > Balneatricaceae > Marinobacterium_A. The sequence goes on along the minus strand of JABXIM010000038.1, from coordinate 75,843 downwards.
TTCCCACTGCTGGTACCGTTCGGGGTTCCCAACACCGACAGCCTGGAAGTGATCGACTGGGAGGGTGACCACTTCAGTGTGGTCAGCCGTGACTCCCTCGCCGGCATCCTCGGCCACGTTGTCGGTGATAGCGGCGTTCTCTGATTAAACGCTGAGCCCCGTAGCCCTGGCGCCACGGGGCTCAGTCCTTCTTCGGTTTATGGACGGATCTTAAATGAGCCAATATTTTGATACGCTGATCATCGGCGGAGGCCAGGCTGGCCTGTCGACCAGTTACCACCTGACCCGGCAGCAACGCTCTCACCTGGTGCTCGAGCGCGGCGACATCCCCGCGCCGGTCTGGCGCGACGACCGCTGGGACTCCTTCACCCTGGTGACGCCCAACAGTGAAGTCCGACTGCCCGGTCTCGACGGGGTCGGCGATGCGCCGGGAGCTTTCCTGCCCCGTGCCGAGATTTTGCAAACCTTCGCCGACTATGTCCGGCGCCACGATCTGCCGCTGCAGTACAACACCGAGGTCGACGCCGTTGAGGCCACACCGGAGGGCTTCCGGGTATGCACCAGCCTTGGTGACTACAGCGCACGAAACGTGGTGATCGCTACCGGCCTGTTCCAGTTCCCGCGGCCCCATGCGATGGCCGCCCGGCTGGCGCCCGGGGTGGTGCAGATGCACTCCGGCGCCTATCGCAACCCGGAGGCGCTGCCCCCCGGCGCCGTGGTGGTGGTCGGCAGCTCTCAGTCCGGCTGTCAGATCGCCGACGAGCTGAACCGTGCCGGACGCACCGTCTACCTCTGCGTCGGCAAGCACGACCGCGCGCCGCGCCGCTACCGCGGCAAGGATATCTTCGAGTGGATGAACATCTCTGGCCTTGCCGAGCAGACCGTCGACAGCCTCCCCGATCCCCGTCTCAAGTTCGCGCCGAATCCGATCATGGCCGGCCGGGAGGAGGGCGGCAGCCTCAACGTCCACCGGTTCGTGCGCAATGGCGTGCGCCTTCTCGGTACGCTCTGCGACATCGATGGCAGCCGCCTGCAACTGGCGCCCGACCTGCACGACAACCTGGCCGGCACCGACCAGCGCGAGGCGGCGCTGCTCGGCAAGATCGACATGCTGGTGCAGAAGCTGGGTCTGGACCTGCCCGAGGAGCCGCTGCCGCAGCTGAAGGATGGATTCGACGTGCCGCTGACGGAGCAGCTCGATCTGGCCGAGGCCGGCGTCAGCACACTGATCTGGGCCACTGGCTACGGCTTCAGCTTCGATATGGTGAAGTTCCCGGTGTTCGACGACGACGGCTATCCGGTACAGCGACGCGGCGCCACCGCCCAGCCCGGGTTGTTCTTCGTCGGCCTGCCGTGGCTGCATAGCAAGCGTTCCGGCCTGCTCAGCGGTGTTGGCGCGGATGCCGGCCATGTTGCCGAGCTGATCCGTGCACGTGACGACGAGGAGAACCGCACGTGAGTGAGCAGCAACCAACCGCACAGGCGCCGGCCGGCGCCCGCAAGGCCAAGATCATCCTGGCGCTGATCCTGGTCGCCGGACTTGCTGTGGTGGCGCGCATGTGGTGGCGCGGCGCCAATTTCGAGGAAACCGACAACGCCTATGTCGAAGGCTACATCAGTGCCATCGCCCCGCGCGTCGACGGTGTCGTGACACGGGTGCTGTTCGAGGACAATCAGCAGGTTCGCGCCGGCGATCTGCTGATTGAGCTCGACCCGGCGGACTACCGGGTGCGGGTCGAGGAGATCGAGGCGCAGCTGGCGGAGGTCGGCGCCGAGTTGAAAAAACTCGATGCCGATATCGAGCGTGGTGAAGCTGAGGTGCGTGTGCTGAGCGCCGAGTCTGCCGGTTACCGCGCCCGCCTCAAGCGCTACCGCCTGGATGCCGAGCGTCAGCAGGCGCTGCGCAACCGGGAGATCAAGGCGGTCACCGGCACCGAGCTGGACGCGGCGATCGCTGCGCGTGATGGCGCCGAAGCCGACCTCCTGGCGCATCAGGAGAAGATTCAGGCGGCCCGTGCGGGACTCGAGGCCACGCGCTCGTCCCGCGCCGTGCAGCAGGCGCGGCAGCAGGTGCTATCGGCACGCCTGCAGGATGCCGAGCTGCAGCTTGGCTACACCCGGATCGAGGCACCGGTGGACGGTCGTATCGGCAATCGTTCGGTGGAGGTCGGCGACCATCTGGTCAAGGGGCAGCGACTGGTGGCGATCATCCAACAGGGTGTCTGGGTGACCGCCAACTTCAAGGAAACCCAGCTGCGCGATCTGCGGGCGGGCCAGCAGGTTGGCATCCGGCTCGATACTTTCCCCGGCGAGCATTTCGAGGGCCGGGTCGACAGTATCGCGCCGGCGGCCGGCTCCAAGTTCGCCCTGCTGCCGCCGGAGAACGCCACCGGCAACTTTACCAAGATCGTTCAGCGGGTGCCGGTGAAGATCACCTTTGCCCCGGATACGCCAAAGGATATCCTGGCGCGCGTCGTGCCGGGCATGTCGGCGCTGATCGAGGTCGACCTGCGCCAGGAACTGCCTGAGACCGCGACAAGATGAGCACTCAGCCCGACGGCGCCGCTCCGGTCACCGGGCGGACCTGGCTCGCCATTGGCGCGGCGATTCTCGGGGTGTTCATGGCGGTGCTCGACACCCAGATCACCAATGCCTCGCTGCCGGAGATCCTGGGGTCGCTGTCCGCATCGCTGGAGGAGGGTTCCTGGATGAGCACCACCTACCTTGCGGCCGAGGTGGTGGCGATCCCGCTGACCGGATTTTTCCTGCGGATGTTCGGCGCGCGGACGTTCATTCTGATCAATACCTGGTTGTTCCTGATCCTGTCGACGCTGTGCGGGCTGGCCTGGAACCTGGAGTCGATGATCGTGTTCCGGGCGCTGCAGGGCTTCTTCGGCGGCGCGCTGATCCCGACGGCGATGACGCTGATTATCGTCAGTCTGCCCCCGGCGCGCCGGCCGATGGCGCTGGCCTGGCTGATGCTGGCCAGTACCCTGGCGCCGACGCTGGGACCAACCCTGGGCGGTATCCTGACCGAGCTGTACAGCTGGCCGTCGATCTTCTACATCAACTGGATTCCGGGCGTGCTGATGCTGGCCGGCATCGCCATCGGCCTGGACCCGCAGAAGAAGCATCTGGAGTTGCTGGAAAAACTGGACTGGCTGGGCATCGCCGGGATGATCGTCGGTCTCGGCGCGCTGATCGTCTTCCTCGAGGAGGGCAACCGCAAGGACTGGTTCGACTCGGACTTTATCCGCATCATGGCGCTGGTCGCCTTCGGCGGCATCCTGATGTGGCTTGGCAGCCAGTTGCTGCGCCCCGAGCCGTTCGTTAACGTCTGGCTGTTCGGGCGGCGCAACTTCTGGGTGTCCTCCGGCGTCGGCGCCGCCGCCGGTGTGGGGCTGTACGGCTCCACTTTCGTGTTGCCGCTGTTCCTGGCCCAGGTTGCCGACTACAACTCCCGCCAGATCGGCGAGGTGATCATGTGGATGGGTCTGCCGCAGATCATCATGACGCCGCTGGCGGCGGTGCTGGCGAAGAAGATCGACAATCGCATCATCTGCACGGCCGGCCTGCTGCTGTTCGCCGGCTCCTGCTTCATGAACGCCTTCATGACCGCGGAAACCGGCTACGACCAGCTGATCGCGGCGCAGGTGCTGCGGGCGCTGGGACAGCCGCTGGTCATCATCGCGCTGTCGAACATGGCGATCCATGCCATTGAACCGGCGAACCTGTCCTCGGCCTCGAGCCTGTACAACATGACGCGGGTGCTGGGCGGTGCGATCGGCACCGCGGTCTTGTCGACTGCCATCACGATGCGCGAGCACCTGCACTTCGATCGTATTGGCGAGACGGTGACGCTGTATTCGGAAGCGACCCGTGAACGCATCGCCACCCTGACCGCCGCCAGTCTGCAGCAGTCCGGCGATCCGGCGCTCGCCGCGCAGCAGGCCCTCGCCAGTCTTCAGGCAGTGGTGCGTCGTGAGGCCTATGTCATGGCCTACAGCGACAGCTTCTTCATCATCGGCAGCGTGCTGCTGGCAGCCATCGGCCTGGTCTGGCTGGCCGATCGTATCGTGGCCCCCAACGGCAAGAGCCCGGGCCGTTAATGGAAAAGATCATGTTCAAGAAACTTCCTCTGCTGATTGGCATGGCCACCCTGCTGGGTGGGTGCGCCATCGGCGATTTCGAGCCGGCGCCCGCTCCGGAGGCGCCGCCGAGCTACCGCAACGCGGACGCTGCTGTTCCCGGTAACCTGGAGCGCAACTGGTGGCGCATGTACCAGGACCCGGTGCTCGATCACCTGGTGGAAAGTATCCTCGAACGCAACCCCTACACCGCGTTCGGCGAGTTGCATGTCGCCGAGGCCGAGGCCGGGGTCGATGCGACGAGTGCCGATCTGCTGCCCCAGCTTGGGTTCGGCGCTGGCGTGGACAAGAGCCACTCGTCGACCAACACGCCGCTGGGCGAGCTGCTCGGCAACCGCACCATCGACGGCAAGACCTATCGCGCCGGCGTCAACGCCGGCTGGCAGCTCGACCTCTGGGGACGCATCGCGCAGGCAGTCGAGGTGGCCAGGGCGCATCAGGGCATGGCCGAAGCTACCCGGCGCAGCGTCGAGATCATCCTGTCCCGCGAGGTGGCGGTCGCCTACTGGCAGTTTCGCACCGCCGAGGCCGACCAGCGCCTGCTGCAGCAACAGTACAAAGCCCACGCCGAAGCGCTGCGCCTGCTGCAGCTGCGGCTCGACGCCGGGCTCGAAACCGAGCAGCGGCTGATCGAGGTTCGCGTCGCGCAGGCCGGGGTCGAAGCCGAAATCGAGGCGGCGGAGGTCAAGCGGCTGATGGCCGAACAGGAGCTGGCGATTCTGATGGTCGAGCCGGTGCAGGATTTCCGTGTTGCGACGCAGCCGGACTACGCCTTGCCGGACATCCCGCGGATCGCCCCGGGGCTGCCCGCAACCATCCTGTCACGCCGGCCGGACCTGATGATGTCGGCGCAGGAGCTGCGCGCGCTGCTGGCGATGGAGCGCATTGCCGAAACGGCCTTTTATCCGAGCATCAGTCTGACCGGCGCCTTCGGCTTCGCGTCGACCGAGTTGCGGACCCTGTCCGACAACGCCTCGCGCGAATACTCGCTCGGTCCCTTGTCGCTGTACCTGCCGGTGTTCGATGCCGGGCGCAACCGGGCCAACCTCAAGGTGGCGCGGGCCCGCTATCGTCAGGCGGTGAACGTGCACAAGGTTAACGTGCTGATCGCGTTGCGCGAGGTTGACGACGCCCTGGTGCAGGTACAGGCCGCACGTACCCAGGTCGCGGCGCTCGGCAATGCCGCCGAGGCTGGCGATCGTGGCACGGTGGTTGCCGAGGCCCGCTACGACCAGGGACAGGACAGCTACCTCAAGGTGCTCGAAGCGCGCGTCGAGGCGCTGGAAACCCGGCGCAAGCAGATACACAGCCACAGCGAAGGCCTGCTGGCGACCGCGCACCTGGTGGAGGCGCTTGGCGGTGGCTGGGACGAGTCCGGCGCGGGGCCGACCGCGGTTGCCAGTAACGACTGAGGTGTCGGTCGAGGCAATGAACGACCTTCGCCGTCTGGTGCCGGGCGGCCGCTGGCCCGACGACATCCAGCTGTGGCACCTGCGCCTGCCGTCCGAATACGGCGAAGCCGACTGGTCGACGCTGAGCGCCGACGAGCGGGCCCGCGCTGGGCGTTATCGCCAGCCGGCCGACCGCATTCGCTTCGCCCTGACCCGTTGCCGGCTGCGTCAGCTGCTCGGAGCTTGGCTGGACCTGCCGCCGGCGTCGCTGCGTTTTCACTGCAATGCCTGGGGGCGCCCCGAACTGTCCTGTGGCGGGCTGTCCTTCAATGTTTCCCACAGCGGCAGCCATGCGCTGATTGCAATTTCTGCCTGTCGCCGGGTCGGCGTGGATGTCGAGTGGATCGATCCGGCGCTGGCCTGGCAGGCGCTGAGCGGGTTGCTGTGCACGGCGGCGGAGTTGCGGTCGATCCTGGAGTCTCCGGGGGACCGCCGGCGCTGGGCGTTCTTCCGCTACTGGACCGCGAAGGAGGCTTTGCTCAAGGCGCAGGGGCAGGGCATCGGCGCCGGTCTGCATGCGGTGAACCTTGCCGAGGGGGAAACTCAGCCCATGGCGATGGCCGGCGCTACCGCACCGGTGGCGGACTGTCGGCTGCGGTATTGCTGGCTGGATGAGCTGGAAGGCTACGGCGCCTGCCTTGCCTATGGCGAACCCGGCTCCGACGGCTTGCAGGTGTAATCCCACAAAAAAGCCCCGCTCGCCAGTGGCGAGCGGGGCTTTTTCCACGCCGGGTCCCGTCGGGATCCGGTAAAAATCAGACGTTGAAGCGGAAGTGCACCACGTCGCCGTCCTTGACGATGTATTCCTTGCCTTCCAGGCGCCACTTGCCGGCTTCCTTGGCGCCCTGCTCACCCTTGTAGGTGACGAAGTCGTCGTAGCTGATGACTTCGGCGCGGATAAAGCCCTTTTCGAAGTCGGTGTGAATCACACCGGCCGCCTGGGGTGCGGTGGCGCCGACCTTTACGGTCCAGGCGCGCACTTCCTTGACGCCGGCGGTGAAGTAAGTCTGCAGGCCCAGCAGGTTATAACCGGCGCGGATGACCCGGTCCAGACCCGGCTCTTCCATCCCCAGGTCCTGCAGGAACTCCTGGCGCTCCTCATCGTCGAGCTCGGCGATCTCGGATTCAAGCTTGTTGCAAATCGCCACGACCTCGGCACCCTCGGAGGCGGCCAGCTCGCGCACCTGGTCCAGGTACGGGTTGTCCTCGAAACCGTCCTCGGCGACGTTGGCGATGTACAGGGTCGGCTTGGTGGTCAGCAGGTGGAAGCTGCGCACCAGTTTGCGCTCGTCGTCATCCAGTTCCAGTGCGCGTACCGGCAGGCCCTCTTCGAGGTGCGGCAGCAGCTTTTCCAGCAGCGCCTTGGCGCGGATGGCGTCCTTGTCTCCGCCCTTGGCGGTACGGACAACACGCTGCAGCTGCTTCTCGACCGATTCGAGGTCGGCCATCGCCAGCTCGAGGTTGATGGTTTCGATGTCTTCGAGCGGGTGGATGCGGTTGGCGACGTGGATGACATTGTCGTCCTCGAAGCAGCGCACCACGTGGGCGATGGCGTCGGTTTCGCGGATGTTGGCCAGGAACTTGTTGCCCAGGCCCTCGCCCTTGGATGCGCCTGCCACCAGGCCCGCGATATCGACGAACTCCATGGTGGTCGGAATCACGCGCTCCGGCTTGACGATTTCAGCCAGCGCATCGAGACGCGGATCCGGCATCGGCACCACGCCGGCGTTCGGCTCGATGGTGCAGAAGGGGAAGTTCTCGGCGTCGATACCCGCCTTGGTCAGGGCGTTGAACAGGGTGGACTTGCCCACGTTGGGCAGGCCGACGATACCGCATTTGAAACCCATGATGGTGGTCCTGTCGATTAAGCTTGGAAAGTATGCAGCCCGTTCATTGCACGGGCCCATTCGCCAGCGACGGCGGCATCCAGATAGCGCAGCGCTTCATCGGTGGCGGCAAGGGTCTTGTCGCGCTCACCGGACGGTGCCTTTTTCAGCACGAAGGCGGCCACCTGGCTGCTGTGGCCGGGATGGCCGATTCCTAATCGCAGACGGTAGAAATTCTTGTCGTTCCCCAGCCGGGAAATGATGTCGCGCAGACCGTTGTGACCGCCGTGACCGCCGCCGCGCTTCAGGCGCGCTACGCCGGGGGGCAGGTCGAGTTCGTCGTGGGCGACCAGGATGGCTTCAGGGGGAATCTTGTAGAAACCAGCGAGGGCCGCGACGGCCTGACCGCTGAGGTTCATAAAGGTATGGGGGATCAGCAGATGGACCGGCTGTCCGTGCAGCACGATCTTGCCGTACTGGCCCTGGAACTTGCGCTCCGGCACCAGTTTGCAGTTGTGTCGAGCTGCGAGCAGCTCGACAAATTCGGCGCCGGCATTGTGACGGGTCTGGTGATACTTGTCGCCCGGATTTCCGAGTCCGACGATCAGCTGGATCCTGTCATTCATGCCGGCGCCTCAGGCTGCAGCCTTACTTGCCGGCTTTGGCGCCACGCGGAGCGTAGACGTAGCCGATGCCCTGGTCGTGGTCTTCGCCGCGACGCAGTGCAACGATTTCGACGCCTTCCGGCAGGCTGATGTCGGACAGGTGAAGAACCTGGCCGGCTTCGGCGCGGCTCAGGTCGACACTCAGGCTTTCCGGCACCTGGTCGGCGCGGCACAGGATCTCGGCGGTGTTCTTCTCAACCGCGAATTTGGCTGCGGCCTTGGAGGCAGCGGACTTTTCGAAGTTGACGAACTGCAGCGGTACGGTGATACGGATCTTGCTGTCGTCGGAGACGCGCTGGAAGTCAGCGTGCAGAACCAGCGGCTTGGACGGGTGACGCTGCAGGTCACGGATGATCACTTTCTGCTCTTCGCCGTTCAGCGACAGCGTCAGGATGGAGGAGAAGAAAGACTGATCGTCCAGCTGCTTGTACAGCTCGTTGGCGGATACCGCGATGGATACCGGGTTCTTGTCGCCGGCACCGCCGTAGACAACGCCCGGGATCTGACGCGCAGCACGCAGGCGGCGGCTCGCACCTTTCCCCTGGTCCTCGCGGGATACTGCTTCGATTACAAAGTTGGTCATGATATTTCCTTCAATAAATAAAAGCTGCAACACCTCGCGACCAAGGCCTTGCAGCATCAGGTTGCCCTCGTAGGGGCGGGCCGCCACCGTCATCGGCGGCGGCGCCTTCCAGGCGCGTACCGGCTTAGCGGAACATCGCGCTGATGGATTCTTCGTTGCAGACGCGGCGCACCGCTTCTGCCAGCATCGGCGCCAGGGTCAACTGGCGGATCTTCGGGCAGGCCTGAGCCGCCTCGGACAGCGGGATGGTATCGGTGACGACCAGCTCATCCAGTTCGCTGTTGGTAATGTTGCTCACCGCGGGACCCGACAGCACCGGATGGGTGGCGTAGGCGTAAACGCGGGCGGCGCCGTTGTCCTTCAGGGCTTTGGCGGCCTTGCACAGGGTGCCGGCGGTGTCGGTCATGTCGTCGACCAGGATGCAGGTGCGGCCTTCGACGTCACCGATGATGTTCATCACCTGGGACTCGTTGGCGCGCTCGCGGCGCTTGTCGATGATCGCCAGGTCGCAGTCGAGCTGCTTGGCAACTGCGCGGGCACGTACCACGCCACCGACGTCCGGCGATACCACCATGACGTTGTCGTACTGCTGGTCGATGATATCGTCGAGCAGTACCGGCGAACCGTAGACGTTGTCCACAGGGGTGTCGAAGAACCCCTGGATCTGGTCGGCGTGCAGGTCGACAGTCAGCACGCGATCGATGCCGACGGCGGAGATCATGTCGGCGACAACGCGGGCGCTGATGGCAACGCGCGCGGAACGCGGACGGCGATCCTGGCGAGCGTAACCGAAGTAGGGTACGACCGCAGTGATGCGGGTGGCCGAAGCACGACGCAGTGCGTCTGCCAGTACGATCAACTCCATCAGGTTGTCATTGGTCGGAGCGCAGGTGGACTGGATGATAAAGACATCCTTGCCACGCACGTTTTCCTGGATCTCGACACTGACTTCGCCATCGCTGAAGCGGCCGACCTGGGCTTTGCCCATCGGGATGTCGAGGCGCTCGACGACTTTCTGGGCCAGTTCCGGATTTGCGTTGCCCGTGAAGACCATCATTCTAGACACGGAGAGCACCTTCTCGGTAGTTTCGGAGTTGGGATTCGTATCTGACAGGGAGTAAGTCATGAGTAAATGGCTGGGGTAGGAGGATTCGAACCTCCGAATGCTGGAATCAGAATCCAGTGCCTTACCGCTTGGCGATACCCCAGTATCTCTCCTTGTGGAGGTTTGCCTCCCGAAAGAAGGCGCATATTCTGCTAAAACTGCGTGTCGAGGTCAACCCTGAATCGGGTCAAAGAGGCGTTGTTTGCCTCTTCTGCGCAGCGGGCAGTTCCCACTCCTTGATGATGAGCCTGATGGTCAGGTCTGCACGCTGCAGCGTGATCCGCTCCGGAAGGCCGCTCCCGCCATCCTGCGAGTAGCCGGAATAATGGATGATCCAGCCGGCCTGTTCAAGGGTTTGCAGGCGATTTTCCAGTAACGTCGGGGTATAGGGAAGGTCGGGGGCGGGTAGGCCACGCACCCAGTAATTGGCCTGGCGTATCGGGAAGCTCCAGCCCAGCAGTTGTTGCAGCAGGGCTTCGGGGCTCTGTGCGGCGTAGCGGCCTTCGCCGGCGACGTCGATCACCACGCCCTGGTCGGAACCTTCGATGCGGGCGCCGCCCTGGCCCAGCGGGCCGCTGATCAGGATACGGTATTCGGCCGGTTTCTGCTGCCACTGCAGCCGTGCCGAGTGGCTGTTGCTGGCGGTGCGGATGCCGATCTTGCCGTCCAGCGCCCAGTCGTCCAGCGCCGCGACCTGCTGCCGGTATTCATCCCAGCTGCCGGTCGCGGGCACTGGAGGTTGCGCCTTGAACGCCCCGCAGCCGGCGAGGGACAGCGACAGGCACATCAACAGGGCCGCGCGCATTACCGTACTCCCATGAACTCGACGGCTTCGCGCAGGTGTTCGTTCTGCGGGTCCTCGCCAAGATGCACTTCGAGCAGTTCGCGGGCGCGGTTGCGCTGACCGTCGGCCCAGTAGGCGCGGATCAGGTGGCTGGCCACCTCGGGATCCGGAAAGCTTTCATAGGCGCGCTGCAGGTAGCCGATGGACTCGTCGAGCCGCTCGAGCTTGAACAGTACCCAGCCCATAGAGTCGAGAATGGCGGGATCGTCCGGCTTAAGTGCCAGCGCCTGCTGGATAAGGTCGAGGGCTTCGTTGTAGCGCTGGGTGTGCACCGTCAGGGTATAGCCGAGAGCGTTCAGCGCGCTGGCGTTGTCGGGTTCGATCTCCAGCACCTGACGCAGGTCGCGCTCCATCTGTACGAAGTTGTCCGGCTCGATCAGCATCGCGCGGGTGTAAAGCAGCGATACCTCCTCGCCTTCGACCTCTATGGCCTCGTCCAGCAGGGCAACGGCGTCCTCGCGATGGTCGTGAAGGTTCAGCCATTCGGCCTGCAGGATGTAGAAGCGGGTTGCCAGTTCGGGGAAGCGGGCGCGGGCGTCCTCCAGAATCACCGCGATGCGGGCCAGGTCTTCGTCACGGTCGAGCAGGTTGAGGGTGCGGGCATAGGCCTGGAACAGGTTCGGCCCCTCCTCGACGCGGCTGAAGTACTCGATCGCTTTCTCTTTCTCGCCGCGGGTTTGGGCGATATAGCCAAGATAGAAATAGGGCGCGGTATTGTCCGGCTCGGTCCGGAGCAGGGTTTCGAGAGCGTCCCGGCTATCGTCGAGCCGGTCGTTCTCGAGCATCAGCAGCGCCAGGTAGTAATGCAACTGGTGGTCGTCGGGAAAACGCCGGGTCAGCTCCTGAGCTGCGCGTACGGCCTGAGGGCCGGCATCGCTTTCGAACAGCAACTGTACGTGGAGCACCTGCAACTGACGGTTGTCACCCAGGCGCTGCTGGTAAGGACGCACCAGTTTCAGCGCTTCGCGACTGCGGTCATTGAGGCGCAGCAGCTCCGCTTTCAGCATTACCGCGTCGATGTTGTCAGGATCCAGTCTCAGTACATGGTCGAAGTCAGCCAGTGCGGCGTCGGTGCGGTCCAGCTGCTTGAGCAGCTGCGCCCGGGTCAGCAGCAGGTTGGTATCGTCAGGGTTTCGCGCCAGCAGGCGCCCGATCATCGTGACATAGGCTTCCAGCACCGGGGGACTCATGCTGTCGGCCTGGCTGCTCAGCAACGCCAGCGCCTGGCGGCTGTCGGCGCTCATCGCCTGTTCCATCAGTGGCAGTGCGGCAGCGTAATTGCCCTGGTGCAGCAGCAGGCCGGAGGCGAGCTGATAGGGCTCCGGATTGGTCGGGTCGGCGTCGATCCACAGACGCGCCGCCTCGAGCATCTCGTCCGGTCGCTGCAGGTACTGGGCGATGCGGGTAGCGCGTTCGGCCACCGCCGGGTCCCGGGTGCTGCGGGCCTGCTCGAGGTAGATCGTCAGCGCCTCGTCGTACTGACGGCGCTGGCCGGACATTTCGGCACGTAACAGCTGGTACAGCGATTCGCGGTTGAACTCGCCCGGTACCTGCTTGACCGGCCCCAGCGGAATATCGGCGATTGTTTCGGTGGGGGCGGGCTGCGAACTGCAACCCGCGATGAGTAGCGTTCCAAGCAATGTGCCGAACAGAGTCTTGTTCATTGATACTGGTTCAAATCCCTGAGGTATTGCGGTCACTATAGAGCAGGCCGAGGGGCGCTGTCATGCGTCGACCGGTGTTGCGTTTTCTGTTTGGCGCCAAGAAGGTGTATGATTACGCGCCTGAATATTTCCGCAGAGGTTGTGCGACTTTTAAATGGCTCTACTGGCGCTTGGGATCAACCACAAGACCGCGCCGCTGGACGTGCGCGAAAAAGTGGCTTTTACGCCGGAGCAGCTGGTCGATGCCCTGGAGCGTGCGCGCGTCTCGGTGCAACTGCGCGAGATGGCGATCCTGTCGACATGCAATCGCACGGAACTCTACTGCTCGACCGACCTGGAAGGCTCCCGGGCGCTGCTCGACTGGCTGGGGCAGTACCACCGGCTCGACCCCAAGGTATTGCAGCAGTGCTCCTACATGTACTGGGACAACGACGCCGCGCAGCACATGATGCGGGTGGCCAGCGGCCTTGACTCGCTGGTACTGGGCGAACCGCAGATACTCGGCCAGCTGAAATCCGCCTATGCCCTGTCGCAGGAGCACGGCCTGGTCGGCGCTGAGCTCGGCCGTCTGTTCCAGCAGACCTTCGCTATCGCCAAGCAGGTGCGCACCGACACCGCCATCGGCCAGAATCCGGTGTCGGTGGCCTACGCCGCCGTCAGCCTGGCGCAGCACATCTTCTCCGACCTGGGCACCAGCCGCGCACTACTGATCGGCGCCGGCGAAACCATCGAGCTGGTGGCGCGCCACCTGCAGCAGGCGGGGGTGAAGTCGATGACGGTGGCGAACCGCACGCTGAGCCGTGGCCGTGCGCTGGCCGAGTCGGTCGGCGCCAACGCCATTCTGCTCGGCGACATTCCCGACGCGCTGGCCGAGAGCGATATCGTCATCGCCTCGACCGCCAGCCAGTTGCCGATACTGGGCAAGGGCGCGGTTGAGCGGGCGCTGAAGAAACGCAAGCACAAGCCGATCTTCATGGTCGACATCGCGGTGCCGCGGGATATCGAGCCGCAGGTCGGAGAACTGGACGACGTTTACCTCTACAGCGTCGACGACCTGCAGGAAGTGATCGAGGAAAATCAGCGTTCCCGCGAGATGGCTGCGCTGGACGCCGAAGCCATCATCGAGAGAGGCGCCGGGGCCTTCATGCGCCAGCTGCGCGAACTCGAGGCTGTCGATACCGTCACGGCGCTGCGCAGACGCACCGAAGTGCACCGTGACGAGGCGCTGGAACAGGCGCTGAAGCAGCTGCGCAGCGGCAAGCCGGCGGAAGACGTGCTCAAGCTGCTCGCGAACCGCCTGACCAACAAGATTCTGCATACGCCGACGACCCAGTTGCGCAAGGCCAGCGCCGATGGTCGCTCTGACCTGCTGCAGCTGGCACAGGAGCTTTATCAGCTCACCGACACCCAGGGCTCCGGGTCATGATGATTGCGATGCCGGGCTTTTGCACCGGCTCCGACCCCTCCGGCCCACCTTTATCGCTGGACACGAACAGATGAAAGCTTCAATCCGACAGAAACTCGAGCGTCTCGGCGATCGCTACGAGGAAGTGGCGGCGCTGTTGAGCGACGCCGACACCATTGCCGACCAGAATCGTTTCCGCGACCTGTCCCGCGAATACGCCGAGCTCGAGCCGGTGGTGGAAAGTTTCAACGCCTACCGCGGCGCGCTCGATGACCTGGCCGAGGCCGAGCTGATGCTGGAGGACAGCGATCCGGACATGCGCGAAATGGCGCGTGACGAGATCGACGGCGTCCGGGCCCGCATCGAGCAGCTGGAGGCCGAACTGCAGATCCTGCTGCTGCCGAAGGATCCGAACGACGCCCGCAATGTCTTTCTTGAAGTTCGTGCCGGTACCGGCGGTGACGAGGCGGCGATCTTCGCCGGCGACCTGTTCCGCATGTATTCACGCTACGCCGAGCAGCAGGGTTGGCGCATCGAGGTGATCAGCGCCAGCGAGGGCGAGCACGGCGGTTTCAAGGAGATCATTACCCGGGTGGTGGGACAGGACGTGTACTCCCGCCTCAAGTTCGAGTCCGGCGCGCACCGTGTGCAGCGGGTGCCGGAAACGGAGTCCCAGGGGCGCATCCATACCTCGGCCTGCACCGTGGCGGTAATGCCGGAGATGGACGAGGTCGCAGAAATCGCCATCAACAAGGCCGACCTGCGCATCGACACCTTCCGCGCCTCGGGCGCCGGCGGTCAGCACGTCAACAAGACCGATTCAGCCATCCGCATCACCCATATCCCGACCGGCGTGGTGGTCGAGTGCCAGGACGAGCGATCGCAGCACAAGAACCGGGCCAAGGCGATGTCGCTGCTGGCGGCGCGGCTGCAGTCGGCGGAACAGGAACGGCACGCGGCGCAGCAGGCCAGCACCCGCAAGAGCCTGGTCGGCAGCGGTGACCGTTCCGAACGTATCCGTACCTACAACTATCCCCAGGGACGGGTTACCGATCATCGTATCAACCTGACGCTGTACAAGCTGCAGGAGGTGATGGGCGGGGAACTGGGCGCCGTCATCGACCCGCTGCTGGTGGAGTTCCAGACCGAGCAGCTGGGCGCGCTGGCGGACGAGCAGTAAGCAATGACCATCGCCGAGGCGCTGGCGCTTGCCGCGCAACTGACCGACAGCGACAGTCCGCGGCTGGATATCGAGCTGTTGCTGTGCCACCTGCTGGGCTGTGGCCGGACTTACCTGTTCATGCATCCCGACAAAGTGCTCAGCGACGAGGATGCGGAAGCCTTCGAGGCGCTGCTGGCGCGGCGCCAAGCCGGTGAGCCGGTGGCGCACCTGACCGGGCGTCGCGGCTTCTGGACGCTGGACCTGGAGGTCAGTCCGGCGACGCTGATTCCCCGTCCTGATACCGAAACCCTGGTAGAGCAGGCGCTCGAGCGGCTGCCGGACGGCGATCACCGGGTGGCGGATCTCGGCACCGGTACCGGCGCCATTGCGCTGGCTTTGGCCAGCGAAAGGCCGCACTGGACGGTGGTCGGCTGCGATCGCATCGACGACGCCGTCGCGCTTGCCGAGCGCAACCGCCTGCGGCTCGGGATCGGCAATGCCCGCTTCGTCCCCGGCAGCTGGTTCGAGCCACTCGACGGGCGCTTCGCCATGATCGTCAGCAACCCGCCCTATATCGACCCGGAAGATCCGCACCTGGCGCAGGGCGACGTGCGCTTCGAGCCGAAAAGCGCGCTGGTTGCCGCGGATTGCGGACTCGCCGACATCGCCCTGATCGCCGACGGGGCTCGCGATCACCTGCTGCCCGGCGGCTGGCTGCTGTTCGAGCACGGTCACGATCAGGGCGCCGCGGTGCGGGAGCTGCTGGCTGCCAGGGGCTACCGCAGCATCGAGACGGTACAGGATCTGGGCAACAGAGACCGGGTGACGCTGGCGCAGCAGCCGGAAGCACCCGAGGAGGAAAACAACAATGCTCAGCGATGAACAACTTTTGCGTTACAGCCGGCAGATAATGCTGCCGGAAGTGGAAATTGAAGGCCAGGAGGCCTGGCTCGGGTCCAGGGTGCTGATCGTCGGCCTTGGCGGGCTCGGCAGTCCGGTGGCCATGTATCTGGCGGCGGCCGGTGTCGGCGAGCTGGTGCTGGTCGATGACGATGACGTCGACCTCAGCAATCTGCAGCGCCAGATCGTTCACCACAGCGGCCGTATCGGTACTCCCAAGGTGGAATCGGCGCGGGAAACGCTGAAGGCACTAAATCCCGATGTCGTAATCCAAACATTGTACGAACGACTTTCCCCTCAGGGGCTGGAAGAGCTGGTCGCGACCGTCGACCTGGTCGTGGATTGCTGCGACAACTTCAGTACCCGGTTCGCGATCAACCGCGCCTGTTTCAAGCATAAGCGCCCGCTGGTCTCCGGTGCCGCCATCCGTCTCGAAGGACAGGTGGCTGTATACGACCCCAACCAGCCAGACTCCCCCTGCTACCAGTGCCTATACCGCGAGGGCGAGGAGGAAAGCCTGACCTGCTCGGAATCCGGTGTGCTGTCGCCGCTGGTCGGCATCATCGGTTCGGTGCAGGCAATGGAAGCGCTCAAGGTGCTGGCGAGCATCGGCCGTCCTCTGGTCGGCAGACTGCAGCTACTGGATGCCCACAGCATGGACTGGCGGACCTTGAAGTTGAAGAAGGACCCCCAATGTCCTGTGTGTGGGCCGAAAGACTGAAAGTGACCTTGCATGCAGGGAAAGCCGGGAAATGAATGCACGTTTCGAGTTAAGAGGACGCCACGGCGTCATTGTGAGTCCGGTGGCACCAGTCGACCGGACGGGAGGCAAGGTTTTGAGCGACGACAAGATCATTCGCGACATCCTGGTGAACAGCAAGACCATCGCCCTGGTGGGCGCCAGCCCACGCCCGCACCGGGCCAGTCATCAGGTCATGGGCTATCTGCTGGCCAAGGGTTATCGGGTGATCCCGGTCAACCCCAACGAGGCCGGCTCCACCATCCACGGTCAGGCCGTGCGCGCATCGTTGTCGGAAATTGACGAGCCGATCGACCTTGTGGATATCTTTCGCAACTCGGTTGGTGCCGGCGATGCCGTCGACGATGCCATCGAAGCGCAGGCCAAGGCGGTCTGGATGCAGCTGGGCGTCATCAACGAGCCGGCGGCCGAACGCGCGGCTGAGTCGGGCATGGCGGTCGTCATGGACCGCTGTCCGGCGCTGGAGATTCCACGCCTGGGACTGTAGTCCCTGCTTTTCGTGAACGCTTGCACCTAACCGGCAGCTTTGCTGCCTATGGCGTAATTACAGGAAAGTTTCCTGGCAAACAGCGCCTATTCCAGAAGTCTTGTCTGGCTTACCGGTATGAGGCCATTAAAATAATGGTCTTATACCGGCCGAGTTCCGGATACCCGTTTCAGCAAATTACAGGACTTCTGCCAATGAGCATTACCCGCATGGAAACCGGCCAGCGCATGAGCCGGATCGTCATTCACAACGACACCATCTATCTCTGTGGCCAGGTGGCCGAAGATGCTAACGCCGATATCCGCGAGCAGACCCGCACCATGCTGGCGAAGGTCGATCACTTGCTGGAGCAGGCCGGCAGCGACCGCGAGCACATGCTGTCCGCGACCGTCTATGTCCGCGACATGAAGGACTTCGCTGCGATGAACGAAGTCTGGGACGCCTGGGTACCCCAGGGGCACGCGCCTGCCCGCGCCTGCGTCGAAGCCCGCATGGCGCGCCCGGAGCTGCTGGTCGAGATTTCGGTCACCGCTGCGGTCAAGAAGTAAGGGGTTCTCCTCGTAACGAAGGCGCCATCTGGCGCCTTCGTTGTTTCCGGGGGCAATCGGTCAGTGGTGAGTTGTAAGTAGTGAGTGATAAGGCGCAAGGGGCCGCATCCCATTTCGCTTTACGGCTCAGGAACCTGCCTCAGCCAGTACCACTCACTTCTCAAGCCTGCAATCAATGCAACTTGAGGCCAACGTGGGTGACCCTGTCGCCTTCAACCGCCTTCACCACCAGTGTCACCGGGCCGAGCATCAGGCTATCGCCGACCACCGGGTGACCGTGCTGGTGGCGCGCGATGCATGCCGACAGCGTCTGCTGCGAATCTTCCTGATCGATACGGATGCCGTAGGCCTGCTCGACGTCTGCCAGCTGCGCATCGCCGTGCAGGACGAATTCGCCGAAGAACGCCATCTCGCCAAGGCGTTTCGGGCCGTGCGGCGCGTTGAACTGATGCCCGAGAGCATCGATCTGGTCCGGTCGGCCGACCACTGCGATCAGGTCGCCCGCATGCAGGCTGGTGCTGGGGGCCGGTGGCAGATAGCGGCCGTCTCGGAATACCGCGGCGATCCCGCTGTCCGGGGGCAGGCGCAGCCCACCGAGTGGCGCCGGCCGTTCCCAGCGTTCGCCCTGGAGGCGGAACAGCAGCAACTCGTGTTCGCCGACCGCCGGGACGTCGATCGGTATGCGGCGGTGCGCTTCCTCGTGGCCCGGTACTTCCAGCTTCAGCAGGCGTGCGATCGGCGCCAGGCTGGTGCCCTGTATCACCAGTGATACCAGCACGATGACGAAGGCGATGTTGAACAGAAGCGTTGCCTGCTCGATACCGGCCATCACCGGAAACAGCGCCAGCACGATCGGCACGGCGCCACGCAGGCCGGTCCAGGCGATGAAGCCGGTCTCGCGGAGGTTGAACTTGAACGGCCAGAGGCTGCCGGCTGTCGCCAGCGGCCGCGCCACCAGGATCAGTACCGCCGCCAGCGCCAGGCCGGCCGGCGCGATCACCAGCAGCTCGGACGGGTCGACGAGCAGGCCCAGGAGCAGGAACATGCATAGCTGGGCCAGCCAGGCCAGACCGTCATGTACCTGCAGGATCGCCGGCATCATGCGGACGCGATGGTTGCCGAGCACCACACCGGCCAGATAGATCGCCAGGAAACCGCTGCCGCCGAGGGCGTTGGTGCCGGCGAAAATGAACAGGCCCGAGGCGGTCACCAGCAGTGGATAGAGCGCCGTGACCAGGTTGACGCGGTTGATCAGGAACACCAGCAGCTGGCCGCCGAGCCAGCCGCAGAGGGCGCCGATACCGAACTGCTGCACCAGCATCAGCGGTGCGGACCAGAGCGAGGCGCCCTGGTTCTGGGTGATCAGTTCGATCAGCACCAGCGTCAGGAAGATCGCCATCGGGTCGTTGCTGCCGGACTCGATTTCAAGGGTGGCGCCGACACGGGCGTTGAGGTTGAGACCGCGACCCTGCAGCAGCGCGAAGACTGCCGCGGCATCGGTCGACGAGACGATGGTGCCGACCAGCAGGGCGTCGAGAAGCGGCAGGTCGAAAATCAGGTAGGCTGCGAGCCCCGTCAGCAGGGCTGTGACCAATACCCCGACGGTGGCCAGCATCAGCGCCGGGCGCAGGCCGACACGGAAGGTTTCGCCGCGGGTACGCATACCGCCATCCAGCAGTATCACCGCCAGTGCCAGGTTACCGACCAGGAACGCGGTTTCGAAATCGTCGTACTGGATGTGGCCGATACCATCCTCGCCAGCAAGCATGCCGACGCCGAGAAACAGCAACAGAACCGGCATGCCGACACGGTTGGAAAGGGGGCTGAGCAGGATGCTGAGCATCAGCATCAGGGCGCCGACAAGCAGGAACAGGGAGGTCATGCATTCTATCCTTGAGTTGAAGTGGCGCCCGGAGGTGGCTCGACGGAAGCTGTCCATGGTCTGTCGAAGGCGGCTGTGCAGGGGCGCACATAGACTGAACTTCATTATACGAGGGCGCCGATTGGCGGCAACTATGCGTGGGAATATGGCGCAGTTACTGGCAACGCTGCCGCAACAGGGGCGCCTGGAGCGGATACTGATTCGTCCGTCCCGCGAGGAGGCGATGCAGGGCCTGCAGCAGGCGGAGATTGCGCCGGGAACGGGCATCGTTGGCGATCGCTTCCAGGGGCGTGTCGACAGCAAGCGCCAGGTCACGCTTTTTCAGGCCGAAATGCTGCCGGTGCTGGCATCGCTGCTGCACGTCGACTCCGTTGACCCGCGGCTGTTGCGACGCAACCTGCTGGTTCGCGGTATCAGCCTGCAGGCACTCAGCGGCCGGCGTTTCCGGATTGGCGAGGTGTTGCTGGAGGGGGCCGGGCAGTGCCATCCCTGTTCACGCATGGAAAAGGCGTTAGGGCCCGGTGGCTTCAACGCCATGCGTGGTATTGGCGGCCTCTGTGCCCGCGTTATCGAGGGCGGGCGGATACGGGTTGGCGACAGCGTGATCGCCGTCGAGGACGAACAAAGCGGCCCGGACCGGGCGTAGGGTGGGACAAGCGATGCAGCCGTAGGATGGGTGGAGCCGCCTGGGTAGGGGTAGCCGAATGGCATCACGATCGGAAAGCCGATGTTCAAGCGCCGTTCCACCCATCCTACGAACTCTGTTCGCCGCAGATGGAGACCTGCATCTGTTCCCGGATCTGGTCGGCGTTCAGGCCCCGGGCAATCAGGAAGTGTAGCTTGGTGAAGGCGGCTTCCACTGTCAGGTCGCTGCCCGGTACCACGCCGAGACGGTTCAGCGTCGCTCCGGTGGCGTAAGCGCCCTGGCTGACCTTGCCCTGCAGGCATTGGGTCAGATTGACGACGACGACGCCGCGATGTTCCGCGTCGATCAGCGCATCCATCAACTCGCGGTTGCCGTCTGGCGGGTTGCCGACGCCGTAACTGCGAAGCAAGAGTCCCTTCAGCGCCGGGTTCTGCAGCAGTTGGGCGGCCAGCGCGCCAGGTATCCCGGGATAGAGGTGCAGCAGCGACACCGCCTGAGGGTCGAAATCCGGCACCAGGAATTGCGGGGTTCCCCGTTCCAGCAGCAGATGCTCCTGCAGCTCGATATGGATGCCGACCTGTCCCAGCCAGGGGCAGTTGGGCGTATCGAAGGCATCGAAGCCGGTCGCTCTCAACTTGCAGGCCCGGTTTCCGCGCAGCAGGCGGCCGTTGAAGTAGAGGCTCACCTCGGGTACCGGGTAATTGCCGGCGATGATCAAAGCCGTAACGAGGTTATCGAGGGCGTCGTTGCGCGGTTCGATCAACGGGATCTGGGAGCCGGTCAGGATCACAGGCTTGTCGAGTCCCTGCAGCATAAACGACAGCATCGCGGCGGTGTAGGCCATGGTGTCGGTGCCGTGGAGTACCACGAAACCGTCGTATTGCGCGTACTTGTCCACCAGGGTACGGCCGATCCGGGTCCAGTCGGAGGGCTGTATATTGGAGCTGTCGATGAGCTTTTCGAACTCCAGCAGGTCGAAGCGGGGCAGATTTTGATGGGCCTGGCCGATCAGGCGTTCCCGCAGCAGGGCCTCGAAGCCCGGCACCGGCACATAGCCTTGGTCTGACGGGTGCATGCCGATCGTACCGCCGGTATGGATGATCAGTACGTTGGATTTCATGGGCACTTGTCTCCAGGGCAAAGGCCAGCGCCGATTGCTCAGTTGGCCAGAAACTGCTGCCGGATCTGGTAGTCCTGACAGCACCTGCGGGCGTACTCCCAGGTTTCGGCGTCCAGTGATCCGGGCGCGTTATCGGGGAAGGTGCACCCGGAATGAATGACAAAGTGTATCAGCTCCCGGCGTTGGCTGAGCAGTGCCCGGTCGATCAGCGAACGGCCGTCACGGTCTCGGCAGTCGATGGCGGCGCCGGATTGCAACAGCCTGCTCAGATGTAGCATCAGCCGCTCGGGCGGGCAATGATCGAAGCAGGCGTGCAGCGGGGGCTGCCCATCGTGGCCGGCGGCGTTCGGGTCCGCTCCGGCCTGCAGCAGGGCGCCGATAAGGCCCAGGCTTTCGTGCGGATGGAGCAGCGCGCATTCCATCAGGCTGTGGCCATCACGGGCGTGGCCATGGGTATCGGCGCCGGCGGCGAGGATCTGGACCAGTAGCTTCGGCCGGCCGGCAAGAATGGCGAGTTCCGCCGCGTGCCGGCTGTCATGAAGCGGACGGTTGAGAAAGTCGGTATCGGCCTTGCTCAACACTTTGGCCAACGCCACGGCGTCGTCCTTTTCGATGGCCCGAACAAGCTTTTCCGGTCTGCTGTCCCGGAATGGATTAAGCATCAGTCGTTGTCCCCGGTCGATGAAAGCCCCGTTTCCGGGCCCTGTCGGTTAGAATCATGTAAACCTGATTTTATCCCAGGATGCACGATGCCCGCTCAGATTTCCCTCGAAGCCCTCAAGGTACTGGATGCCATCGATCGTCACGGCAGTTTCGCTGCTGCTGCCGAGGCGCTCTATCGCGTCCCCTCTGCGATTACCTACACGGTACAACGACTGGAGGAGGAGCATGATATCAAGGTGTTCGAGAAGCAGGGGCGGCGCATGGTGCTGACCCCGGTGGGGCGGATGCTGCTGCAGCACGGTCGCCAGATCCTCGAGGCCACCGAGTCGCTGGCCGAGATGGCACAGCGCATGGCGCACGGCTGGGAGGCGCAGCTGACCATCGCCATCAACGGCATTTTCCCGATCGAGCTGATCTTCCCGTTGCTGCGGCGCTTTCAGCAGGAGCAACCGGATATCCACCTGGCGCTGCGTTACGAAACCCTCGCGGGCACCTGGGACTGTCTCCACGAGGGGCGGGCGGACCTGGTGATCGGTGCGCCGGGACTGCCGCCGGAAGGGCGCTCCTACGAGACCTTGCCGCTGCCGCTGATGCCGGACGGTGCCTTCTGCTACGTCGCGGCGCCGGATCATCCGGTCTGCGCGCTGGAGCAGCCGATCAAACGCGATGCCCTGCGGCGCTTTACTTCAGTGGTGATTCCGGACAGCTCGACGCGGCTGCCGACGCTGACCTACGGCCTCGTAGAAAGCCAGCCGCGGTTGTTCGTACCCGACTTCGACGCCAAGCTGAAGGCGCAGCTGGCGGGGCTTGGCATCGGCTACCTGCCGCGTTTTCGTGCCGCGCCCTATCTGGCGAGCGGCGAGCTCAGGGAGATCGAGGTAGAGCTGGTGCGCAGCGATCACAGCCACTATGTCGCCTGGCACAGCAGCAACCAGGGGCGTGCACTGCATTGGTTCGTCGATGCGTTACGCGAACACAACCCCTATGCCGAACTGCTGGCCGAAAGCCTGGCGTAAGGGGCAACGGTCCCCCGTTACAAGGCGCCGCGCCCGGCGGCTTCCACATTGTTCGCAGCGAGGGCGCCGCTCCCACGCGGGCGGGTGCCCGCCAGCTAAAGGTTCAGGAGTTGCAGCAACCGTCTCCGACCTCGGCCGGCAGCAGGCGCCGGCGCAACGGCCGGATGGCCAGCAGTAACAGCACGCCGGCCGAGAGCCACTGCAGCGCCGCGAAGAGTATGCCGCCTGTGGTGTCGGTCGGCAGTGCCTGTGGCAGCTGCAGTTGCCCGGCATCGAGCAGCAGATTGGTGGCATAGCCCAGCAGCAGCGCGCTGCTGCAGATGCCCGTCAGGTAGAGCACCACGGTACGCACGCCGAGTTCCCGGCTGAGGATGCCCAGCGAGGCGATATTGGTTGCCGGTCCCACCAGCATGAACACCAGAACCGCCCCCGGCGACAGACCTGCGGCCAGCATTGCGGCTGCCAGCGGGGTCGAGGCGGTGGCGCAGATGTACAGCGGCAGTCCGACCAGCAGCATCAGCAGCAGCGTCCATACGCTCTCGCCGACCTCGAGCAGTGCTGAAGGCTCGACCAGGGTACTGACCAGCGCCGCCAGCACCAGCCCGAAGGCCAGCCAGACAGCGATATCGTCGACCAGCTCCGTCAGGCTGTGGATAAAGGTTTCTTTCGGCGCCGGCTGGTCATGGTTGTGCTGATGCCCGGCGCCACAGCTTTCCTCGCTTTTGCTGCAGCACGCAGCGGTGGAGGGCGCGTCCGGTACCCTGTCCTGGCGGCGATCCAGTCCCAGCACCAGCAGGCCGCTGAATATGGCGCTGAGAATGGCGGCGACCGGGCGTACCACCGCCAGAACGGGGCCGAGCAGCGCGTAGGACAGGGCGACTGAGTCGACGCCGGTCTCGGGGGTGGCGATCAGGAAGGAGACTGTCGAGGGCTTGGAGGCGCCGGCACGGCGCAGGCCGATCGCCGCCGGTAACACACCGCAGGAACACAGAGGCAGTGGCGCACCGATCAGCGACGCGCGCACCACCGTACCGGGCCCGCGCCCGTCAAGCCAGTGGCGCACCAGCGCCTGCGGAATCCAGCCTTTGATCAACCCGGCCAGCGCCAGCCCTGCCAGCAGCCAGAACGCCGTGTCGAGATAGAGATCGATCAGGTTGCTCAGAAAGTCGATCAGCATGGGAGCGCTCGTTGAAAGGCTTTTATCTATAGCATAAAACAACCCTGATCCCGGTTGCAGTGCACAAACGTCATAAGACCATCGGCGTCGGTGCTCATATGACTGCCATCAGACGCAATGCGAAGATACCGCTGCTGAGCGTGAGAATGGAGCCCAGCGTGGTGATCAGGATAATGTTCGCCGACAGTTGGGCATTGGCACCCATGGCGCGCGCCATGACGAAGGCGGCGGCGGCGGTGGGGCAACCGAACAGCACGAACAGCATCGCCAGGTCCTGACCGGAGAAACCGATCAGACCGGCGACCAGAGTCATGACCGATGGCACCAGTAACAGCTTGATAGCACTGGCCCAGAAAGCCATGCCGGAACTGCGTCTGAGACTCTTGAGATCCAGAGTGCCGCCGATCGTCAGCAGCGCCAGCGGCAGTGTCAGGTTGGCGAAATACCGCCCCGTGGTGTCGAGTGTTTCCGGCAGGTGCAGACCGAAATAGGAAAACGGCAACGCCAGCAGCACCGCGATGATTAGCGGGTTCCTGATCACCGCCTTCAGAATCTGCGGAACGCTGATCGCGCCGCCATCGCGGCCCTGCATCGGTACGGTCAGGGCAATGACCGAGAGCACGTTGAACATCGGAATGACCAGCGCCAGCAGCATCGACGCCTGGCTCAGGCCGCCGTTGCCGAACAGGTTGTAGCTCAGCGCCAGACCGATGATGCCGTAGTTGCTGCGAAAGGCGCCCTGCACGAAGGCGCCGAGATCCTCGGGCGCCTTGATTCGCCGCGCCGCCAACCACCAGGTCGTGACGAAGCTGAGCAGCACGCCGCTGAAGACGAAGCCGAGCTGGGCCGGGTTGAACACAGCCTGAAAGTCGGTACCGGCGATCGACATGAACACCAGCGTCGGCAGGGCGACGATGAAGACCAGGCGGGAGGCGGTGTTGATGAAGGCATCGTCGATCAGTTGCCAGCGCCTGAGCAGGTAGCCGAGCAGGACGATGACGAAGATCGGAATAACGACCCCGGCGGTGAATTGCAGTGATTGAAGGTAAAGGTCCAAGCCAGGCTCCGGGCGGCAAAAGGACAAGTTTACCGCAGGCAGGGCTATAAACAGATATAACGGTCGTTGATGCTTCTAATAATGTTTATTGATGCTTTTTCGGATAGTCGAACAGCTCGAGGTTGCCGCAGGACTCGGCCAGCTCGCACCAGCGCGTGATGCTGAGGTGGATATGCATCACCGCAGAGGTGGGAAATTTGACCAGCCGTTCGTGGGTCAGGTAGTAACCGAGGTTTTCCAGACCGGGGTTGTGACCGACCACCATCAGGTGCTGCCAGTGGTCGTCCTGCTGCTGCAGCTGATGCAGCAGCGTCTGATAACAGGATTCGTACAGCTCCGGCAGGACCAGCAGCTGTTGTTCGTCATCCAGTTCGAGCGTATCGGCGAGGGCTTCGGCCGTGGTCAGCGCGCGCACGGCGCCGCTGGAAAGCAGGCGGTCTGGAAATAGGCCGAACCTGCGGACCCGCTGTGCCATTGCGGGCAGGTCGCGTTCGCCTCGTTTGTTCAGGGGGCGGTCGAAATCGTCCAGCGCAGGGTTGTCCCAGCTGGATTTGGCGTGCCGGATCAGCGTGAGCTTTTTCATCGGAGAGGCCAGGTTCACGTGATGTCGTAGCAGTATTGGTCGAAAGCGCCGGAATTGCCAGGGAGGGTGCGCTTTGCATTGCGGTAAAAAACGGGGGCGGACAAAGGTCCGCCCCAAAGTGCGGGTGACAAGCCCGCAGGAGATGCGAGTGACAGACGCCACTCGGCAAGTGCCCGGTCCCCAAACCCGGAAAGTCGTAAACCGAAAGCCGCGACCAGGGAAGCCGCTGTCCGGGCCGGAATCGTCAGGACGATCAGGCCGTACGGTTCTATGTTGCACTGCAGCAAAGTGTAGACCAGTTTTTATAAAAGCAAGGAAAACAACAAATTGTGTGAATCCGCTGGCGACATTAGCGGTAATGGCTGTACGGGTTTCGATACAGTATTGTCTGGCTGTCTTGTCACGCCATACAGGAAGTGAATAACGAAGGCGTGTTCAGGGCTTGTACTTCTTCAGGTGCTCGTAGAGGGTTGCCCGTGAGATGCCGAGGCGGCGGGCGGCCTGGCTTTTATTGCCTCCGCTCAGGCGGATCGCTTCCTGCAGCGCCTCCCACTCGGTCTGCTGGCGGATCTCTTCCAGCTGTTGCGGACGCGCCGGTTTGCGTGGCAGGTCGTCGTCGGCCCCGAGGTCCCCCGGTTCTATGGCCTGGCCCTCGGCCATGACGCAGGCCCGCTCCAGGCGGTTGTGCAGCTCGCGCACGTTACCGGGCCAATTGTAGGTTTCGAGCCAGTCGCGGGCGGCCTGTGACAGGGACAATGCCGGTAGGTTCGCCTGCTGCTGGATGCGGGACAACAGTCGGTCACTGATCAGTGGAATATCGCCGTGACGCTCGCGCAGTGGTGGCAGCCGTATCGGCAATACGTTGAGGCGATAGTAAAGGTCGGCGCGGAATTCCCCCTGATCGACGAGTCCCCGCAAATCTTTGGCCGTTGCGGCAATGACGCGGACATCGACCTGCTCGAGGCGGTTGGAACCGAGCGCCTCGACTTCCCGTTCCTGCAGCACACGCAGCAGCTTGGCCTGCATCGGCAGCGGCATCTCGGCGATTTCGTCGAGGAAGAGCGTGCCGCCATGGGCGAGCTGAACCTTGCCCTTGCGGCCCTGGCGGTCGGCCCCGGTATAGGCACCGGGTGCCGCACCGAATAGCTCGGCCTCGACCAGCGATTCCGGTAATGCCGCCATGTTGATGCCGACGAAGGGACCGCCGGCGCGGGGCGAAGCGTTGTGAATACCCTGTGCCAGCAGCTCCTTGCCGGTACCGGTCTCGCCCAGCAGCAGCAGGGTGGTATCGAGCTGCGCCGCACGCAGCGCCTGACGTCGCAGCTGCTGCATTGCGGTGGACTCGCCGATGATGTCATCGAGGGCGTAGCGGGACGGACGCAGCAGGTTCTCCGACTCGAGGCGCTTGCGCAGGCGTGCGAATTTGTCGAACAATGGCTGAATACTGTCGAGATCGTCGTAGAAGACGAAGCCAATGGCGCCGAAAACTTTGCCGTCAGGCTTTTTCAGCGGCAGCCGCGTGACCAGGCACCAGCGACCGTTGATCTGCATCAGATCGACGAAGTTGGGCTTGCCGCTGCGGACGACCCGGGGCAGGCCGGTGGTCGGCAGGATTTCCTCGACCGGGCGGCCAATGACCGTCATTCCCTTCGGGACGCCGATCAGGTCGCGGTACTGATCACTCATCCACAGCACCCGGCAGTCCGGGTCTACGGCCACCGCGCCCTGGCAGAGACTGGACAGCAGTTCGAACAGCTGGCTGCTCGGGTCGCCGCCGTCAAGCATCCGAGATAGCAGTGTTTGAGGATCGTTCATAACTTCGTTCCTTGATAGCTCTCGGTTGCCCGCGCTCTGTCCTGGAACGTTAGCAGATCGCCCGCGCCGGAGCATCCGGTAGATGACCCGGCAGAGGCAAAAACGCTAAGCTTGAGGGCTCGACGGCCGGCAGCGGTAATGGTTTCATTGGCGCCCCGCCCGCAATGTTCGAAAAGGAAAGAGATCAGTCGTGACGAGATTCCTCGGGACAGGATGGTTTTGCTGCTTGCTGCTACTTCCCCTGTCCGCCGCCGCTGAAGAGGCCGCAACGGTCGCTGTCGAGGTCGGGGCCATCAGCGGTGAGCTGGCGCCGGAACTGGAGCGGAATATCCGGGCTCACCTGGCGATCGAGCGTCTGAACGGCGAGCCGGCGCCGATGAGCAGCCGGCTGCAGTATCTGCACCGCCAGGCAAGTGAGCAGATCGAGGCGGCATTGCAGCCTTTCGGCTACTACGCCCCCCATATCGAGGCGGAGCTTATCCGCGGGAACGAGGGGTGGGTGGCGCGCTATCGCATCGCCCCGGGACAACCGGTACGTCTCGATGCTGTCGATCTGCAGGTGACTGGCGAAGCTGAAGATGATCCGGTCATGAAGAAGCTGGAGCACTCCGAGACGCTGGTACCCGGTGCGGTGTTGCACCACGCCGATTATGAAAACCACAAGAGCCGCATGCGCTCGGTCGCCGCGGAGCGGGGCTACTACGAAGCGGAGTTCGGTCGTCAGCAACTGCGAGTCGATCCACAGCGTCGCCAGGCGGACATCGAGCTGCGACTGGATGCGGGGCCCCGCTACCGTATCGGCGAGGTCCGGTATGGGGAGTCGCCGGTGGATCTGTCGCTGTTGCAGCGTTATCAGCCGTTTGCGAACGGCGATCCCGTCACGACCAACAAGCTGCTGGAGCTGCAGCGTTATCTTATCGACAGCGAGTATTTCAGTACCGTCGAGGTTCAGCCCCTTTGGGACGAGGCCGTCGACCATGTGGTGCCGATCCAGGTGGGCCTCGAGCCCAACAAACGCACCGCCTACAAGTTCGGTATCGGTTACGGTACCGATACCGGCGCACGCATGAGCAGCAGTGTACGCCGGCGCTGGCTCAACCGCCGCGGACACAGCT
Source organism: Oceanospirillaceae bacterium (assembly GCA_013373085.1). Lineage (GTDB taxonomy): Bacteria > Pseudomonadota > Gammaproteobacteria > Pseudomonadales > Balneatricaceae > Marinobacterium_A. The sequence continues at coordinate 47,221 of JABXIM010000038.1, read as the reverse complement.
GGAACGGCTTGTTGCGGCTGTCCGAGGTCAAGTCGGCGGTGGTGCTGCAGTACAACATTCCCGGCAAGGTCCCGTATACCGACCAATACGGTGCCCGCATCAAACAGGAAACCGAAGATACCGATACCACCGATAGCACGCTTACCTCGATCGGTGGTTTCTGGCAGAAGCAACTGGGGCCCTGGCAGCAGGTCCTTTCTCTGGACTGGGAACAGGAGCGCTATACCCTCTCCGACGAAGAAAATGAAACCACTTTCCTGATTCCCGGAGGGAGCTGGACTATCACCCGCGCCGATAATCCGCTCAACCCGAGCCGCGGTTACCGCTTTTCGCTCACGCTCAAGGGGGCCTCCGAGTCGCTGCTGTCCGAAGCCAACTTCGTGCAGGGGCTTGCCAGTGGCAAGCACGTGCTCTCGCTGAGCGAGCGGATGCGGCTGTTGTCCCGTGCCGACATCGGTGTTACCGCCATGGAAAACTTCGCTGTGATGCCGTCGTCGCACCGTTTCTATGCCGGTGGCGACAGCAGTGTGAGGGGCTACGGCTATAAGGAACTGGGTCCTGAGAACAGCGACGGCGACGTCGTCGGCGGCCGCAACCTGCTAACGGCCAGCGCCGAAGTGGATTATCTGGTGGCGGAGAACTGGCGCGTTGCCGCCTTCTTCGATACCGGTAATGCCATCAACTCCGTCAACGATCCGTTGAAGAGTGGGGCGGGTCTCGGCGTGCGCTACCTGTCTCCGATCGGTCCGGTACGTGTCGATCTTGCGGTGCCGCTGGAGGATTCCGGCTTTCGCATTCACTTTACCCTGGGGCCCGACCTTTGAAACGCTGGACGCTACGAGTTCTGCTGGGGCTTTTGCTGCTGCTTTTGCTGCTGCTGGGCGCTGTTGCCGCGATTGGCCTGACCGAAACAGGAACGTCCTGGCTGGTGGGGAGGGTGCAGCCGTTGCTGCCGGGCGAGCTGAGCTATCGTGACCTGCGGGGGCGGCTCCTGGGCCGGCTCGAACTCGAAGGACTCGAATACCGTCAACAGGCGCTGCAGCTGACGGCCGGCCGCGTCGAGTTCGCCTGGACGCCGGCGGCGCTGTTGCAGGGGCGCCTGCAGCTGGACAGTGTCGGTGTCGACGTACTGGATCTGAAACTGCCGCCGGGCACTGAATCGCCGGAGCAGACGCCCCCCGCGACGTTGCAGCTGCCAGACAGCATCGCGGTGCCGCTGCAGATCAGGGTAGACAGCATTTACGGTCGGCAACTTCGCATCGAGCCCTACGGCGCGGAGCCTTTACTGATCGATAGCGTCGAACTCGGATTGCACAGCGAAGGCCGGCGGCTGGTGCTGGACCGCTTCGACATCAGCGCGCCTCAAGGTGAGCTGGCGCTGGCAGGCGATGTCGATGCCGCAGGCGACTATCCCCTCGATTTCAGTCTGCAGTGGCGCGCGGTTCTGCCGGAGTACGGAGAGCTGTCCGGAAGCGGTGGGCTGACAGGCTCGCTGCGTTCGCAGCTGAGCCTGACGCAGCAGCTACAGGGGCTGGCCGACCTTGCGCTCGAGGCGCAGCTCCATGATCCGCTCGGGGCGCCACAATGGCAATTGACGCTGGACCTGACGCGCTTCGATCCAGAGCCTTTTGTTGCCGAACTCGCCGGTCATGCGCTGTCCGGCAAGGTCGAGCTCCAGGGCGGCCTCGAAGCGGCGTCCGGCACCCTGAGTGTCGACGGCAGCCTGCCGGACGTCGGAGCGGTTGCGCTGAGTGCCGAACTCGAGGCCAGCCCTGAGCAGCTGCGGCTGGGCGATGCCCGTATCCGGTTGCCGGATACCGGTGCACTGATCAGCATTGATGGCCTGGTCTCAGCGCTGCGAACGGCACCGCAGCTGGATCTCAGGCTGGACTGGCAGGGGCTGCGCTACCCGCTGCCAAAAGATGTACCGGCGCAGTTCGCCAGCGATAAGGGCGAACTGCGGATAACAGGGCCACTCGAGGATTATCGCCTCGAACTGGTGGCGGCCCTGGCCGGCGAGCAGGTACCGGCAGCGGACCTGACGCTGGAGGGCCAGGGCAACCTGCAGGGTTTCAGTGTGCTGGCGCTGCGCATCGACAGCCTGGGCGGAGAATTGACGCTGGACGGCCAGGCCGACTGGGCGCCGCAGCCTGCCTGGAAGTTGCAGGCCCGGGCGCGGGATATCGATCCCGGTCTGCAATGGCCCGAATGGCAGGGGACACTGGGCTTCAGCCTTGCCACCGAGGGCTCGCTGGCGGACGGCGTACCCCAGCTGCTGGCAACCCTCGAGTCGCTGTCGGGCCAGCTGCGCGATCAGCCGCTCAGCGGGGAGGGGAAGGTGCAGCTGCAGGGCTCGGACCTGACCATCGACCGTCTGCAGCTGGGCTGGGGTAACGCCAAACTGGCGGCAAGCGGGCAGGCCGGTGAGCAGCTGGCACTGGACTGGCAGCTCGAGGCTTCGGATCTGGCGACATTGCTGCCCGACGCTGCCGGCAAGATCAGTGCCCGCGGCACCCTGAGCGGCCCCCGCGAGACGCCGGCACTGGCAGCTGATATCAGCGCCGCCGCGCTGGCGTTTCAGGGCAACCGCCTGGAACAGCTCAACGGCGCCCTGGCGCTCGATCTCGGCTGGCGCAGTCCGGCCCGTATTGACCTTGAAGCGCGGAACATCCTGGCCGCGGGACAATCGATCGACAGCCTGAGTCTCGTCGGTGGTGGTGCGCAGCAGGATCACAGCCTGGACCTGAGCCTTGACTCGGAGGCCGCAACTCTTGCCATGCGGCTCGAAGGGGGGCTGTTCGAGCAACAGTGGCGCGGTCGTCTCTCCCGGCTCGAACTGGAGCAGCCGGAGGCCGGCCGCTGGACGCTGGAGGCGCCGGCCGCGCTGGTACTGGCTGCCGGCAGCGCCAGCAGCGAGTCGCTTTGTCTGGCGGCACAGAACGCCGGTGGCCGTCTCTGCGTCGATGGACAGTGGCGAGCTGCGGGCGAAAGCGCCGGCAAGCTGCGCCTGGAGCGGTTGCCGCTGGCGTTGCTGTCGCCGTGGATCCCGACGGCTACCCAGATCGAGGGGTTCGTCAACGCCGATGCCCGGGCTCAACTTGCTGCCGGCGGCGCGCTGAGTTATCAGGCGCACCTGACGCTGGACGAGACGCGGCTGACGTTGCCGGATGAAGGGCTGGCCTTCGACCTGGACGAGGCCCGCATCGATGCCGACGGCAATCAGAACCGGGGCCAAGCCGAGCTAGTGCTGCGGCTGGATGATGTCGACGGACGCATGAACGCTTCGGTCGCGGTAGATGACCTCCAGGGGCAGGGCAAGCTCAGCGGTCAGTTGCAGTTGGCGCTGGAAGATTTGAGTTTTATTTCGGTGCTGGTGCCTGATATCCGGGTAGGTGGCGGCCGCGTGAATGGCGACATACGTCTCGCCGGCAATTTGCAGCAGCCTCGGATCAGTGGGGCGCTGGCGCTGGATGACGGACGGGTCGAGGTGCCGGCCTCCGGCATCGCGCTGGAGCTGTTGCAGCTGAAACTGCGCGACGATCCGGCCCGGCCGGACCATATGCTGCTCGAAGGCAGCGCGGTTTCCGGCGGCGGCGAGCTGAGCCTGTCCGGCGATCTGCAACCGCTGTTGCCTTCTGCTCGAATCGACATCCGGGGAGACCGTTTCCAGGCGGTGGGTACACCGGAAATCCAGGTCTACATTTCGCCGCAGATGCAGGTTGAATACAGGTCCGAACGCATTGCTGTGCGTGGTGAACTGGTGGTGCCCGAAGCCATGATTACACCACCGACAGTCAGTGCCGGGGCGGTTACAGTGTCGCCGGATGCGGTGATCGTCGATGCCGACGGTGAGCCGGAGCCACTGCCGTTTGGACCGGTAATGGATCTGAGTCTGCGTCTGACACTGGGTGAAAAGGTCCAGGTCGACGCCTTCGGTTTCCGGGGCCGGCTGACCGGCAGCATGATGCTGACAGAGGACGCACGCCGGGTTACCCGCGCCACGGGTAATATCGGGGTGGCGACGGGTGAATACACCCTCTATGGCCAGGATATGGCGATCGAGCGTGGCAGCCTGGTCTATACTGGCGGGCCGGTCGACAATCCGGGTCTCAACCTTCGTGTGCGGCGGGAGGTTGAAGATGTCATCGTCGGTGCCAGCGTCGCCGGTTCCTTGAGACAACCGTCATTTGAGCTGTTTTCGCAACCGTCGATGCCTGACAGCTCCAAACTGTCCTACCTGATGTTCGGCCGGGCGCCGGGCGCCTCGACCACTGGGGAGCAGGCTGCCCTGGCAAAACTGGCCCTGTCGCTGGGGCGTGAAGGTGGCAGTGCGGTCGGTGAGAAACTGACCGAGACACTGAATATCGATGAAATCGGCTTTGGCGGCGGTGACACGCTGGAAGAGACGTCGCTCTATCTCGGCAAATACCTGTCACCACGGTTGTACATCAAATACGGTGTCGGGCTACTGGAGCCGACCAGCGAATTCGTGATGCGCTATCAGCTGACCAAGAAATTGGTGTTTGAATCGAATACCGGCACTGAAGACAGCGGTGCGGACCTGTTTTACAGCTTAGAGCGTTAAAGGGCCGGGCCGAAATCGGGAATTCTGGGATAAGGTTTTCCGGGGGCTCGCGCATTGCGGCATAAAAAACACCGACTATCACTTAGAATGTAAAAAGGGCGCCCGTGCAGGGCGCCCTTTTTTATGCGGCTCGATCGGGCTCGGGCGGCAGTGCCGGCCGAAATTACCCGATGGGGAAATCGTCAGATAGCGACGATATCCTCGGCCTGCAGGCCTTTCTGACCTTGAGCGACGGTGAATTCGACGCGCTGGCCTTCAACCAGGGTCTTGAATCCGCTGCCGGTAATGGATTTGAAATGAGCGAAGACATCGGGACCCGATTCCTGCTCGATGAAACCAAAGCCTTTAGCGTCGTTGAACCACTTTACGGTACCAGTCGTTTTAGACATAGTTATTTCCTATTTATTCAGGGGTCAATAAATGCCTTTTTTCAAAGGCGTACGGCTGGAAATGTTGCAATAACTTATGAATAACAGGACGAGGTACTATGCTAACGGTTTTGCTAAGGACTTCGTAATGGCGTGCATAAATATAAGGCGTGTTTTCAACCTGGAGCTCATTGTATAGATTTTAATCATAAGAGCAATCTTTTTTTTGAATTTACCTTATTATCGCGAAGACCTTCCGATAACCCCATAATAACGTTGAAGTTTTATTTTTCCGGCACTGACCGCAGTGCCCGGGATTGCGCCGAACGATTCCGTTGTTACTACTTGATACGCCGGTGCTGCAACAGCAGTCGCCACCAGCGATGCTGGCTGTAATAAATGACATATGCCCTGTCCGGCGGGCTGCTAGGCTCGATGTCTTAGCCACTGCCGCCAATGGGGGACCCATGTCTAGAACCTTCCTCAGTCAGTTGACCGGCTCATTCTCGATGCCGGCGGCGGAGAATCCCACGGTCGTGATGATGGAAGCGGCTTATCGACATCACGGACTCGACTGGCGCTATCTCAACTGCGAGGTGACGCCGGCCCTGTTGGCCGATGCCGTACGCGGTGCCCGGGCCATGAACTGGGCCGGGTTCAACTGCTCGATACCGCACAAGGTGGCGGTGATCGATCACCTGGACGGGCTCGGCGAGTCGGCGCAGATCATCGGTGCGGTCAATACGGTAGTCCGGCGGGGGGATCGCTACATCGGCGAAAATACCGATGGACGCGGCTTTATCGCGTCGCTGCCACAGACGTTCGACTGCCGGGGGCGCAGCGCGCTTCTGCTTGGGGCCGGGGGGGCGGCACGGGCCATCGCGGTCGAGTTGGCGCTGTCGGGGATAGGCCAGATACTGGTGCTCAACCGCGATGCTGGCCGGGGCAGGGAGCTGGCGAGCCTGATCAGCGGGAAAACCGCTGCCAGTGCCGAAGCCATGGTCTGGGACGGCGTTAAAAAGATTCCACAGCAGGTCGATCTGGTCGTCAACGCCACGTCCATTGGCCTGTACCCCGGGGTGTCGGCCTGTCCGGATATCGATCCGGACTCTTTACGCCCGGAGCAGCTGGTGGCCGATGTCATACCCAACCCGCCCGAGACCGCCTTCCTGCAGGCGGCGAAACAGCGCGGCTGCACGGTACTGGACGGCCTCGGGATGCTGGTGGCGCAAGGCGCGCTGGCGTTGCAGTACTGGACCGGTGTCGAGGTCGACCGGTCCGTCATGCGGCGCGAGCTGGCGTCTGTGTTCGATAGCACTGAATAACGGGGCGGGATAAGCAAATCTCGGTCCAGGTGCCGAACGGCGGCTAACGCCGGCGGTCTATACTCAGTGGCAATGGCTGTAGAGGCGTCGGCCGGGGACCCAACCGCAGCTTATGCGGCGTTGCGCGGAGACTGAGTATGAAAAGCACGGTTGTTTTGGCTGCGGGCCTGCTGTTCGTCGCAGGTACGTCGGCACTGGCGGAGCAGGTGTATCGCTGGAAGGATGAGAGCGGCAAGTGGCATTTCAGTGACGTGCCGCCCAAAGGCGTCAACGCAGAGTCGGTGAAGTTTTCCAACATGTCGGTTGTGTCGATGCCGAAACCCGCGCCCCGCGCCTCCGGGGCGGAGCCGGGAATGCCGCCGGAATGTGCGCCCGATTACCGTGGGGATGGCGAGTGTCCCGACAGATCCCGCGCCAGGACCCAGTCGGTTCAGGAGCGCGGGAAGGCGACCGAAGTGGCCCCCGAGCAACAACGTTCGGGTCAGGTGCGAAAGGATCGACTGGAAACAGGTGCCGAGCAGATCAAGGGCTACGACAAGTCCGAGCGGGTGAAGGAGATCGAGGAACGCAACGAAGCGGCCAAGCAATACGAACGCGACACCCCCCCCACGCTCAATGAGAAGCTGCGGGCCAGGAACGAGAAGCCAACGCCGAGGAACTGAGCCCTGTTCGTCGGCGTCACAACGCTGATTACTGCGGCAGACTCTTGCGAATCGTGCGAGCGATGCGGCGAGAATACTTGCTGACGGCGTGTTCGATCACCGGACCGGAGGTGACCAGGTAGGGGACGTCGTAGTTCAGTTCCTTGAGTACGAACATCAGCGTGCCCAGAGCCTCGCTGCCGGCGCCGAAATCGCCGCGATCGTAGGCCTGCATCACGCGCTTGAGTCCGGGGTCCTTGGTGCCAAGCGCAAAGGCCAGGGGTTCTTCGCGCCCCTCGAACTGCCGCTGTACGGCCGCTTCGACCAGCGGCATCAGAATCGACGCGGCCACGCCGAGTTCAGAAATCACCATTTCGACCGAACCGTCATCCTGCTGCCGGACCTGCGACGGGCGGCGAGCGGGGGTGGAGGCGAAGGTCTTGTAGCGGTTGAACGGGCGGGCATCGGTACCGAAGAAGTGCTCGGCGATATCTTCCTGGCCCGACTCCAGCAGATCGGACAGTACGATCAGCTGGTTGAGGTCAGTCGCGATCCAGCCAAGGCCGTGCATGTTGGCGAGATCGCCTCCCAGACAGAGACGTATTTGTTGGTCCATCATCAACTCTCGAGTGGCGGAGCCGGTCTATTATTGTTGCCGGTAAGGTAGCACCGGTCATGACGCATAGAAGCATATTGGCCGGCGGCGGGCAACCGGTAACCCCGGGCGAAGCCCCGGTTTGCGGCCTGGCTGGCTGTTTTGTGACCAGCAGGCAGCGGAATCATCCTTGAATCCGCTTTTGACGGGCTACTTATCGCCAGCTTATTTTTTTGGCTCTTCCTTGAACGCCTGGCTGACAAACTCACCGGTTGCCGGGTTGAACTCTTCGCCATCGTATGTGGTTTTTATCTTGATTTCACCGGCTAGGATCTGATCCTTCAAGCTGCTGATCTGTTCCCGTACTTCTGGGGATACATCGTCGGCATATGCCAGCGTTACCACGTCTGAGTGTGAAAGGCCTATTTCTTCGATTTGATTCGGTTGCCAGCTTCCATCGCTCAGGTCACGTGCCGCATTAAGGATGGCGACACTGGCATCCGCTACTGCGGAGCCAACGAAGGTCTCATCCACTATGGTCCAGTCAGAGACATTGCCGATATGTCGAACCGCACCGTTATGCGATTTGATCTCCTCAATGACGCCCTGGCGGCCGGCGTTGAGCATGGTGTAGATAACGTCTGCACCATAGTTTATTTCGCCTTTTGCTGCGTCTCTGTTAATTTCCGTATTGTCGAGATCGCCGGTAAACCAGGTCACAAACTCGGCGTCGGGATTGACGTGCTTCATGCCGTCGTAAAAAGCGGCTCTGCCCATCAGCCCCGGCTTGGGCCAGGCGCCGGAAATGTGTCCGACCACATTGCTCTTGGTCGTGAGTCCGGCCAGCGCACCGGCAAGCCAGGCCGACTCCTCCTGTTTGACCACGTAGCTTGACAGGTTAGGGCCTTTGACATGGCCCTGAATCACGACAAACTTGATGTCCGGAAATTCTTTGCTGACCGTTTCGGCCGGGCCATTGCATTGACCGCCATGGGCGATGATCATGTCCGGCCCCTCGGCTGCCAGCTTTCTCATCGCTTCGGTTAGCAGGGCCGGGTCGGAGGTCGCCGAGATATCCGAGACGTAAGTCGCTTCAACCGGCAACTCGTTCTTTATCTTTTCATAGCCGCGATAAGCCGCTTCCATGAAGCCGTTGTCGTTGTGCTTCCCTGGGATCAATACGGAAATCTGAAGTGGGTCTGCCGCCTGACTGGCAGAAAATGGCAGAAGGACAGCAATCGTGCCCGCGATAATCGTTTTCGATACGATCGCAAATGGCTTTTTCATGTTTTCTTCCTTTTTATTGTTTGGAATATGAGTAGTTGTGGATGCCTCAATTTATCGATCAATCCTGAGTTACGGTCTCCTTTACTCCAGTCAGTGAGCGACATCACACGACCGATATTTACGGCAGTGTCGCTTGCTGTCGCATCCGCAGATCAATGGCTCAGATGACGATCCTGATCGATTGGTCAGGTTGGGATGAAGCTAAGGTATGTGTACAGTTCTGTCAAGTTAATTTGGTTGGTTTGTATCCAATGCGTCTCGATGGTTGTCACAATTGATTAGGTATTTTCGGTATTGTGCGGGATACACTGATTTTTATATCAAAAAAATCTAATATTATTTTTTTTATAATTTTTATTTCTTTAACAGATACTGCATTGGTGTGAGGAAACTGCGAATACGGTTCCGATGAAGCGCTTGCTTTCAGTACAAGGTGGAGTCAAGACGTGGTTTTGAAAGCAACCTGCCCTAAAGGTCCCTCGCTCCTGCCTCTTTTAACGTCCCGTGCCGCTGTTCTCCGCGCTGCCAACTCTCTCGAAACAGGCGCGCAACCGGCGATATTGCCATGTTCCGAGCCTCATCCAGATGGTAGAATCTGCCGCCAGATTCCCGTTGCCTGGTGTGTAACGAATGAGCGATGAGCAGAAGCAAAAGCGGGTTGGCATGATCAGTTTGGGGTGTCCCAAGGCGCTGGTGGATTCGGAACGGATCCTGACCCAGTTGAAGCTGGATGGCTATGAAGTGGTGCCGACTTACGACGAGGCCGACGTGGTGGTGGTCAACACCTGCGGCTTTATCGACGACGCCAAGCAGGAATCCCTCGACGCCATCGGCGAGGCGATGCGCGACAACGGCAAGGTGATCGTTACCGGCTGCATGGGCAAGGGCGGCGATGCCGAACGCATCCGGGCGGCGCATCCGGACGTCCTCGCCGTGACCGGGCCCCAGGCCTATGAAGAGGTGGTCGGTGCGGTGCACGAGTGGGTACCGCCGAATCGCGAGCACAATGCCTTCGTCGACCTGGTACCGCCGCAAGGCGTCAAGTTGACACCCCGGCATTACGCCTACCTCAAGATTTCCGAAGGCTGTAACCACAGCTGTACCTTCTGCATCATACCGGACATGCGCGGCAAGCTGGTCAGCCGGCCGGTGGGCGAGGTGCTTGATGAGGCCGAGCGCCTGGTCGCCGCCGGCACCAAGGAACTGCTGGTCATTTCCCAGGACACCAGCGCTTACGGTGTCGACCTCAAGTACCGCACCGGCTTCTGGAATGGCCGTCCGGTGAAGACGCGGATGCTCGACCTCTGCACGGCGCTGGGGGAGATGGGTGTCTGGACCCGCTTGCACTACGTCTATCCCTATCCGCACGTCGACGAGCTGATGCCGTTGATGGCCGACGGCAAGATCCTGCCTTACCTCGATATTCCCTTTCAGCACGCCAGTCCCGATGTGCTCAAGCGCATGAAACGGCCGGCCCACGCCGAGAATACCCTGGAGCGAATCCTCAACTGGCGTCGCCAGGTGCCGGAGCTGGCGCTGCGCAGCACCTTCATCGTCGGTTTCCCCGGAGAGACCGAGCGCGACTTCGAACTGCTGCTGGAGTGGCTGCAGGAAGCGGAACTGGACCGCGTCGGCTGCTTCAAGTACAGCCCCGTCGAGGGCGCGCGCGCCAATGAGCTGCCGGATCATATCACGCCGGAGCTGCAACAGGAGCGCTGGGAGCGTTTCATGGAAACGCAGCAGGCGATCAGTGCGCGCAAGCTGCAACGCCGCATCGGCCAGCAGTTGCGGGTGCTGATCGACGAGGTCGACGAGGAGGGCGCGATCGGTCGCTCGTACGCCGACGCTCCCGGCATCGATGGCCAGGTATTCCTAAACGGTTTCAGTGGCTGCAAGCCCGGCGACTTCGTCGACGTGACCATCGAGCACGCCGACGAATACGATCTCTGGGGCGCTCCAGTCGATAACCGATAATCCCATCGCAGGAGCTGCGCCCCGCAGCGAATGAGTCCGACAGAGTGGTTTTCGCAGCGGGGCGGCGCTCCCACGCAAAGATCGCTGCTCCTGCAGATCGAGACCCCTGGCCCTCTAGTAGTGACCTTCTCAGCTTGGGAACCTATGAACAAGTCCCAGTTGGCCTCTGCGGGTCCTGAAGCGTGTAGCTGCTAGGCGCAGTGCGCAGATAATGGCCTTAGTCCTTATCAAGCACTGCAACAACGCAGATGCATGCTTCAGGACCCGCCCTTCAGGGGCTTTCAGCGCGAACCGGACTCATTGTTGCAGCTTTGCGACAGGCCACCAGCATGCCTTCAAAGCTGCGCCGCGATTCCGGCTCGCGCTGAAAGCCAGAGACTCATTGGGACTTATTCATAGGTTCCCTAGTCTTAGCTGTATGGGAGGTCGCCGATGATCGAGGTACAGTGCCGCTGCCATGGCCGGCTCAATGAGTTGTTGCCGCCTTCGCAGCGCTGGCGCCCACGGACGATGCGTCTCAAGCAGGTCGTCAGCCTGCAGCAACTGCTGATACCGTTGAGGATTCCCCATCCGGAAGTGGACCTGGCGCTGATCAACGGTGAGTCGGTATCGCTGTCCCGCAATGTCAGCGATGGCGATCACCTGCATCTCTATCCCGATATCGGCGATGTCGACGACCCTGGCCTGATTCCGCTGCGGAGCCGGCCGTTGCAGCGTCCGCGCTTCATCCTCGATGTGCACCTCGGCCGATTGGCACGGCGGCTGCGTCTGCTGGGTCTTGATACCTGGTATCGCAATCAGATGGATGACCGGCCCATTATCCGGCTGGCACGGTTACAGGGACGAACGATCCTGACCCGCGACCGCGGGCTGTTGCAGCAACCCGACGTGACTCATGGCTACTATGTCCGTGCGACCAGTCCTGAACGTCAATTGCACGAGTTCCTCGCCCGGTTCGAACCCTGGCCCTGGATACAACCCTTCAGCCGCTGCATGCGTTGCAATGGCTTGATCGAGCGACTGTCACCGGCGGATGTGCGGCGGCAGGTTCCACCACGGCTGGCCCGCGAATTCGACGTCTTTTTCCATTGTCGTCAGTGTGACCAGCTGTACTGGCAGGGCAGCCACTACGACCGGCTGCGCCAGTATATCGACCGGCTCGGCAGCTGAACGCATAAACGCCCGGTTAGGGAGCTGTTCTGTGAGGTAACGGGTGCCAGAGTGCAGCGGCCGGTACATCCGCCGGTGGAATTCCCGTCTAGACTCTGGAAACCAGGAGTCCGGCCGGACGAAGCCGGGCTGTCGAAACCGGGATTGTCTGCGAGGGAGAAACCGGTATGGAAATTTCATTTCACGGGGCTGATCGCGGTGTGACCGGCTCCTGCCATCTGATCGAATGTGCTGGCCAGCGAGTGCTGATCGATTGCGGTCTGTACCAGGGCGGTCGCGAGCTGGCCGAGGAAAATGCCGAGCCCTTCGGTTTCGATCCTGCAAGCATCGATTTTCTGCTGCTCACCCATGCCCATCTGGATCACTGCGGACGCATCCCATTGCTGACCCGGCGCGGTTTCCGCGGCGAGATCGTCACCACGGCGGCATCGCGGGAGCTGGCGCGTCTGGTGATGCTGGACTCGGCGCATCTGCAGGAAGAGGAAGCACGCTACCAGACTCGGCGCAGTGCCCGTCGCGGTCATGCGCACAAGGTTTCGCCGTTGTATACGGCGCTCGATGCCCTCAATAGCACCGAACATTTCGGCCGCACGGCGCACTACGAGGAACCGCTGACGCTGGCACCAGGCATCCGCGCCACCTTCTTCGACGCAGGACATATTCTCGGTTCCGCCAGTATTCTGCTCGAGCTGCAAGAGGGGGGGCAGCGTTGCACCGTGCTTTTTTCCGGCGACCTGGGCAATGCCGGCAGGCCGCTGCTGCGCGATCCCCAGACGCCATCGGGGGCCGAGGTGGTGGTAATGGAGACCACCTACGGCGACCGCACGCATAAGGCGCTGACGCCTACAGTCGATGAGCTGTACCAGGTGATCGGCGAAACCTTTCGTCGCGGTGGCAATGTGATAATCCCGACGTTCGCGCTGGAACGGGCGCAGGAGATACTGTTCTACCTGCGCGAGGGGGTGGCGCAAGGCCGCCTGACCGGTGCGTTACAGGTGTTTCTGGACTCGCCGATGGCGATCTCCGCCACTGAGATCTTCGAACGGCACCGCGAATGTTATGACGACGACGTGGCCGAGCTGTATCGCGAGGGGCGCGACCCCTTCCACCTGCCCGGGCTGCACTTCGTGCGCGAGACCGCCGAATCGATGGCACTGAACCGCATCAGCGGCGGCGCCGTCATCCTGGCCGGCTCCGGCATGTGCACCGGCGGCCGCGTGCGGCATCATTTGAAGCACAATCTCTGGCGTACGGAATCCAGTGTCGTCTTTGTCGGATACTCGGCCCGCGGGACCCTGGCGCGGCAGATCATCGACGGCGCCCGCACGGTGCGGATTTTCGGCGAGAGCATACCGGTGCGGGCGTCGGTGCATACCATCAACGGCTTTTCCGCCCACGCCGACCAGGCCGAGCTGCTGGAATGGCATCGCCGGATCGGTGAGCCCGGTCGTACCTTTCTGGTACATGGCGACGAGGATGTGATGCGCCATTTCGCGTCTCAGCTGAAGCACACGCAGGTCGAAATGCCAGCGCTCGGCAACAGCTACGCGCTCTAGGAACAGACCATGGATGCCGGCTGGCCGCTGATCCTGAGCGGTATCGTCCTGCTGCTGCTATTCGACTTCACCAACGGTTTCCACGACACCGCCAACATGGTGGCGTCGGTGGTGGCCTGCCGTGCCATGACGCCGACGCAGGCGATTCTGCTGGTCTCCGGCTTCACCTTTCTCGGGCCTCTGCTTGGCGGCACCGCCGTCGCAGACACAGTGGGCGGGTTTGTGACGCTGGATGACCTGCCGTCCGACGATGCCCTGGCCATACTGCTGTCGGGTACGGCGGGCGCGATCGGCGTCAATCTCGGTACCTGGTGGCGGGGCTTGCCGTCATCCTCGTCGCACGCGCTGGTCGGCGGCCTTTGCGGCGCGGTGCTGGTGTCGGCCGGCGCCGAACATGTGGCCTGGGGCTGGCACCAGTTGCTGGAGCAGGGCCACTGGAGCGGCCTGACCAAGATCGTCGCCACGCTTCTGTTCTCGCCGTTGCTGGGAGCGGGCCTCGGCTGGTTGCTGCATCGCTCGATGCGACTGCTGCTGCGGCGGGCCCGTCCGAGCGTAAATCTGCCGCTGCGCCGCCTGCAGTGGTTCGGTGCCGCCTGGCTGGCCTTTTCCCACGGTGCCAACGATGCGCAGAAAAGCATGGCCGTCATCACGCTGGTACTGGTTCTGGGCGGACAGCTGCCGGCGTTCGAGGTGCCGTTCTGGGTCATCCTGCTCTGCGCCACGGCGATAACGCTGGGGACTGCCTCCGGGGGCTGGCGCATTATCCGCACGGTGGGGTTCGGGATCTACCGGTTGCGGACATTGCATGCGTTCGACAGCCAGTTGGCGTCGGCGGCTGTGATCTCGATTGCGGCGGCGGTCGGTGGGCCGGTCTCCACCACCCATGTTGTCAGTTCCTCCATCATGGGGGTTGGCGCCTCGGAGCGTCCGCGCGCGGTGCGCTGGGGCAAGGCACTGGAGATTCTCTTTACCTGGTTTGTCACCCTGCCGGCCGCGGGTTTGCTGGCGGCACTGATATATCGACTGCTTGCGAGGCTCGTCCCATGACTCCTGTACCGACATCAGAGCGACCCTGGTGGCGTCGGCTGTGGCAGCAACTGGTCCCGCCGACACCGGATTTTCATGCGTTGCTTGAAGCCCAGGCCGATAATCTGCGCGCGACCGTGGCTGCACTGGCCGATTATATGCAAAGTGGCGAGCCGGCAATGGCCGAACCCGTACAGCGGCTGGTGGAGCAGGGACACCGGTTGCGCGACCGCAATCTCGACCAGCTGTACCGCAGTTTCGTAACCCCGATCGACCGCGAGGATATCTATACGCTGGCGATGTCCATCGACCATATCCTGGATTACCTGAAAAACACCGTGCGTGAAGTGGAGGTGCTGCAGATCACGCCGGACGACTGGATGTGCCGGATGACCGCGGAGCTGGGCGAAGGGGTAGCCTCGCTGGCGTTGGGGCTGGCGCGCTTCCGGCCCGGCGCCTCCGGTGGCGTCGCGCGCAGCGTGCAGACCCGCAGTGCCGAACGCCAGGTCGAGGATCTGTATCGTGATGCACTGGAAGAGATGTTCAGCGGCGAGGAATACCGGCAGCTGACCCGGGACGGCGAGCCTTCGGTAAGCGCCTGCCTCGATTTTGTGGTGTCGCGGATCAAGCGCCGCGAAGTGTACCGTCATCTGTCCAATGCCGCCGATCGCCTCGCCCGGGCCGGCGAGGCGTTGCGGGATATCAGTATCAAGTACGAGGGCGATTGACGCTCAGCCGATCTGTAGCACCTTGGCACCGCGTACGCGGCGGGTCTTGAGCTCGACCAGCGCGCGGTTGGCGTCCGCCAGCTCGAACAGTTCGACCTCGGGGCGGATACCGGCCACGGCGGCCAATTGCAAAAACTCCGCGACATCGCGCCGGGCCACGTTGGCGACCGATTTGATCTCTTTTTCCATCCACAGATGACGCGGGTAATCGAGCTGCAGCAACGTCTGCTGGTCGCCGGCTTCCTTGCGGATGGCGTTGATTACCAGCCGCCCCCCTGGCGCCAGCCGTTCCAGCGCGCAGAGGATCGGCATCCAGGCTGGCGTGGTATCGATAATGGCATCAAGCAGGTGCGGCGGCTGGTCGGCGCTATCGCCGGCCCAGTCGGCGCCGAGTTCCAGTGCGAACTGTCGTTCCTCGGGGCTGCGGGCGAATACGTACACCTCGCTGTCGGGCAGCTGGTGGCGTGCCAGCTGCAGTACCAGGTGTGCGGAGCCGCCAAAACCGGTCAGGCCCAGCCGCTGACCGTTCTCCAGCCCGCAGAGTCGCAATGAACGGTAGCCGATGGCACCGGCGCAGAGCAGCGGAGCCGCCTGCTCATCGCTGAGATCCGGTGGCACCGGGTAGGCGAAGGGGGCTCGTACCCGCATCTTTTCGGCATAGCCGCCGTCAACGTCGCGGCCCGTGGCACGGAAGCCGGCACAGAGGTTCTCGTTGCCGCTGCGGCATCGGTCGCAGTGGCCGCAGCTGGCTGCGATCCAGCCGACCCCGACACGGTCGCCGATACGATGTTCACGCACACCGTCGCCAACGGCAATGACCCGACCCACCGCCTGGTGCCCGGGAATCATCGGCAGCCGCGGTGGCGGTGTGCGCCCCTCGATCTCGTCGAGTTCGGTGTGGCAGACGCCGCAGGTCGAGACATCAATCAGGATTTCACCGGAGCCCGGCCGCGGATCCGTCAACTCGGCCAGTCGCAGCGGTTCTGCACCCTCGGTGACGGGCGTAAGCTGTTCGAGCAGCATCGCTTTCATGGCAAGAACCTCCTTGTTCGAGTATGGCAAAGCACAGGAGGATGACCGCCATGGATGGCGGAAATCCTGATAATGCAGGAGCAATTACTTCCTAAAACGTTAGTATCAGGGAACCGGTAATATCGATCGCAGTGCAGGTCGATTTGCTGGGGCGGGCACAGGTGTTGGGATACGTGCCTTCGGCACTGCACCCAACCTACAATATTCCCGATGGACTCATGGAGTGAAAGCAGATGCCCTATCCGGCAAGACCCTCGTCCTGGCGTCAGTTGTTCGCCGGGGACGACTGGCCCCGCTGGCAGGACTGGCCCGAGCTGCTGGCGCCATTGCGCGAGGCGTTCGAGGTGCTCGGGGACAGGCCCGAGCCGGAATCCTGCAAGGCCTGGCAGCCGCGTTTGACGCAGGCGTTGCTGAAGCTGGATCTGCCGGCCTGGCGCATCAGTCAGCTGCTCAGCGATCACAACGACTGGCTCTACCGGCAGGCGATACAGGCATCGCTGGAGGAGATGGCAGGGCAGGGCTGGGGCCCGCCGCCCTGCGGTTTCTGCGTACTGAGTCTCGGGTCCGGCGCCCGCCACGAAAGCCTGCTGGGGCCGGATCAGGACAATGCGATGATCATCGACGATTATCCCGACGCCCGACACAGTGCGATCGATACCTGGTTCCAGTCGCTTGGCGAACGCTTCACCGAACGCTTGCACGACTATGGCATTCCGTTGTGCAACGGTCATGTGATGGCGCGCTGGCCGTCCTGGCGCAAGCGTCGCGGCGAATGGCTCGAGCAGCTGAGGCTCTGGACCGGCCGGCGTACCGTCAAGCTGGTACAGCAATCGAATATTCTGCTCGACTTCATGCCGGTATACGGCGACGTGCAGCTGGCGCACAGGCTGCGGGAACAGGTGCTCGAGCTGATGCCGCGGGCGGGCCTGTTTCTGCATGAAATGGGCGAGTTGCAGGACGAGGCGCCGGTCGCGCTCGACCGCTTCGACCGGCTGCGGGGCAACGATAAGGACGCTCCCCACGCGCGGGCGCTGAACCTGAAACGCCAGGGCCTGCTGCCGTTACAGGGTGCGACGCGGCTGATGGCGCTGGTGCATCGCCAGGAGGCGGTCGATACGCGTTCCCGGCTGCAGGCTCTGGCGGAGCTGGGGGTGCTGGATCATGATCGGGCCCGGACTCTGACGTCGGCGATGAACCGGCTTCAGGCGCTGCTGCTGCAGTCCCAGCTGGACGGCGTTGCCGCCGGACGCGGGCCGGACAACTGGATCGACCTCGGTACCCTGGATGCGCCGACCCGGGCTGCGCTGCAGCATGACCTGATGGCGATACGCGACCTGCAGCGCCGCGCCCGGGCACTGGTCGCCGGTATCTAGTCGGTAGGGTGGAATGAGCGCCGCAGGCGCGATTTCCACCCTACAGCAACTTCAGGACGCGGGCAGCCATTGGGCGTCGGGGTCCTTTTCGGCCTGTGAAGGCGCTTGCGGCAACTCGATCACGAAACGGGCGCCGCCCAGTCGCTTGCCCTTTTCGATCCAGAGCCGGCCGCCGAGGTTGGCGATGATACCGCGACTGATCGGCAAGCCGAGGCCCGTACCCCGGGGGCGGGATGCCTTATCGTCGCCGGTCTGCTCAACCTGATGGAATTTTTCGAATACCCGTTCCCATTCCGCTTCGGCGATACCTTTGCCATTGTCTTCCACCGACAGTCGCCAGTGCCCCTTGTGGGATTCCAGCAGCAGGCGCGTACGTCCCTGCGGGCGCGCGGCGAACTTGCTGGCGTTGTCCAGCAGGTTGATGATCACCTGCTGCAGCCGGTCCGGATCGGCGACCACCGGCGCGCTCTCGTCCGGCAGCTGCACCTCCAGCTCGACGCCGCGCTCGTGGCACAGGTGGCCGACTGCCTCGGCGGACTGCCGGGCCATCTGCGCCAGGTCGAGGTGTTCCGGATTCAGCGGCATGCGACCCGACTCCAGTCGCGCCAGGTCGAGGATTTCCTCTATCAGGCGTGAAAGACGCTCGCTTTCGCGCACGATGATTTCGAGAAAGTGGGTGCGCTGGCTGACGTCAATGTCGGGGCTGTCGCGCAGTATCTCGGCGAAGGCGCGAATCGACGTCAGCGGGGTACGCAGTTCGTGGCTTACCATCGCCACGAACTCGTCTTTGAGGCGGTCGAGCTCGCGCAGCTGTTCGTTGGCCTTGCGCAGCTCGGCACCTATCCGCGCCAGCTCGCGGGATTTCTGCTCCAGCCGGCGGTTGTACTCCAGCGCCTGGGAGGTGGTGTCGAGAATGCTCAGTACCGCTTCGAGGTCGAGCGCCTCGCCGCGCACCACCGAGTTGATCAAAACCCGGGCCGAGGAGCCGCCGAGGGCGCCAGCGAGCGCCTGTTCGGCAGCACTGATCTGTTCCTGAGTCGCCGCCAGGGCATCATCGTCGTCGGCGGCGGGCGGCAGCAGCCGCGCGGTGGCGGCTGCGCCAAGGTAACGACCAAGCAGCGCCCGCAGTTCGCCACGCGGTGTTTCCCCCTGCCACAGCGACGTCGGCATCAGATCCGGGTGCAGGTGTCCGGTGAATAACGCTGCCTGGGTTTGCTCCAGCCGGCTCTGATGACAGAACAGCGACACGCCGACCAGCAAGCCAACGTTGACCAGCAGGCTCCAGAACAGTGCATGGCTGTAGATGTCCCAGCCTTCCAGGCCGAATAGCGCGTAGGGACGCAGCCAGCCGATGTCCCAGGGACCCTGAGTGACAAGGCCTGCATCGAGCCAGCCGGACTGGGCGAACCCCGGCAACAGCAGCGTGTATGCCCAGACCAGCGTGCCCCCGATCAGTCCCGCGGCAGCACCGCGGCGGGCGGCTCCGCGCCAGTAAAGGCCGAGCAGCAGCGCCGGCGCGAACTGGGCGGCGGCGGCGAAAGACACCAGACCGATGGTGACCAGGCTGTAGGACTCGCCGATCAGAACGTGATAGAGATAGCCCAGCAGCAGGATCAGCACGATGGCGACGCGCCGGATCCCCAGAATCAGGCCGCTCAGCTCGCGGTAGCCTTCCAGATGCAACCAGCGCAAACGCAGCAGCAGTGGCATCACCAGATGGTTGCTGATCATGGTCGAGAGAGCGATGGTTTCGACGATCATCATGCCGGTTGCCGCCGACAGACCGCCGAGGAACGCCAGCAATGGCAGCCAGGCGGGACCTGATGCGAGACCGATGGTCAGGACATAGGCGTCGGGATCCCGCGCCGCCTCACCGAGCAGCAGTCCGGCGAGCGCCACCGGTATCACGAACAGATTGATCGCCAGCAGGTACAGCGGGAAAAGCCAGCTGGCGCGACGGATATGGCGGTCGTCGACGTTCTCGATGACCAGTACCTGGAACTGGCGCGGCAGGGTGATGAACGCCAGCCCCGCCAGCAGCAGGCTGCCCACCCAGCCGCCGGCGCCGCCGGGCACGGAGTCGAGACCGAAGCGGTCACGAAGCTCCGGCAGCGCCGCGGCACGGGTCAGCAGTTCGCCGGGGCCGTCGAACAGCGCGAAGGTCGCGAACAGGCCGACGGCGAGAAAGGCCAGCAATTTGACCACCGACTCGAAGGCGATCGCCGCCACCATGCCTTCGTGGCGCTCGCTGGCGTCGAGGTGGCGGGTGCCGAACAGGATGATGAAAACCGCTAGCACCAGCGCGACCCAGAACGACTTGTCGGACAGAATGCCTGCCTCGAACAGGTTCGGCTGGGCTTCGGCCGGGTAGGCGGTCAGCACGGCGTGACTGAAGGTGATGGCTTTCAGCTGCAGCGCGATATAGGGCATGATGCCGATCACCGCGACCAGCGTCACCAGCGCGCCGAGGCCGTTGCTCTTGCCGTAGCGGGTGCTGATGAAGTCGGCGATCGAGGTTATGCGCTGCGCGCGGGCGATACGCACCATGCGCCGGATCAGCAGCCACCCGAGCAGCATTGCCAGCGTCGGTCCGAGGTAGATGGTAAGGAAAGCAGGACCGTAATTGGCGGCGCGGCCGACACTGCCGTAGAAGGTCCAGGCGGTACAGTAGACGGCGATCGACAGGGTATAGACGAGCGGTGATCCGATCACCGAACGCCCGGTCTCGGCACGTCGGTCCGCCCAGGCGGCGATGACGAAGAGCAGCGCCAGGTAGCCGAAGGCGACGACGAACAACAGGGCTTCCCACTTCATCGCTGCGCCTCCGCCCCCGTTTCCGTGGAAGCGGCGTCCCGTCCGCGAACATGCCTGTACCGATACCCTTCGCGGCGCGGCGCGGCTCCTGCGGTACCGCGAAGCCGGCGTTCACTCCTCATCGTTGCCCTCCAGCAGCAGCGCAGCGAGCAGTACTACCAGTCCCCAGGCACAGAACAGGTACAGCGGCAACAGCGAGATGCCGGACTCGCCAGGCCGGTCGAACAGGCTGATCAATGGCGGCATGAACAGCAGAGTCGCCAGCAGCGTCAGGGCCGTCAGTCGGCCCGGCAAGCGGGACGGCGGCATCACGAGACGGTACTCCTTTGCGCGGCCGACGTCTGGAAAGCGACGGCATCGTCCAGGGTGTGCACGCCGCGGGCTTCGAGGCGGGGCAGCAGCTGCAGCAGCAACTCTGCGGTGACCCGGGCATCGCCAAGAGCGGTATGGCGGCTACCGGGGACGAACACCAACTGGTAACGCTCCGCCAATGCGTCGAGCCCATGGCCTTCCAGCGTTGGATCCAGTGCCCGCGACAGCAGCAGGGTATCCAGGACCGGCATGTCGAGGCTGATCCCGGCGCCTTCCGCGCCGGGCTGGATTGCCCGCAGGTCGAAGGAGGCATTGTGCGCCACCAGCACGCCGTGTCCGATAAAGTCGCGAAACCGTGGCAGGACCACTTCCGCGGGTGGCGCGCCGGCGACATCGTCGTCGCTCAGGCCGTGGATGCGGGTGCTTTCGGGCGGGATGGGGCGCTCCGGGTTGACCAACTGGTCGAAGACGTCGCTCGCCAGCAAACGACCGTTGAGGATACGGCAGGCGCCAATACTGATCAGACAGTCGCCTCGGCGCAGGTCTAGGCCGGTGGTTTCGGTATCGAAGACGATCATTTCCAGACTGCGCAATGGCACCCGCCCCTGTTCGGCGTCGGGGGCCGGAAGGTCGGCGATGCTGAAGTCATGGAACTCGGGACGTGGCGGCCGCGGTGGCGGTGGTGCGCCGATCCGGGTCGCTGCCGCCAGCGGCAGCCGCAGCCGGGCATGGCCGTCGGTATCGGCCAGTGACCACCAGTCGCTGTCGTGACGTCGCAGGATGTCGTTCAGCTGCGGATGCTGCGTCGACTCCGCCAGCGGCAGCCAGCGCCACTGTTCCAGGCGGCCCTGATCGATCGGGCTGCCTCGCCAGATGAGATCGAGATAGACGCGCTGGTTGCCCAGCTGGACCTCGGCCTCGTAGCGGCTTTCCCCCGTCAGTTCCCGCAGCAGCCCCAGCAGCCGGAACAGCAGCTCCAGCAGCGATGGCCCGTCGGCACGCAACCACGCCGGGATACCGATGGCGACCAGCTGCGGGCCGTCGCTGCCGAGCCGTTCGCCGAGGGCGCTCCAGAGGTCGTTGGACCAGGTATCCTCCAGTCGTCCCGGGTCCCTTTGCAGTCCCTCGACCTGCTCAGACAGTGCCTCGATCAGTCGTCCCAGGGTCAGGCTTTCCTCTCGCAGTACCTGCTCGAGGCGCTGCCGCATCAGCGGCTCAACCTTGCCACTGGTCAGCGCCTCGCTGCTGATGATCAGGCTCGATCCATGGCCGCGCAGCTCCGGTAATAGATGCGCCAGCGGGGCATACCAGCGCTGGTCGGCTTCCTGCGCCGAGGTGCTGTCTTCCAGCGCGATCAAGGCTTCGCCGCAGTTGCCGCCTACCCGGCGCAGATCCAGGCGCAGCCAGCGACCGTGCCAGGGCAGCAGCAACTGACGCGGGGCCGCGTTGACGGACAGCTGGGCCAGTGCGTCCTTTAGACTGCTCATTGGCAGCAGTTCCGACAGCCGGCGGCCCAGGCCGAGTGCGGCGACGTCGGCGAACAGTTGCTCGGCGGCTTCGTTGAACAGCAGCAGACGCTGGTGGCGGTCGCACAGCAGCAAGGGTGTCTGTACCGCCCGCAGCACGGCTTCGAGTTCCGCACTGGTACGCTCCGCCTGGCGGGCGCCGGCGGCGGCCGCTTCGTCGATGTGGACCCGGTCCTCGCGCCAGCCGTCACGGATCCGGTCGAGATCCGCGCCCAGCGGTTTCAGCCAGCCCTCGGGGGGGAAGTCGCTGCGGGCATCGGGGTTCGCGGCGAGGCGTGCGAGCTGGATCTGCAGGTGTCGCAACGGCGTGAACAGGCGCCGGTCCAGCAGCAGGTAAAGCAGGGTGACGAGCGCTCCCGGCGCCAGGGCCAGGAGCCAGACTCCCCAGTGACTCTGGCCTTGCGGCAGCAGTTCGGCTGTCAGCCAAAGGCCAAGGAACAGACCGCCGAAGAGAGTCCCGCCGCCGATCAGCAGTCCGTAGCCCAGCAGTTTCTGTCGGGCCAGCATCTTAGTTGCCTTCTCCCAGCAGCCTTTTGACCTGCTCGAGCAGTTGCTGGGTGGAAAAAGGCTTGGTGACATAGTCGTCCGCGCCGAGCGCGAGCCCCTTTTCCCGTTCCACTTCACGGCCGTGGGCCGTCAGCATGATGATCGGCAGGCGCGCGAAGTCGGGTTGCGCCCGCAGGCGTTCCAGTACCTCGAAGCCGCTGAGTCCCGGCAGGCTGATATCCAGCAGCACCAGGTCTGGCGGCTGCAGTTGCACCTGTGCCAGCGCGCTTTCGCCATCGCCGGCCGTCGTCACGTCGAAGCCGGCCTGCTGCATTAGAAATTCGAGAGACAGGACTATGTTGGGTTCGTCATCGACCACCAGTACCCTTGTCATCGCTCGCTCCGTCGGCAACCTCGTCTGTCTTTCGAGTCTAGTTTAGTGAACGTTGTAACCGAAAGTCGCCTTTCGGCGAACTCGGGTTCGAAAGCCCCGAAGCGGCTATGCTGAAGACTGGAAGCCCGCAGGAGGGCGACCTTTCGAAGAGGAGTTGGAACGATGCAGGGATTGGTAATGCTGGTTGGCCGCATTCTGCTGGCAACAATGTTCGTATCCGCAGGCTGGAGCAAGATCGGTGGCTTCGAGGGAACCCAGGGCTACATGGAGTCGATGGGCGTGCCCGGCGCATTGTTGCCACTGGTCATTCTGCTGGAATTCGGTGGTGGTCTGGCGATTATCGTCGGTCTCGGGACGCGCACGATCTCTACGTTTCTGGCGCTGTTCTGCGTCGCCTCGGCGGTGCTTTTCCACAGCGACTTCTCGCAGCCGATGCAGTCGGTGATGTTCATGAAGAACCTGGCGATCGCCGGGGGTTTCCTGGTGCTGGCGGCGCATGGCCCGGGTGCGATCAGCATCGATGGCAGAATCGGTCGGCGCTGGTAGTGAAAGGGTGACGCGTTACGCGTCACCCGTCACGCCTCAACCTCCCAGATACGCCTTGCGCACGTTCTCGTCGGTCAGCAGCGACTCGCCGCTGCCGGTCATGACGACGCGGCCGTTTTCGAGCACGTAGCCGCGGTCGGCGATCTTCAGCGCCTGGTTGGCGTTCTGCTCCACCAGGAAGATGGTCACGCCCTCGCTCCGCAGCTGTTCGATGATCTGGAAGATCTGCTGGATGATGATCGGCGCCAGGCCGAGCGAGGGCTCGTCGAGCAGGATCATCCGTGGCTTGCTCATCATGGCGCGGCCGATGGCGAGCATTTGCTGCTCGCCGCCGGACATGGTGCCGGCGCGCTGGTGGAAGCGCTCCTCCAGGCGCGGAAACAGCTCCAGCACGTGCTTGAGGCTTTCCTCATACTCGGCCTTGGTGCGGAAGTAGGCGCCCATATGGAGGTTTTCCTGCACCGTCAGCCGGGCGAACACGCGCCGACCCTCCGGCACGATCGCCAGCCCCTTGCGCATGATGCTCGACGTCGGCTGGCCGGTGATCTCTTCGCCGTCGAAGAATATCTTGCCGGAAGACGCCTGGGGATCGCCGCAGATGGTCATCATCAGCGTGGTCTTGCCGGCGCCGTTGGCACCGATCAGCGTGACGATCTCGCCTTTCTTGACCTCGACCGAAACGTCGTGCAACGCCTGAATCGGCCCGTAGTGGGTATTCACATTTTCGATTCGCAGCATCTCACTCCTCCCCGAGGTACGCCTTGATGACGTCCGGATTTTGCTTCACGTCGTCGGGCGTGCCGTCGGCCAGGGGGGTGCCCTGGGCGATGACGTAGATATGGTCGGAGATGCCCATGACCAGACTCATGTCGTGTTCGATCAGCAGTACCGAGATTTCATGCTCGTCGCGCAGTTGCACGATGAGCTCATCGAGCTGCTTGGTTTCCCTCGGGTTGAGACCTGCCGCCGGCTCGTCGAGCAACAGCAGTTCCGGCTGCGTCACCATGCAGCGGGCGATTTCCAGCCGCCGCTGCTGGCCGTAGGCGAGATTGCCCGCCTCGCGGTTGGCGAAGTCGAGCAGGTCGACTTGCTCCAGCCAGTAAGCGGCGCGATCCATCGCTTCCTGTTCCAGCTGCCGGTAGCGTTTGGTCTTGAACAGCCCAGCGGCGATATTGGTGTCGAGGTGACGATGCTGGGCCACCAGCATGTTTTCGATCACGGTCATGTTGGAGAACAGGCGCACGTGCTGGAAGGTGCGCACCAGGCCCTTGCGGGAAATGCGGAAATCCTTCAGCCCGGCAATCTGCTCGCCTTTGAACACCACGCTGCCGTCGGAGGGAATGTAGAAGCCCGACAGACAATTGAATACCGTGGTCTTGCCGGCCCCGTTGGGGCCGATGATGGATACGATCTGACGGTTGTGCACCGCCAGGTTGACGTTATTGACCGCCAGCAGACCGCCGAAGCGCATGGTCAGGCCGTTAACGTCCAGCAATAACTGACTCATCGCTTCAACTCCATGTGCGGACGTTTACTCGGCAGCAGACCCTGCGGACGCCAGCGCATCATCAGCACCATCAGCAGTCCGAACAGCAGCATGCGGTATTCCGAAAACTCGCGGGCGAACTCCGGCAGAATGGTCATTACGATCGCCGCCAGAATGACGCCGAACTGAGAGCCCATGCCGCCGAGCACCACGATCGCGAGAATGATCGCCGACTCGATGAAGACGAAGGATTCCGGGCTGATAAAGCCCTGGCGCGCGGCGAAGAAGCAGCCGGCGAAACCGGCAGTCGAGGCGCCGAAGGTGAAAGCCGTCAGCTTGATCACGGTGCGGTTGAGACCGAGGGAACGGCAGGCGATCTCGTCTTCGCGCAGGGCTTCCCAGGCGCGGCCGAGCGGCATGCGCATCAGTCGGTTGATGACGAACAGCACCCAGATCACCAGCACCACCGCGATCAGGTAGAGGAATATCACCTTGTGGCCGCTGGAGTAGTCGATACCCATGAACTCGTGAAACGGCACATGGCCCTCGCTGGCGCGACGGCTGAATTCCAGTCCGAACAGCGTTGGCTTTTCGATACCGGAGATGCCATTCGGGCCGCCGGTGAGCGCGGTCCAGTTGTTCAGCAGGATGCGGATGATTTCACCGAAGCCCAGCGTCACGATCGCCAGGTAATCGCCGCGAAGACGCAGCACCGGAAAACCAAGCACGAAACCGAAGGTGGCCGCCAGTACCGCGGCGATCGGCAGGCAGGCCCAGAACGACAGGCCGAAGTAACTCGACAGCAGCGCATAGCTGTAGGCGCCGATGGCGTAGAAGGCGACATAGCCGAGGTCCAGCAGACCGGCAAGCCCGACCACGATGTTGAGGCCGAGGCCCAGCATCACGTAGATCAGCGTCAGGGTGGCCAGGTCCACGGCGCCGCGAGAGACCATGAAGGGCCAGACGAAGAGGCCAACAACCAGGGCCGCCAGCAGCCAGGGCTTGAGCTTGGGCGAACGCACCTGTTCTGGTACCAGGGTGGCGAGTTTTGGGCGCGGGATGCCGGCGGTGGCGGCGCTGATCTGGTCACGGAACAGCTGTGAAAAGAAGACCAGGGCGATGCCGGCGAAGATCCAGCCCCACTGGGCTTCAGTGGCGCTGACAACCTTGAGCTGGGTGCCCTCGGAGGTGAGCTTGACGCCGATCATCAGGCAGGTCAGGACGAAGGTGATACCGGCAGCGAAGACGGCAGAGTAAAGATTCTGTCGCATCAGACTTTCTCCACTTCCGGTTTACCGAGCAGGCCGCTGGGGCGGAACAGCAGGATCAGCACCAGCAGACCGAACGAGACCACATCCTTGTATTCGGACGGGAAGTAAGCCGACGTCAGGGCTTCGGTGACGCCAAGAATCAGGCCGCCGAGCATGGCGCCGGGTATCGAACCGATGCCGCCGAGAACCGCGGCGGTAAAGGCCTTGAGGCCGGCGATGAAGCCGACGAAGGGGTTCACCACGCCATAGTAAAGACCCAGCAGCAGGCCTGCGACG
This sequence comes from Oceanospirillaceae bacterium, assembly GCA_013373085.1. Classification (GTDB taxonomy): domain Bacteria; phylum Pseudomonadota; class Gammaproteobacteria; order Pseudomonadales; family Balneatricaceae; genus Marinobacterium_A. The sequence goes on along the minus strand of JABXIM010000038.1, from coordinate 20,450 downwards.
GCGGCCAGCGCGGCGCCGATGATGAAGGTCATGGCGATGGTGCGGTCGGTATCGATGCCCAGCAGGTTGGTCATGCCGCGGTCTTCGGCGCAGGCGCGACAGGCGCGGCCGATGCGAGAACGTGAAATGAACAGCGTCAGCAGTGTCATGCAAACGAAGGTGGCGACCCAGATCAGCAGCTGCATGTAGGACAGCGAGACCTCGAACAGCTGCGGGTCACCGAAGGTCCAGCCGCCGCTGATCTGTGGTGGCAGGGCGACATCACGGGCGCTCTGGGACAGGACGACGTAGTTTTGCAGGAAAATCGACATGCCGATCGCGGAGATCAGCGGTATCAGGCGGTTGGAGCCGCGCAACGGGCGGTAGGCCACGCGCTCGACGGTCCAGCCGTAGGTACTGGCGATGATGACGGCGACGATCAGCGCGATCAGCAGTATCACCGGCAGGGCCACCATCCCCATGCCGAGCAGGCCGGCGATGACGATGAACGATATATAGGAACCGATCATGTAGATTTCGCCGTGGGCGAAATTGATCATGCCGATGATGCCGTAGACCATTGTGTAGCCGATGGCGATCAGGGCATAGGTGGACCCGATCGTCAGCCCGTTGATGAGCTGCTGGAGTAGGTAGAGTAAGGCTTCAGACATAGCAGGAACCAGGTCAGTCAGCGCCCTTGCGGCCCGTCGTCAGAACGACGGACGCCGCAACCCCGGATCGCGGGGCTGGGCGCCGTGGTATCCGTCGGTAGCACCGCGGATATCCTGTTGTTGTTATTTACTGGGCGGCCGGGGTCTTGGTGCCGTCGGCGTGCCAGTTGTAGACCACGAAGGAGAACTCAGTCAGGTCCCCTTTGTCATCGAAATCCAACGTCCCTGTGGTGGTTTCGAAGGTGTTGTTACGGATGTAGTCGGCCATCTCGTACGGATCGGAGGAACCGGAGCCTTCGATGGCCTGGGCCATGACCTGTACAGCGGAGTAGGCCGGGAATACGAACGGACCGGACGGGTCTTCGCCCTTGGCCTTGAACGCCTCAACCAGTGCCTGGTTGGCCGGATCCTGGTCGAAGCTCTGCGGCAGGGTCACCAGCAGGCCTTCGGATGCTTCACCGGCGATCTTGGAAATATCGGGGTTGCCGACGCCTTCCGGACCCATGAACTGGGCTTCAAGGCCTTTCTCGCGGGACTGGCGCAGAATCAGGCCCAGCTCCGGGTGGTAACCACCGTAGTAAACGAAGTCGACGTTTTCCTTCTTCAGTTTGGCAACCAGCGCGGAGAAGTCCTTGTCGCCCGGCGTTACGCCTTCGAACATTACCGGCGTGATACCGGCTTTTTCGACTTCATTCTTGACCGCGGTGGCCAGGCCTTCGCCGTACTGCTGCTTGTCATGGATAATCGCCATGCGCTCGGGCTTGACGCTGTTGACGATGTACTGGGCGGCGAACGGACCCTGCAGGCTGTCCAGACCGATGGTGCGGAAGATCAGCTTGTGACCTTTCTCGGTGATGGTCGGGGATGTGGAGGCGGCGGTGATCATCAGCACGCCTTCCTCTTCGTAGATGTCTGCGGCCGGCTCGGTAGAGCTGGAGCAGAGGTGGCCGACCACGTGCTGGATGCCGTCATTGACGATCTTGTTGGCCACGGCCACGGCCTGTTTCGGGTCGCAGGCATCGTCGTAGATCACGCCTTCGAGCTCCATGCCGTTGACGCCGCCGGCCTTGTTGAGCTGCTCGATCGCCATCATGACACCAATCTTCTGCATGTCACCGTACTGGGCGACCGGACCGGTGGCCGGGCCCGCCAGTGCGATCTTGAGGGTTTCGGCCTGTACGGCCGCTGCGGATCCCATGATGGCCAGCGCAGTGCCGACGCTCAGCAACGTCCTTGAAAACTGTTTCATTGCAGTGTTTCCCGTTCGATTGTTGTTGCTTGGAGACATTTTCTGTCTTTTTTGTTTTCGCCGCATACCTTTACTGTGTCTGCGCAATAAAATCAATTGTAGTCAGGCCTGCGGCGACGCAAGGTTCCTTCGGAACAGTTTAAGCAACGATTACGCCAGTTGCCGGGCTGCGGTGGCGGGCAACTGTCGCGTGACGATGCGTTACGCGCCATGAAGCAGCATTGGTGTTCGCCCAGGCGACAGACCTCCGTTGCGGTCAGTGTTCCGCTGACCGCGGTGGCATTCCGCGATGCCCGACGTGGCCAGTTGGTCGGCCAAGACGGTATCGCGCTGCATAGGCGAGCCGGTGGTGAAAGCTGGCCCGGCCTGGTCCACTGTTTGGCTGTTCCGGCTCGTCTGCACCTCAAAAAGGCTGTGGCGACTCAACATGCCCCCTGATCGTGCTGAACGGATTTGTCACGGTACTGCGTGGCCTGACGTTCGATTGTTGTTAATACTTTCAAGGCCTGCTGGTTATTGTTATCGAAGATGAGGCTTTTTGTCATTGGTCGTGCGGTGCGTTTGGAGGATTCTGTCAGGACCGGGCAGACAAGCGCGCAAGCGCGTCCCTGGACGGACACGAGCATAGTGTGAGGACAGACAGATGCCGGATTACAAGGTCCCGCTGCGTGACATTCACTTTGTGCTGAATGAGTTGCTGGATGCGGACAGCCACTACAGGAGCCTGCCGGGCGCGGAAGAAGCGACCCCGGATATGGTCAGCGCGATACTCGAGGAGGGCGCCAAGTTCGCCGAGCGGGTACTGGCGCCGCTGAACCAGAGCGGAGACCGGGAGGGGTGCGATTTCGCGGACGGCAGGGTGACCACACCCGCAGGTTTCAAGGAAGCCTACGACCAGTATGTTGCAGGGGGGTGGCCATCGCTCGCGCACGACCCGCAATGGGGGGGGCAGGGGCTGCCGGAATCGATCGGTCTTCTGATCAGCGAGATGGCCGGTACCGCCAACTGGGCCTGGAGCATGTACCCGGGACTGAGCCATGGTGCCATGAACACCCTGGAAGCTCACGGTACCGAGGAGCAGAAAAAGGTCTTTCTGGCCAAGCTGGTCAGCGGTGAGTGGACCGGCACCATGTGCCTGACCGAGCCGCACTGCGGGACCGATCTGGGCATGCTGAAGACCCGCGCCGAACCGGCTGATGATGGCAGTTACCGGATCAGCGGCACCAAAATCTTCATCTCCGCCGGTGAGCACGATCTGGCCGACAACATCGTGCATATCGTACTGGCGCGTTTGCCGGATGCTCCGGAGGGTACCAAGGGTATCTCGCTGTTCCTGGTGCCGAAGTTCCTGCCGGATGCCGACGGCGAAGCTGGCCAGGCCAACAGCCTCGGCTGCGGCTCCATCGAGCACAAGATGGGCATCCATGGCAATGCCACCTGCGTGATGAACTTCGACGGCGCCACGGGATTCCTGATCGGGCCGCCGAACAGGGGGCTCAACTGCATGTTCACTTTCATGAACATGGCGCGGTTGGGCACGGCCATCCAGGGGCTGGCACATGCCGAATGGGGCTTCCAGAATTCCCTGTCCTATGCCCGTGAGCGGCTGCAGATGCGTGCGCTGTCCGGCGCCAGGAACCCCGACGGACCGGCCGACCCGATCATCGTGCACCCGGCGGTACGCAACATGCTGCTGACTCAGAAAGCCTTCGCAGAGGGGGGGCGGGCGCTCATTCATTACTGTGGACAGCTGGTCGACCAGGTCAAGCAGGGGGCCAGTGACGAGCAGCGCGAAGAGGCCGATGCGCTGCTGGCATTCCTGACGCCGATCGCCAAGGCGTTCCTGACGGAAACCGGCTTCGAAGCGGCCAATCAGGGTCTTCAGGTGTTTGGCGGCCACGGCTACATCGCCGAATGGGGAATGGAGCAGAACGTGCGCGATTGCCGCATTTCGATGCTCTACGAGGGCACGACCCAGATCCAGGCGCTTGACCTGCTCGGTCGCAAGGTTCTGGCAACGCAGGGTGAGGCGCTGCGCCGTTTCACTGAAGTGGTGCAGCGCTTTTGCGAAAGTTGCGACGACGATGCCATCCTGCGCGAATTTACGGCGCCGCTGGCGCGACTCAATCGGGAGTGGGGTGAGCTGACGACGAACCTGGGCATGAAAGCGATGCGCGACCGGGACGAGGTCGGCGCCGCGGCGCAGGACTACCTGATGTACTCGGGTTACGTGGTGCTGGCGTATTTCTGGGCGCGCGCAGCGCAGGTCTCCCGGGCGAAGCTTGCCCAGGGCCCTGAGGATGCAGCTTTTTACAACGCCAAGCTGCACACGGCGCGGTTCTACTTCGAGCGCATTCTGCCGCGTACCCGCTCGCTCAGCGATACCATGCTGTCCGGTGCCGCCAACCTGATGGCTCTGGATGCCGATCATTTCGCTTTTTAGGCTAGGGACATATCCACAAACGTCAACAGCCCCTAAATAATTGAATAACAATGTATTGATCGCTAGCGACGACCGCTTGGTGCACTGAAAGGCTAGAATGGAGACAGTGACCGGCTGGTGTTCAGTATCTCCCTGCCCGATCCATGGGCGACTGGCCACCTCCGACCAACAAGAAATGTTCAAGGGCCTTGAAAATGGATCAGCCAAGAGGCAGCAGTATTCCCGACGCGCTCAACAGCCGGGGTTACGCATCGATACTGGACGTCGTCGGACGCGTGTGCCGTGACTATGCGGACCGCCCGGCCTTCACAAGTTTTGGCCGAACCCTGAGTTACGGCGAACTCGACCGTCTGGCCGATGCCTTCGCCGTCTACCTGCAGCGCAATACCGACCTTGAGCCCGGCGACCGCATCGCGGTCCAGCTGCCGAACATCATTCAGTATCCGGTGGTGCTGTTCGGTGCGTTGCGGGCCGGACTGGTGGTGGTCAATACCAATCCGCTGTACACGCCGCGGGAAATGGAGCACCAGTTCCGCGATTCGGGCGCCAAGGCGCTGGTGATTTACAAGAGCATGGCGCACCAGGCGGAGAAGATCATCGGCAATACCGGCGTCAGGCATGTCATCGTCACCCAGATAGGCGATCTGCACGGCTACATCAAGCGCACTCTGCTGAATGCGGCGGTCAAATACCTGAAAAAGATGGAACCGGATTTCGACCTGCCCGAGGCGGTCTGTCTGCGAGATGCGCTGGCGGCCGGCAAGGGCCTCAAGCCCAGGGCCGTCGTTCCCGATACGTCCGATATCGCGGTGCTGCAGTATACCGGCGGCACTACCGGCCTGGCGAAAGGCGCGATGCTGACGCACGGTAACCTGGTATCCAACATGCTGCAGGGCAGCGCGTTGATCAGCCGGGCCGAAAAAGGCTGGAGCGAGACGGCCATCGCGCCGCTGCCGCTCTATCACATCTATGCGTTCACGCTGTCACTGATCGTGATGGAGAGCGGTGGTCACACGGTGCTGATCCCCAATCCCCGCGACCTCGATGCTTTCGTCCGCGACCTGCGGCAGCAGCGGATATCCTGCTTCATCGGTCTCAACACCTTGTTCGTGGCGTTGTGCGGCCGCGACGACTTCCGAAATCTCGATTTCAGCAACCTCAAGGTCACCATCTCCGGCGGCATGGCGCTGACCCACGACGCCGCCGACTGCTGGCAGCAGGTGACCGGCTGCGAAATCATGGAAGGCTACGGGCTTACCGAAACGTCACCGGCGGTCGCGATCAACCCGCCAGGCGGCGTGCGCGTTGGCACCATCGGCCTGCCGTTGCCCCAGACCGAGGTGAAGATCATCGATTCGGATGCCGTGGAGGTGACCCCTGGCACGCCGGGCGAGCTCTGTATCCGCGGGCCGCAGGTGATGGTCGGTTACTGGCAGCGGGAGGCGGAAACCCAGGCAGCCTTTACCGATGACGGCTATTTCATGACCGGGGATATTGCAGTGCAAGAAGCGGATGGCTATCTGCGCATCGTGGATCGGGCCAAGGACCTGATCATCGTCTCGGGCTTTAATGTTTACCCGAATGAGGTGGAAGACGTCGTTGTCTCCCATCCCGATGTCATCGAGTGCGCCGCGGTCGGCATACCGGACGCCCACTGCGGCGAGGTGATCAAACTGTTCGTGGTCAGCCGCAACAAGCAGCTCGATGCCGATAACATCCGTGACTGGTGCCGCGAGCGCCTGACCCGCTACAAGGTGCCGAAGCTGGTGGAGTTTACCCAGGACCTGCCGAAATCGAACGTCGGCAAGGTATTGCGGCGCAAGCTGCGGGATACCGAGGACGACGCGGCCTGAGGGAAGTGGTTCGCGACGCAGTTCTAAGCTGGATGGTATAGGCACGGACTGCGGCGCCGATGCAAGAAGCTCGCATGCCGGGAAGGCGGGGGATATTTAGCGGGTGTAAATGCCGACCGGGACGGTCCAATACAGGGAAAGCCAACGGATCTGGATGCTTTGAGTGCCTGCTGGCGACAGCGGAGCGCGGAATCGAGATCAACGGAGGTAACGAAGATGTCTGAACTGGTAATCCGTCAGTTCGATAGTGGCGTCCTGACTTTGACGCTCAATCGTCCCGACAAGAAAAACGCCATCAACCGCGACATGTACCTGGCGCTAACGGAGCTGCTGCATCAGGCCGACAGTGACCCGGAGGTGCGGGTCATACTGCTGCACGGTGCCGGCGACAGCTTTTGCGCCGGTAACGACCTTGGCGATCTAATCACCGCTGGCGACGATGCCGAGAGTGCCCGGGTGCCGCTGCGGCTGCTGCAAACCCTGGCCGGGCTCGAGACGCCGCTGATAGCGGCGGCTCACGGCAATGCCATCGGTATCGGCACCACACTGCTGCTGCATTGCGACCTGGTCTATGGCGCCGGGGATCTGCAACTGCAGTTGCCATTCGTCCGTCTCGGCCTGGTAGCGGAAGGCGGCAGCAGTCTGTTGTTGCCGCAACTGATGGGCCATCGCCAGGCCTTCGAAATGCTGGTGCTGGGTGAGCCGTTCGGTGCCGAGCGGGGCCGGGAAATCGGCCTGGTCAACGAAGTGCTGTCCGCGGATCAGCTGCTGCCGCGTGCACGGGAGCGGGCGTCACAGCTGGCCGGGCTGCCATGCCGTGCGGTGCTCAAGACCAAGCAGATGCTGAGGGCGCACCAGCAGGATCTGCTACAGCAGGTACTCGTCGAGGAAATCGACGCCTTCCGCGAGCGCCTGGCGTCGGAAGAAGCCCGGTCGGCTCTGGCTTCCGCGCTAAGGTCCTGACGCACATCAGCCCCCCGGTATACAGGCTGCGGGGGCTGTCCCGCCTTGCGGGAGGTCTGTGTTGTATATGTCAGTCGTGATTATCTTTTTTGTGTTTTTAATTTATTGAAAATTAAAGGTTATTTTGATTAGGGGCTGTTTTCGCACAATCCGGCGTTGCTCGTCGCTTATGTGGAGTAACCAAACTGCGCAATTCGCGCCTTGCCTTGTGCGAAAACAGTCCCGGCAGGACATATCCGCAAACCTCAACAGCCCCTAGTGGCCTTAAGTGTCACTGCTTTGTCGCGGTTTTGTCATTGTCGCGGACGCCTCTGCCACTACCATGGACAGCGGCAGCCAAGCAACCGAGGCAGGTCAGCCGACCTGCCGTCAGGAGCCGAATCCTTTCGGCCGGGAGACCATTATCATGCTGTATGCAGGACAGGCGGTCAGCGTACGCGAAGCGGGCGACGGCCTTTTCGAGGTCGTGCTCGACCTGACAGGCGAGTCGGTCAACAAGTTGAATCAGGCAACGCTGCAGGAGCTGCGGGAGGCGGTAGGCGCGGTTGCTGGCGCCGACGGTGTCAGGGGCGTGCTGTTCTCCAGCGCCAAGGACGTCTTCGTCGTCGGTGCCGATATCACCGAGTTCACGGCGATGTTCGAGCGCAGCGAGGACGAGATCAGCGCCGCTATTCTGGAAATGACCTCGATCTTCAACAGCGTCGAGGATCTGCCGGTACCGACGGTCGCCGCGATCAACGGCATCGCGCTGGGCGGAGGTTTCGAACTCTGTCTGGCCTGTGACTACCGGGTCATGAGCACGGCCGCCAAGGTCGGGCTTCCGGAGGTCAAGCTGGGCATCTACCCCGGCTGGGGCGGCACCGTGCGCCTGTCACGCCTGATCGGAATCGACAATGCCAACGAATGGATCTGCGGCGGAAGCGACAAGCGTGCCGATGCAGCGCTGAAAGACGGCGCGGTGGACGCAGTGGTGGCGCCGGAGAAACTGCGCGAGGCGGGCCTGGATCTGCTGCGGCAGTGTCTGGACGGCAAGTTCGATTACCGGGCGCGCCGTACCGAGAAGCAGGGACCGGTGGCGCTCAATCAGATAGAGCAATTGATGGCGTTCGAGTCAGCCAAGGGGGTCATCGGCGCCAAGGCGGGCAAGCATTATCCGGCGCCGATGGCGGCGTTGGCGGCGATGCAGAAACATGCAGGGATGCGTCGTGATGAGGCGCTCAAGGTCGAGGCCAGGGGGTTCGCGAAGCTGGCCAAGACCGAGGTGTCGCGTGCGCTGGTGGGCATTTTCCTCAAGGACCAGGCGGTCAAGAAAGCGGCCAGACACCATTCCAAGGGCGCCGAACCGGTGCAACTGGCTGCGGTGCTGGGTGCCGGGATCATGGGCGGTGGCGTGGCCTACCAGTCCGCTTCCCGAGGCACGCCGATTCTGATGAAGGATATCCGCGAGCAGGCGTTGCAGCTGGGGCTCGACGAAGCCTCCAAGCTGCTGGCGGGGCAGATCCAGCGTGGCCGTCTGGATAGCGCGGGGATGGCGGCAACCCTGACCCGGATCCGTCCGACGCTGAGCTATGGCGATTTCGGCGACGTCGATATGGTGGTCGAAGCGGTGGTCGAAAATGCAAAGGTCAAGAAGGCGGTGCTGGCCGAAGCGGAAGCTCACCTCAAGGACGGCGCCGTGCTGGCGTCGAACACCTCCACCATCTCGATCACCGAGTTGGCAACGGCGCTGAAGCGGCCGGAAAACTTCTGCGGCATGCATTTTTTCAATCCCGTGCACCGCATGCCGCTGGTCGAGGTGATTCGCGGCGAGAAAACCTCCGATGCCGCCGTGGCCCGCACCGTCGCCTATGCACAGGCGATGGGCAAGACACCGATCGTGGTCAACGACTGCCCCGGTTTCCTGATCAACCGCATTCTGTTCCCGTACTTCGCCGGATTCAGCCTGCTGCTGCGTGACGGCGCCGATTTCCGCCAGGTTGACCGGGTCATGGAGGGCTTCGGCTGGCCAATGGGCCCGGCCTACCTGCTGGATGTGGTTGGCATCGACACCGCTTACCATGCCGATGCGGTGATGGCCGCCGGCTTCCCGGAACGCATGCGACACGAGGACGAGAATGCCCTGGACCGCATGTTCGCCCTCGAGCGCTTCGGCCAGAAGAACGGCAAGGGTTTTTATGCCTACGAACCGGACCGCAAAGGCAAACCGAAGAAGGTCGTCGACGAGTCCGTGTTCGAGCTGCTGAGCGGCGTGATTGGCGAACGTCAGCCGTTCCCTGATGACGATATCGTCGCCCGCATGATGATTCCGCTGTGCATCGAGACCGCACGCTGCCTGGAAGACGGCATCGTGGCGTCGCCGGCGGAAGCCGATATGGGGCTTGTCTATGGAATCGGCTTCCCGCCGTTCCGCGGCGGCGCCCTCTACTACCTTGACCGGATGGGGCTTGATCGTTTCTGCGAAATGGCTGCCGGCTATGCCGATCTGGGTCCGCTGTACCAGCCGACCGAGCGCATGAAGCAGATGGCCGCCCGCGGCGAAACCTATTACGGCTGAGAGTGGAGGAGAACGCTATGAGCCTGAAACCGAATGATGTGGTGATCGTCGATGGCGTCCGTTCGCCGATGGGACGCTCGAAGAACGGCGCCTTTCGCAATGTCCGTGCCGAGAACCTCTCCGCCGCCGTGATGACGGGATTGCTGGCGCGCCACCCGCAGCTCGATCCGGCCGAAATCGAGGATATTATCTGGGGTTGCGTCAACCAGACCCTGGAGCAGGGCTTCAATATCGGCCGCAACGCCGCACTGCTGGCGGGTATCCCGCAGACGGTTGCGGCCCAGACGGTCAACCGTCTGTGCGGTTCCTCGATGGCGGCGCTGCATACCGCCGCCCAGGGCATCCTGAGCGGCAACGGCGAGATTTTCCTGGTCGGCGGTGTCGAGCACATGGGGCATGTGCAGATGACCCACGGTGTCGATATCAATCCGGCCATGTCCAAGCACGTCGCCAAGGCGGCGATGATGATGGGCGTTACCGCGGAAATGCTCGCCAAAATGAACGGTATCGGCCGCGAGGCGCAGGATGCCTTCGGAGCTCGCTCGCACCAGCGTGCTCAGGCGGCGACGGTGGAGGGGCGTTTCGACAACGAGATCGTGCCGGTGGAGGCCCATGACGAAAACGGCTTCAAGGTGCTGCAACGGTATGACGAGGTGATCCGGGCCGATACCACCGTCGAATCCCTCAGCCAGTTGCCGCCGGTCTTCGTGCCCAAGATCGGCACCGTGACCGCCGGCACCTCCTCGGCGCTGTCCGATGGCGCCAGCGCGATGTTGCTGATGTCCGCCGCACGCGCCAATAGCCTGGGGATCAAGCCCCGGGCGAAGGTCGTCAGCATGGCGGTTGCCGGTTGCGAACCGTCAATCATGGGATACGGGCCGGTCCCGGCCAGCGAAAAGGCGCTCAAGCGCGCCGGTCTGGGCATCGACGATATCGACTGCGTAGAACTCAACGAGGCCTTCGCCGCCCAGGCGCTGGCGGTACTCGGCGGTTTGCGACTGAGCGACCGCATCGAGGAGAAGGTCAACCTGAATGGCGGCGCCATCGCACTGGGCCATCCGCTGGGCTGCTCCGGTACCCGCATCACCACCACGCTGCTGAACGTCCTCGATCAGCGCAATGCCACTCTTGGTCTGGCCACCATGTGCATCGGCATGGGGCAGGGCATCGCCACGGTGATCGAACGCCTGAACTGACCGCGTTACTGCCCTCGATCCCTGCAATCCCGACCCCGGTACGCCTTCAGGCACCGGGGCTTTCGTCTTCATCCGCGCCAAAAGGCTATGAAATAAAAATTTTGGCGATACTATTTCAAATATTCTGAATTTCGATTTTTCGCGCTCGGCTGTAACGGTAAAGCCGGTATCTGTTCCTGTATCAAGCTGGCGGATGCGCGAAGGAGAGGTAAATGAAGGGAATGGACGATCAGGTCGAGCGCCTGCTGGAGGCGGGCAGGCTGACCCTGGACGAGGCCCGGCGGCTGCGTGGCGCAGAGAACGCCGGGGCAGGATTTGACCGGCTTGAAAAGCGCATAGCGCTGCACCGGGTGCGCTATCAGCCTTTGCTGGCGTCGGTGTTGTTGCTGCTGCTGGTGGAGGCCATACTCGGGTGGCTCGGTACCCCGCTTGCCGTGTTGATCTACACCACAGCCATTGTACTGCCACTTGTCTTGTTGGCGGGCCTGGCGGCCCGTTTCTACAACGGCCTGGTGGTGGCGCGTGAGCGAGCCGATGCCGACTGGCTCGAGCTCGAGCAGCTGTACCAGCGGCGTCTGGATCTGATCCCGTTGCTGATTGACAGCGTAACAGTTTTGCGGATTCCCGAAAGCGCAGGTCCGAATAACGACCTGAGCGAAGCCCGGGCGCGGGCACTGAGTGCTATGGGGTTTGGGTCTGAAGCGTCTGGATCAGTCGAACTGCCTCGGCTGATGCAAGCCCAGAATGACGTACAGCGCGTGCAAAACCGGTTATTGGCAGTGCTGGACCGCGCCGATGCCGCGACGTCGGAATCCGACGCAGGATTGCGGGAACGGATCGCCGACACCGAAAGCCGCATTGCACGGGCGTTGCATCGCTACAATGCCGATGCCCGCCGGTACAACGACCGCCTGGGTAGCTTCCCGGGCTCTCTGGCGATGCGCTGGGGTGGCTTTGGCTTGAAGCATTGCTTCGAGGTATAGGCCGAAACTCCTGTCGCCGCCGGGCGTGGCATCGATACCCTGATGGTCGGGAGAGGGTGAGTGCGGCGTGCGCAGGAGAACTGTGGCCGCGAGCCGACGAACGGAATGGGACTTGATGACTGGAGGACCAGGATGCGACTGGGACTGCTGATTGCATTCATGCTGGCATTAGGCGGTTGCGCCAACGACGACTGGCGCACCGCCAGTCGCGAGCCGGCCGGCATCGCGCCGGACCCGGCGACCACGCAGGAAGCGGTCATTCAGGTATACGGCGCGCCGGCCTGGGGCTGGCGCGGTTGGTTTGCCATCCATACCTGGATCGCCGCCAAGCCCAGCAATGCAGACGGATATACTGTCTACGAAGTCATTGGCTGGCGCCAGCGCAGCGGATTGCCGGTGTTGCGAATAGAGACTGACTATCCTGATCGCTACTGGTTCGGGGAGCGCCCCGATCTGCTGCTTGACCGCCGCGGTCCCGGCGTCGATGCGCTGATCGACGCCGTGGACCAGGCCGCGCAGGCCTATCCATGGAAGCACGAATACCGCGTATTCCCGGGACCGAACAGCAATACCTTCCCGGCCTGGATCGCCGAACAGGTGCCCGAGCTTGGCCTTGAACTGCCGTTCAGCGCCATCGGCAGCGGCTGGGCGGAATAGCCGGCCGATAAGGCGCTTTCCATGCACAGGCGCAGCGCCTCGAGGCGAAGTGGTCTGGCACAAAAATTTTTCGCGACGGGGCTCGCCCCCTTAGCGGCGGCGTTTGGCGCCCGACAGCAGCGATGGCCGTACCGCCCGGCCGCCGGTATCGTCGGCCTGCGGCTGGGGCTTGGAGGCTGCTTTCGGTTTCGCTGTCCGGGTGGCGCGGTTTCTAGGCTTGCGCGCAGACTTCGGTGATTCTGCTGTATCACCGCCCATCTCCTGACCGAAGAACGGCACCGGTTTGAGCGGCAGCTGCCGGCCAAGGGCCGCTTCGATCGCCTGCAACAGGCGACGCTCATCGGGGGCAACCAGTGAAATTGCCTGGCCGCTGCCGCCGGCTCGACCGGTACGGCCGATCCGGTGCACGTAAGCTTCTGGCACCTGCGGCAGGTCGTAGTTCACCACCCGCGGCAGCGCGTCTATATGCAGGCCCCGTGCGGCGACGTCGGTCGCGACGAGGATGCGCAGCACGCCCCGAGCAAAGGCAGCGAGCACTTGCTGGCGCTCCCGCTGCGGCTTATCACCGTGCAGCGCCGCGGCATCGATGCCTTCTTCCTGCAGGTAGGCGGCGACCTGGTCGGCCCGCTTCTTGGTGCGTGTGAACACCAGGGCCTGCTGCCACTGTCCTCCCTGTATCAGGTAACTGAGGATGTCGGCCTTGTCACGCTGGTCGACGCCGTAGGCAATCTGCTGAACGGTTTTTGCCGCGGAGTTGCGGCGGTCGACCCGGACCCAGCGCGGGCGATGCAGTAGCTCCTCTATCAACGATTCGATTGAGCCCGAGAGGGTCGCCGAGAACAGCAGTGTCTGGCAGCCGGCCGGACGCTGTTCGCAGATCCGGCGCATGTCGGCGATGAAACCGAGATCAAGCATACGGTCGGCCTCGTCGAGTATCAGCAGCTCCAGTTGCGACAGGCTGACGATATCGCGGTCGATCAGGTCCAGCAGCCGACCGGGCGTCGCTACCAGAATATCGGCGCCACGTTCGAGTTTGCGGATCTGGACGTCCGCACGACTGCCACCGAACAGGGCGACCGGCCGCAGCACGAGATAACGGCCGTAGGCCTCCAGGCTCTGACACACCTGCTGCGCCAGTTCACGGGTCGGTACCAAAATAAGCGCGCGCGCGGAGGCGCCGGTGTCGCCGGCCAGGCGCTGCAGCAGCGGCAGCGCGAAAGCGGCCGTCTTGCCGGTGCCGGTCTGGGCTTCGGCCACCAGGTCCTGTCCCGCCAGGACCTGGGGGATCGCCTCGCTTTGTACCGAGGTAGGACGGCGGTAGCCGAGTTCCGACAGTGCCTGTTGTAGTGGCTCGATCAGGCCGAGGGAATTGAAACTGCTCATGGGAACCTGTGGCGGTGGTGGGCGGTCAGAAAGGAACCTGAGTAGGATACCTCAAAGCCGGCATTGCGTCCTTGCGGGATTGACCCGCAACTCGTTAAGGCGCAGTCTAGAAATCAGGTTGTCCCGTTTTTCCAGGAGCACAAGTGCCAACGAAGCCTGTTCCGCAATCCAGCTCTACAGCCCGGAACCTCGCCCGCCAAAGGGCGCTGTTCTGGTCGCTGGCATTTGCGTTCGTTATCGGCGTGCTGACGTGGCAGCTCCAAGGCGCCCAGGCGGGCGCCGCCGGTGGTCTGGTCAGTGCCGAGACCGGCCCCTTCATGCTGGGCGAGGGCTTTGACGAGCCAACGCCATCGCTCGATCTGGATGTCGACGATCCGCCGCCACTGACGCTTTCGCCGATATTCGCGTTCAGGTACGTACCCTTCCTGGGCGACACCTGCGACCACTGTCGCAGCCTGCGCGCCAACCCCCATCCGGCCCGGGCGCCGCCCTCAATAATTGCCTGACATTTCGGTTCGTTACCCGTATTCACAGCTCCGGCCATGCCGGAGGGAGGCAATTGACATGCAAACCTATCACGAACTCAAGCCCGTATCGCTGGTCGACTATAACCGCCTGACCAACCCGGACTCCGAAACCCTCAATCTCGACAGCCCCGCCAGCGCCATCGTCACGATGTTCGATCAGACGCGTCCGTTGGCACTGGAGCTTGACGTCGGCATCGACGATGCGTTGCTGATGATGAAGAAAGCCCATGTCCGCTCGGTTATCGTGATGGACGGCAAGGAGCAGTTCAAGGGCATCATCAGCGTGTCCGACCTGGAGAGCCGCAAAGTGCTGACGATCGCACAACAGCTGGGCCAGCGCCGCGACGAACTCACCATCGCCGACGTGATGATACCCCGCAGCAAGCTTTCGGGCCTGTCGTTGAAACAGGTCGAAGGCAGCAGCATCGGTGACGTGCTGAAAACCCTGCAGGACGTCGGAACCCAGCACATGCTGGTGGTCAATCCGGAAGAACAGCTGATCTGCGGCATCATTTCGGCCAGCGACATCGCGCGCAAACTGCACATTCCGGTGGCGATCACCGAGCGTGCCACCAGTTTCCGCGAAGTGGTCGACGTGCTCTACGGCCGCAGCGGCGTCGCCTGATTGCACCCATCGTTGTCTGGCGGGCAGTCTCCGGACACCAGGGCATTTCTTGCCGCCGGCGTCCGGTGAACCTGTCGAAATGGAGCTGATCAAGGCCTTAAGTGGCGGGTTCGGAACGCTTTTCACACCGCTGCGGTGGCGCAGGTAGTTTTCTCGCAGCCTGCTACGCTTTAGGAAAACAGCTCCCGGCTCACAGGACGGCGATGGGACTCGAAATCGAGAAGTCCAACTTTACCGAACAGGAGTTTCGCAGCTTCCATCAGCGCCTCGACCGCAACCTCGAGGCGCTCAAGCTGCTGCTCAGGCGCGCCGGTTTCGGCAAGGGACCGGCATCGGTCGGCGCCGAGCTGGAATTGTATATCGTCGATCGCAACGGCCACCCGTTGCCGCTCAACCGTGAAATCCTCGATGAGGTCGGCGATCCGCAACTGACCCTGGAACTGAATCGCTACAACCTCGAATACAACCTGACGCCGGTACCTGCACGTGGTTCCCCCTTTTCGGCCATCGAGGCGGAAATGCTGCGCAAGCTGGAGGAGCTGGAGCAGGCCGCGGGGCGGCACGAGGGACATATTCTCGCCGTCGGCATCCTGCCGACCCTCCGCCGCCGTGATTTCGGTCCTCACGTGATGACCGGCCAGCGTCGCTATCAGGCACTCACCGAGGGCCTGGCGCGTATCCGCGGTGAGCGCTTCAGAGTGCGCATAAACGGTGCCGAGCCCATTTCCCTGCGCGCCAGCGATGTGACGCTGGAAGGTGCCAATACGTCCATGCAACTGCACTACCGCGTTTCACCGCGGCAGTTTGCGGACAGCTACAACGCCATCCAGCTGGCGACACCGGTGGCACTGGCGCTGGCGAGCAATTCGCCATTCATGCTCGGCCACCGGCTCTGGCACGAGACCCGCATCCCATTGTTCAAGCACGCGATCGATGGCTCGAGACGAGACTACAACGGCCTGCATAAACCCTCCCGGGTAGGCTTTGGCTCAGGCTGGGTTCGCGATGGTGCATACGAGCTGTTTGCCGAGTCGGTATTGCTGCACCCACCGATACTGCCTATCTGCAATGACGGGGAGGATGCGCTGGCGCGGGTGGAGGCGGGCGAACTGCCTGCGCTGCGGGAACTGAGGCTGCACCACGGCACCGTCTGGTCCTGGAACAGGGTGATCTACGATGATGCCGGCGACGGCCATCTGCGCATCGAGATGCGGGCACTGCCGGCAGGACCGTCGCCGTGCGACATGATGGCCAATTCAGCCTTCCTGATCGGACTGGGCGAGGGGCTCAAGGATCGGATTCGCGACCTGATGCCGGCGTTGCCGTTTCCGATGCTGTCGCACAATTTCTATCGCGCCGCGGAGCTGGGCATCAATGCCCGCATGCTCTGGCCGTCTCCGGGAGACCTGCGGCTGGTTGAGGTCCCGGTGCTCGAGCTGGCGCGCAACCTGCTTCCACTGGCTGCCGAGGGGCTCGCCCGCATCGGCGTTCGCGAGCGCGAGCGCGAGCATTACCTGGGTATCATCCGTACCCGCCTGGATCGCAAACGCACCGGCGCGACCTGGCAACTCGACCAGGTCGCACGACTGTCGCGGCGCCTTAGCCGTCACCGTGCGCTCAAGGTCATGCTGGAGTGCTATCGCGCCAATGCCGGTGCCAATCGGCCGGTGGCGGAATGGACGGATATCCGATGAGCCTCACTATTGTGCATAACCCGAATCGGGACGAGATCGCACGGACCGTGCAGGATTTCCTGCGTCAGTTGGCAGAGCCGACCCTGCTCGTCGTTGATGGCCGGGACAACAGCCGTTGCCGTGCCTTTAGCACGCTACTGCACGGTAACGAACCGTCGGGGTTGCGGGCGGTGCATGGCTGGTTGCGGCGTGGCGAGTTGCCGCGCTATCGGCTGCTGATCTTCATCCTGTCGATCTCGGCGGCCTTGCAGGAGCCGATGTTCACGCATCGCCAGCTGTCGGGCGAGCGGGACATGAACCGCTGCTTCCGCCCGCCGTTCGGTGACCGTCCCGGCGCAGTGGCCAGAAAAATGCTGGAGCTGCTCGACGATTACCACCCCGAATGCCTGATCGACATGCACAATACCTCAGGTCTCAATCCGGCGTTCGGTGTCGCGACTCATGAAGACCCGGCGCACGAAGCGCTGGTCGCGCTCTTTACGCGACGCCTGATCATCACCGATATTCGCCTCGGTGCGCTGATGGAAATCAGCCGTCCTGATTTTCCGGTGGTGACCGTCGAGTGCGGCGGCAATCGTGACCCTGCGGCGGACCGTATTGCTGCGCAGGGACTGGAGCAGTTTCTGCACCGCGAACAGGTGCTGCAGCCGGACGCCGGTCTGCACATGGATCTCTATCACCATCCGGTACGCCTGGAACTCGACCGCGAAACGGTTATCCGCTTTGCCGACGAGCCCGACCCGGAAGCCGACATCACGGTGCCGCGGCACCTGGAACGCTATAATTTCGGCCAGGTCGGTACCGGGACTTTCCTGTTCTGGCTCGGTCCGCATGGCCGGGCGCGGATGCGGCTGCGTGACGCCTCCGGCAAGGACATGCTGCCGCGTTATTTCAACTGCATCGGCCACTGCCTCTACGCGGCCCAGCCCATCAAGTTGTTCATGGTGACCGACAACCCCGTTATCGCCCGCAGCGACTGTCTGCTTTACGCAGCACCCGAGTCCGGTCATACCCTGCTGGATATCTGAACCGGCGCTGAAGTCCGACTGAAAAAAGATCGTGCAACTTGGACGCGGATACGCCTGTCCTATGGGTATCCCAGATCAGGAGGGTGCCTTATGACGGCTAAATTGCTCGGTGTCGGCGCGCTGGTCCTGCTTTTAGCGGCGCTTCCCGCGCGGGCCGATGTGGACGTGGGAATCTCCATCGGCGGAGCGATTCACGGTGACGGTTACAGCATCTACTTCGGCGGGCCCTACTATTCAGTACCTTTCGGCTACCTGACGACGCGACCACACTATACCCGCCACTATTATCGCTACGATTACCCGCGGCCCTATTATCGCTACGATTATCCGCGGCGGCGGTACTACCGCGACCATCACCGACATGACAAGCACTACGGACATCCACCGTACCGCTATGGCAGGGATCGAGACCACCATCGCGGCAACTGGCGTGATGACGGTTACGGCAAGTCGGACCGGCTGCGCCTGCGCGACGATCACGGCGGCCGGCACCATGAGTTTTTTCGTGGTGACCGCCACCACCGCTGAGCACCTGTCATAGCGGCGGGCTGCCGCCAATGTCGGGGTGCCTGCGCAGCGATCAGCGCACGACCAGGGTTTGTACGGCGGGCAGTTCCAACAATGGGTGGGCGGCGGGGACGCCGTCGGGCCATATAAATTCCTGCGGCATTACCAGCGTATCGGCCTGTGCCGGCAACCAGCCGGAGAGTTGCGCCGTATCGGCCTCGGCCAGCGGTTCGATACGGATCCGGGCGGAGCTGGCTGGCAAATCGGCGGCGCGCCGGTACGGACAGCCCGGCAGCGCCAGCAACAGCAGGGGTTGTCGCTGAACGGCGGCGAGGCGTAACGCCAGTTGCAATGCCCGGCGCGTTGCGGGCGTCTCGCTATCGCATAGCAGGGCTACGGACTTTACCGGCGGGCGTATGCCGGCGCTGAGGGGGCTGCACGGCCGGGCCAGTACCAGGAGTTCCGTTTCGGACCAGCTGGTGCCGGGGCTGTCGAGCCAGGTGCCCCGGTGGGTCCGCAGCTGCCAGTGCAGCGGGTGCTGCCGGGCCAGATGCTGCAGGCGATTCTCCAGTGCCTGGGATAGCCTGCGCGAGGCCTGCTGCAGCTGTCCGGGATTCAGCGGGCGGGCTCGGGCACTGTCGCGTATGACTTCATGACAGAACGGCAGTCCGGCCACGGTCAGCAGATCCTGATCCTCGACCAGCAGTGCATCGAGCTCGACCCCGAGCTCAGCGGCGAGACGCACGAAGGGGTCGAGACGCGTCAGGTCCAGGGATCCCGCGTCCAGCGCCAGCAGCAGCCGCTTCACGGCCGATCTCCCGATCCCTGCTTGCGCGCCAGCTCGTACCAGTCCTGCAACTGGCGCTGGATGCGGCCGTTCAGGGTACGCGGCGGATAAAGGCCGTCGCGGTCCATCTCGCCGGCGGGCTCGCCGGTCAGCAACGTCAGCAGGTCGTCGATGTCGCTGACAGCGTAGACGTGGAAGCGGCCTGCATCGCACGCCTCGACCAGTTCACGCGGCAACGTCAGGTGCTCGATGTTGGCGGCCGGGATAATCACCCCCTGATCGCCGTTCAGGCCCCGCTTGCAACAGAGTTCGTAAAAGCCCTCGATCTTTTCGTTGACCCCGCCGATGGCCTGGATTCGGCCGTGCTGGTTAACCGAACCGGTGACGGCGAATTGCTGTTTCAGGCCGACGCCGGCGATCGCCGACAGCAGCACGCAGAGCTCCAGCGCCGAGGCGCTGTCACCGTCCACCATACCGTAGGACTGTTCGAACACCAGGCTGGCATTGAGCGACAGTGGGGCGTTGCGGGCATAACGGCTGGCGAGGAAGGACGAAAGGATAAGCACGCCCTTGCTGTGGATGCTGCCGCCAAGTTCGGTTTCGCGCTCGATATCGACCATCTTGCCGCTGCCGATGCGGGCCGTGGCGGAAATCCGCGACGGCCGGCCGAAGCGCTGGTCGCCCATCTGGATGACCGACAGACCGTTGCCCTGACCCACCACGCTGCCGTCGGTGTCGATCATCAGAATACCGCGTTCCATCTGCCGCAGCATTAGCTCGGCGTACTGCCCATTGCGGTGCCGGGCGGTTGCCACCGCGCGCTCGACGTCGACCGATTCGACGGGACCCTCATGGCGCTGCTTCGCCCAGTAGTCGGCTTCGCGCAGCAGATCGATGATATGGCCGCGGTGGAGCGACAGTCGGGAGCTGTCGTCGACAAGGCGCGAACTCTGTTCGATCACCCGGGCGGCGCCATCGCGCGTCAGCGGCCGCAGGTTCTCCTCCTGGCACAGAGCGCAGATCAGCCCGAGATAGCGTCCGACGTTGCCGGCGTCGCGATCGACTTCCTCGGCGAAATCGGCATAGACCTTGAATAGCGAGGTGAAGTCCGGATCGTAGTCCTTGAGCAGGTAGTAGAGCTGGCGATCGCCGATCAGCACAACCTTGACGTCGAGCGGTATCGGTTCGGGTTCCAGCGATCGGGTGGTGGCGCTGCCGTAGAGTTTCTCCAGGGCCTCGATACGGATTTCGCGGTTGCGCAGCGCGCGCTTGAGCCCTTCCCAGGCGAACGGCAGCGACAGCAGCTTGCGGGCGTCGATGATCAGGTAGCCGCCATTGGCGCGATGCAGCG
>JABXIM010000143.1 GCA_013373085.1 Oceanospirillaceae bacterium | reverse complement strand
CGGGTGGGCTTAATCATATTGAATTATTTGCATGCCCTACCGCGACCTGTGAAGCGAGCGATCCACCTAGCTGTGGATCTGTTCCTGATCCCTTTCTCTTTGTTGGTTGCTTTTCAGCTGCGCCTAACAGCACTGGTACCCTATAACTATTTAAGCAGTATCCTCGACTTGAGCGGGATTCTTATTGTCGTTGGGGCACCTTTATCTGTTTACCTGCGCATCCCATCGATTCAGCTTAAGGCATACGAGCAAAGCGCCGTACTCAGAACATGCCTTTGGGTGGTGATCCTTATGGTGATCAGCATACTCGCGAGCTTTGTGTTCGCCATCCCTACTCCTCGGACTGTACCCCTGATTTTTGGCTTGTCATTGTTCCTTATGAGTGTCGGTACTCGCATCTTGGGGGCATACGTTTTAAGTAAAGTTGAAAACTTTACGCAGGATTCAACCCCTGTAGCTATCTATGGTGCTGGTGCAGCTGGTATCCAACTTATCTCGGCACTCAGGAATTCTCGTGAAGTACGCTGTGCAGTGCTTGTTGATGACAACCCTTCGCTCCAAGGGGTCATTATCGCTGGCCTGCGTGTGGAACCACCGGAGAACCTTAAAAAACATGTGGCTTCGGGTCGCATTGAACGAGTTCTTTTGGCCATTCCATCATTGCCGGATCCGAAGAAGCGAGAGATTATCCTACGACTTTCTGATTTGAACTGTGAAGTTCAGAGCTTGCCCTCCTACGTTGAAATTATAAAAAGCGACTCTCTTTCAAGCAGCCTTAAGGATATCACGCCTGATGACCTCTTGGGGCGTGAGAGGGTTCAGTTGGATGTTGCGGGTACGTCATCTGCCTATCATGGTAAACGGGTATTGATTACCGGCGCAGGTGGATCAATTGGCTCTGAGCTATGTCGTCAGGTTCTGGCATTCGGGGTCAAATCACTTGTTCTTTTCGATCAATCTGAATTTGCGCTTTATTCCATAGAGCAGGAGCTGCAACCGCAAGCGAGGGCCTTTGACGTCCAGCTTACTGCATATCTTGGATCTGTGGCTGATTACTTGCGAATGCGACAAATAATAGAGCGAGAGCAGATAGAAACAGTCCTTCACGCAGCGGCCTACAAACATGTGCCTTTGGTTGAATCCAACGAAGTGGAAGGTCTGCGCAATAATGTTTTGGGCACTTATTTTGCTGCGAAGGCGTCTGTTGAGTTTGGTGTTGAGCGCTTCATTTTAATATCGACGGATAAAGCTGTGCGTCCGACTAGCTTTATGGGCGCTACCAAAAGGATGGCTGAATTGACGATCCAGGATATGGATTCCCATGCGGAGAAAACGGTTTTTACCATGGTTCGGTTTGGTAATGTGCTAGGTTCTTCAGGTTCCGTGGTGCCATTGTTCAAGTCTCAGATCGGCAACGGGGGACCGGTTACTGTCACGCACCCGGATATCACCCGCTATTTCATGACCATTCCGGAAGCATCTCGCTTGGTGCTTTTGGCTGGATCATTTGCGGAAGGGGGGGAAGTTTTTGTGCTTGATATGGGCGAGCCTGTAAAGATTTATGATCTTGCTTGTCGCATGATCAGTCTTTCGGGACGTACTCTCAAATCCAAAGACAACCAAAGTGGAGATATTGAAATCCATTTCACAGGTCTGCGACCGGGCGAAAAATTATATGAAGAATTGCTTATAGATGCTGCGTCTCTGCCAACAATGCACCCGAAGATCATGCGAGCGAGCGAGGGTAAGCTCTCTAGTGCCGAAATGGCGCACATTCTTGAGGATGTTCAATCTGCTGTAGAAACGCTCGACAGTCGGGCAGCCCGAGAAATAATCAGCCGTTGGGTGTGTCCTGTTTCAGAGACTGTGACACAGGATTAAGATAAAGGGATTTGGATCTCATAGGGACTGGTAAAACTGCCGTGAAGGTAACAAAAGTTCTTTGATACTTGCCAAGTTTTCGCTTGTTTGCCTGCATGCTATATGATACCGCTCAAAATTGAACGATGAGGAAATTACTCTCGATATCATTTTGCTCAAAACAAGGCGCCGGTCGCAGGCTGTCCTTGTGCGGTAGCCTGAGAAAATCCCCAAATGACCAGTAAGCGCACCAAGCTTCAAGAAGATACGCATTTTCGCGTCCTTCGGCTCCTTCAGGAAAACCCGGAAATGTCGCAGCGAGAGCTAGCTGAGGTGGTTGGGGTCAGCGTGGGGGGGATGCATTACGTTTTAAATGCCCTGATCGAAAAAGGGCTCGTGAAGTTGGGGAATTTTACAGCCGCAGAAGACAAGCGTAGATATGCCTATGTCTTGACGCCAAAGGGTATTGCAAGGAAGGCAGCGTTAACCCGCGCATTCCTGGCACGAAAAATGGAAGAGTATGAAGCGCTCAAAGAAGAGATTGATGCGCTGAAAAAGGAAAGCAAGCGCACGAGTGCATCGGATCTGCTGAACAGATCCGCGCGGTGATCCTCGCTTGATTGAGCGTTTCAAGCGCACTTATTGGTATAGCGAGAATGGTCTAGAATACGCATCGCTAAAGTGCCATAGCCTCCTTGATAAAATTCGGGTCAATCCCTTCGACCGTGTGGTGATGGCATGATTATCAGTTCAAGAACAAAAAATACCATCTGACGATCCGATGGTCGTGAATGTGACGATGAATGCCGGAAAGGGCGATGATGACTAATAAGTCTACCGATGCAGTTGCAGGACAGCTGATCGAAAAACTCACGAATCTAAAAGCTACTATAGGCATTATCGGCATGGGCTACGTAGGTCAGCCGCTTGCATTGCGCTATGCTCAGCTAGGCTACAAAGTAATTGGGTTCGATATTGACCAGGAAAAAGTTGACCTGCTGAATGGCGGCCAATCTGATATTGAGCATATCTCAGATGAGGCAATAGCCGAAGCCAACGCAGCTGGCATGGAATGCACTGTTGATATGCATCGCACTCCAGAAGCCGATGCGCTTATCCTGTGTGTGCCGACGCCGCTGAACAAGTATCGCGAGCCCGACCTCAGCTATGTTCTCAACACTACAGACTCGTTCGTGCCCTACCTACGGGCCGGTCAAGTCGTGTCGCTGGAAAGTACCACCTACCCCGGTACCACAGAGGAGGAACTGCTGCCGCGTGTCACTTCTGGCGGGCTGACCGTGGGTAAAGACATATTCCTGGTCTATTCGCCCGAGCGTGAAGATCCGGGCAACGCTAACTTTACCACTAGCAGCATTCCCAAGGTTGTTGGCGGCCATACTTCTGAGTGTCTTGAGGTTGGTAAGGCGTTGTATGGTCAGGCTATTGATCAGATTGTACCGGTAACCTCGACCAAGGCGGCTGAGATGACCAAGCTTCTGGAAAATATTCATCGCGCTGTAAACATCGGCCTAGTCAATGAAATGAAAATAGTGGCCGACCGTATGGGCATTGAT
>JABXIM010000216.1 GCA_013373085.1 Oceanospirillaceae bacterium | reverse complement strand
GATTTCGGGCTTTTTTCGTTTCAAAACGCAAAAAATGCGTCGGGCTCGCTCTTCATAACCACGGGCGAAGGTCGTCAGTTCAAATCTGGCCCCCGCTACCAAATTTAAGAGAAAAGCTCGAAGTCGAAAGATTTCGGGCTTTTTTCGTTTCAAAACGCAAAAAATGCGTCGGGCTCGCTCTTCATAACCACGGGCGAAGGTCGTCAGTTCAAATCTGGCCCCCGCTACCAAATTAAGAAAAAAGCCTGGGTTCGAGAGAGCGCAGGCTTTTTTCATCGTAGGTTGGGTGGAGCGACGAAGTCGCGTAACCCAACAATCGGGGGCGCGAGAAAAGGGTAAGGTCGGGCTCGCTTTTCGCAAAGTTCTGATGCCAATCGACCCGTACCGTGATCGATTTGACGGATGGCAGGGTGCGCATACGGCAAGGCATGCGGTCAAATGTATTGGGCGCATTGCGAAGCCTGCTCTCCTTTCGATTACTCACGCGGCGGCTCCGTTGATTCGTTGCTTGACAGGCCGGGGGTTGTGGAACGAAGGTAGCGTTAGAGCACAAAATTGGTGCAGGCAACGCGCAGATGGCAAAAAGGATCGCAGGTCCGGAATGGGTTCCTCGGCTCAGTAGCGCCGCGGAGCTGGAAATTCCCTGGGAAACGCTCGAAACCCTGATTGGCGGTCGCTCGGTCGTGGATCTGACGCAGATGCAGATCGGTGACGAACCCTCAGCAGCGCGCTTTCTGAGGGCCTATGGCTTCGATCCGGATGATGTCGAAGACCGCCTTTGGCTGGAGCAAATCCACGCTCGCGCAATTCGATTTCTCGACGAGGTGTTACTGCCCTGGCAGCGAATCGAGGCGGTGCCGCAGCGTTACCGCGAATTGTCGCTTGGCGAATTGCTGATCGAAGCCTCGCAGCCGCAGGAAGGGCTCTGGCCGAACTGGCCCTGTGTGCTGCTGAAGGTGCTGCATTGTGCCACTCACGCGCAGGTGACCCAGGATTCGGCCGCGCATCAGGCGGCGCTTGAGAGCGTGCAATCCCGGTTCCAGCCGTTTCTGTTCGAGCAGCAGGGGCAGCAATGGATTGGAGACGAGCAGTGCAAGATTCCGCTGGTGGATTTTCACATCAAGGAAGAGAAGTCATTCGAACGGATCATGACCAAGCTGCTGCACAAGCCAGGCAACCTGGCGATGGAGCTGTTTGATCGCCTGGGCGTGCGGCTGGTGACCCATGACATCTTCTCCGCCGTGCTGCTGCTCAAGTTCCTGCGCAGCCGCAGTATCATCATGTTCGCCAATCAGCTGCCCGAGCGCAGCCGCAATTCGCTGGCGGAGCTGCATGAAATCCAGAGCCTGTACGGCATGGAGCCGCCGCCTTTCCTCGTCGGGGAGGTGGGGCCTGTGCCGGTTGAGACGGACAGCAGCCAGGCCAACCCTTTCAGCGATCGCGCCTTTCGCATGTTCAAGTTCGTCGAGCGGCTGATCGTGCGGACCGGGGATGGGCGACGTTGTATCTATCCCTACGAGATCCAGGTGCTGGACTGCAACGCCTGGGAGGCAACCCACAGCGGCGATGCCACCCATGATGCCTACGAAGCGCGCCAGCTCAAGCGTGTGCGGCACCGTCTTTTCGGACATCCGCCGGGCGCTTGACGGGTGCCCTGATTTGAGAAAAAGTCCTTATATAATCAACTTTTTATGCGGAGGTGGCGACGTCAAAACGTTGCTGCCGGCAACTGCGACGATTGCAATGGTGGGAAGCGAGGCGTGAAACTCGAAGCGCTGATTTTGGCCGGCGGCGAAAGCCGGCGCATGGGGGGAGGAGAAAAGGGGCTGCTGCCACTGGCCGGGCGTCCCATGATCCAGTATCTGATCGAGCGGCTGCGGGAACGGACCCAAGGTGTCTGGATCGGTTGCCGGCCGGATCAGCCGGCCTACGCGGGGCTGGCCGACGGCATCCTCGAGGATCGGGGGGAAAGCGCCGGTCCGCTGAGCGGTATCGCCCGGGCACTCGACTCGCTGGACTGCACCCACCTGTTGATTCTTCCCTGTGACACGCCGCTGGTCAGTGGCGCCACTTTCGACCGCATGATCGCCCTTGCGCGCGTGAATCCGGATCGGATCGTGGTGGTACAGGACGGTGAATATCTGCAGACGCTTCATCTGGTCGTACCGGTGGCGAGCGCTGCCAGTTTGGCCACCTATCGGGCCACCGGGCGCCGTGCGGTGCGTGGCTGGCTCGAGGCCCACGGCTACATCGAGTGCCGCTGTGATGATCCGGACGAGTTTCTCAATATCAACACGCCTGAGGCGCTGGCGGAGGTCGAAGCGCGCTTGAAACAGGGTTAGGGAGCCTCCCTAGGCAGATCCCCTCAGGCGCTTGAGGAAACCCTCCAGCTGGCGGCTGACGAAGTACTCGTAATCCCAGGACTCGCGCGTCAGTTGCGCGCGGTAGCGGCCGTGCAGCACATAGGTCCAGGCGTCGAGCGAGCGACCATCATCGAGCCTTACGCAGACCCTGCATCGTTGGTACAGCGCGCCCTCGTAGAGGTCGAGGCGCTGAAATGCAGTGGGAGCGATGTCTTGGTAAAGGCGGCCGTGCGTCGCGTGCCCGGATGCGGCGAGGATGGCCGGAAACTGGCAGTTACGGACACGAAAGCAGGCGTAGTCGGGCAGCTCGGCGTGGCTGGCGCAGCCCGCCGGGCGACCGAGTACCGTATCGATGACCTCGGGGATCATCAGGGTGCCGTAGGTGAACAGGCGGTCCATGGTGTTTCCGCGGGGCTGTTAGAGTCTTTCAGGTTACCATAGAAGCCGATCAGGCACCGGCGTGGATGCCGGCCACCGCTCGCATGCCGGCAAGGCTTGCCTGGTCACTGTCGATCCAGAGGGGCTCGATGCCGTTGTAGCGCAGCGCCTGCATGTAAGGCGCCTGCAGGCGTTCGGCGCCCACCAGCAGCACCCGGTCGAGCGCCGGGGTGGTCTGACGCATGCAACGGACTTCCTCGCCGATGAGCGCGCCGGACAGATAACTGGCGACCTGTTGCGGTGCGAGACCGCTTTGCAGCATACGACTGCGCCCCTCGAACAGCGCGTGCAACACCCCACCAGGCGCTTCGACGCTGTCCAGGCCGCTGGCAAAGGCGGCGGGGTCGAAAGGGCTATCGCCCCGTGCCGGTTCCCCGATCAGGGTGTGAAAGCGCACCGCCTGATACAGTTCTCCGGTCATCAGGGTGGTAAAGTCCAGGAGCTTGCCGCCGCCGGCCCTTACCCACTTGCTGTGAGTGCCGGGCAGGCACAGGGTGGCATCGCGCATGCCGGCGAGCGCCAGTGCGCCCAGGGCCTGGACCTCTTCGCCGCGCATCACGTCCACCTTGGTGTCATTGACGACCCGGGCGCCCGGGAGTATCCAGGCGTCCGGCAGCCCGGGAACGGGCGTCAAGGCAGCCGCCAGCGCCTGCGCATCGAGGGGCAGGTCCAGTTGCGGGCACTCGCGCCAGCCGCGGGCCGAACCGACCATGCCCGCCAGATAGACCGGGATGTTGCCGGCGTCGCGCCAGGCGGCGATCTGCGCGCCCAGATAAGCGGCGAATTCCTTGGTTTGCAGGGTTCGTAGCCCGCGATCCGAGACGCGCCGGTCGAGGCATTCGCCGGTACTGCCTTCGACCAGAAAAGCGCGAAAATTACTGGTGCCCCAGTCGACGAAGATTGCCGGTTGCCTCATCTGCCCGTTCCCGATTCCAGGCGCCGCCATTCGTTCACCAGCTCCCCGGCAATGGCGCCGACTTTGGCCGCCGATCGTCCGGGCTGGTACAGGTTGCTGCCAAAGCCGAAGCCGCCAATGCCGGCGGCGTGCCACTCGGCCATGTTGTCACGATTGACGCCGCCCACCGCCAGCACCGGCAGCGCCGGCGGCAGTACGGTGCGGATATCGCGCCAGTAACCGGTTCCGAGTCGTGCCGCGGGGAACAGTTTCAGCGCGCAGGCACCGGCTTTTGCCGCCGCCAGTGCCTCGGTCGGCGTCATGCAGCCGATCATCGTCGCGAGTCCGGCGTTGACGCCGGCACCGACGATTGCGGGGTCCGTATTGGGCGTTATCAGCAGTTCGGCATCAAGCCCGGCGAGCCGAGTCACGTCCTCGGGCTGCAGCACGGTGCCGGCGCCGATCAGCACCTCCGCGGGGCAGTGGCGGCGTAGACGCTCGATGCTGTCCCAGGGCGAGGGCGAGGGCGAGGGCGAGTTGAGTGGAACCTCGATCATGCGAAAACCCGCGGCGATCAAGACGTCGGCGATCGCTTCGACTTCGTCCGGCGTGATGCCACGCAGAATCGCGACCAGCGGCAGTTCGCGGAGCGCCTGTGCCAATGCGTCACCGGGTGTGTCGTTCATTCAGGCCTCTTACCATTCGGCGATGCTGCCATCTTGTCGTTGTCGAAGATCCAGACGGGAGTGAGCCAGCTCTGGTCGTGGTCGTGGTATTGGAGATTGCTACCATTCGGCGATACTGCCATCTTCATGGGTCCAGACCGGATTGCGCCAGCGGTGTCCGACTTTGGCGCGTTCCTCGACATAGGCCTCGTCTATTTCAACGCCAAGTCCCGGCCCTTCGGGAATGGCGATGAAGCCGTCCTCGATCTTCAGGGCCGACTTGTCGACGAGGTAATCGAGCACGTCGTTGTCGCGGTTGTAGTGGATGCCCATGCTTTGTTCCTGGATAAAGGCATTATGGCAGACGGCATCGAGCTGCAGTGACGCGGCCAGCGTCAGCGGACCGAGCGGGCAGTGTGGCGCCAGTGCTACGTCGTGGGCACCGGCCAGGGTCGCGATCTTCAGACCTTCGCTGATCCCGCCGCAGTGACTCAGGTCCGGCTGGACGATATCGACCATGCCGTCCGCCAGCAGGTCGCGGAACTGGAAGCGCGTATGCAGCCGCTCGCCGGTGGCGATCGGATAACCGAGATCGCCGGCGATCTGCTTCAGGCAGGGCAGGTGTTCCGGTAGCACCGGCTCCTCGACGAACATCGGATGATACGGAGCCAACTCGCGCAGCAGCGCCTTGGCCATCGGCCGGTACACCCGGCCGTGGAAGTCGATGGCGATGCCGACATCCGGGCCAACAGCGGAGCGGGCCTCTGCCACGCGGGCCACCGCTTCGTCGATCTTGTGGTGGCTGTCGACGATGGCCATCTCGGCGGTGCCGTTCATCTTGAAGGCGGTGAAGCCCTGGTCAACCAGCGCCCGTGCGCCTGCGCCGACGTCATCGGGCCGGTCGCCGCCGGTCCAGGCGTAGACGCGCATCCGGTCGCGGCAGGCGCCGCCGAGCAGCTGATGCACCGGTACGCCGAGGTCGCGGCCCTTGAGGTCCCAGAGTGCCTGGTCGATACCGGCAATGGCGCTCATCAGAACCGGACCGCCGCGATAGAAGCCGGCACGGTAGAGCTTGTTCCACAGGTGCTCGATGCGGTGAGGGTCCTCGCCGATCAGATAGTCGGCCAGTTCGTGCACCGCGGCTTCGACGGTGGCGGCGCGGCCTTCGACCACCGGTTCGCCCCAGCCATAGACGCCGGCATCGGTCTCGATCTTGAGGAACAGCCAACGCGGCGGAACCTGCCAGGTTTTCAGTGCGGTAATTTTCATGCGCTACCTCAGTCGAGCATCCACATTGCGGTCTGGGGCCAGATCAGCAGCATGGCCAGGACGCAGAGTTGCAGGGCGATAAAGGGCAGTACTGCGACGAAGATGTCCTTCAGACTCACTTCCGGCGGTGCCACGCCCTTGAGATAGAAGGCTGCCGGTCCGAATGGCGGCGACAGGAAGGATACCTGCATGTTGACCGCGAACAGGATGCCGAACCAGATCGGATCGAAGCCCAGCTGGGTGACGATCGGGATGAATATGGGCAGAGCCAGCATGGCGATGCCGATCCAGTCGAGGAACAGCCCCAGCACCAGCAGGATGGCCATCATCACCAGAATGATAGCGATCGGTGCCACGTCCATACCCTGAATCAGACCCGAGACGAAACGGTTGCCGCCCATCAGGTTATACACGCCGACCAGCGCTGCGGCGCCGATGCCGATCCAGATGATCATGCCGCAGGTGATCAGCGTCTGGCCAAGGCTGGTATGCAGCACCTTGAGCGAGAACTCGCCGCGCAGCACGATGGCCGCCAGTACGCCGAACACGCCCATGGCGGCTGCTTCGGTGACCGATGCGATACCGCCGTAAATGGTGCCCAGTACCAGACCGGCGATCAGACCCGGCACGACGACCGCTTTCAGTGCATCGCCCTTGCTGGCGAAACCGCTATCGTTGTCCTCGGGACGCAGCGGCGGCCCCAGTTGCGGGTTGCGCAGGCAGCGTACCAGCACATAGCCGATATAGGAGGCCATCAGAATTACCGCCGGCGTAATGGCCGCCGTGAACAGGTCGGCGATGGAGACGCTGGCGATCATGCCGTAAATGATCAGCACGATGGACGGCGGCATCATGGTGCCCAGTGCACCGCCGGCGCAGACGACGCCGATCGAGAGGTGCTTGTCGTAACCAAGGCGTAGCATCTGCGGCAGCGCGAGGATGCCGAGCAGCACGATTTCGCCGCCGATGATGCCGGACAGGGCTGCGAGGAAGAACGCCACCACTACCGTCTGCACCGCGACGCCGCCGGGCAGCCGGCCGGCGAAGACCCGCATCGCATTGAACAGGTCCTTGGCGATACCCGAGCGGTCGAGCAGGGATGCCATCAGCACGAACATCGGTACCGCCACCAGCGAGTACTCGGTGACAAATCCATAGACGCGGCTGGTCACCAGCGGCAGGGCGTTGGGACCGAACCAGCCGAAGGTGAAGCCCATGGCCACGAGGCCGGTAATGAAGGCCAGCGGCAGGCCGGTAATCAGCAGGGCGAAGATAAGCCCCACCATAAGCATGGTTGCTGTTGCGATATCCATCAGTGGCCCCCCTCCAGCGGCTTGGCGGCGCGGCACGACTGGATCAGATGCAGCAGTGCCTGCAGGGTCATCAGTGCCAGGGCGAACATGATCAGGCCTTTGGCCAGAGCCGGAATTGGCGGATTCCAGGCGGTGCCGGAACGCTCCAGCTGCCAGTCGCCCATCGGGTTATGGGACGCACGCCAGAACATGTTGAATGCGGCGTAGGACATGGCGATACAGAAACAGAGCGTGACCAGGTCGTTGAAGCGATCGAACCAGACGCGCCAACGCGGGCCTACGGCATCGTACAGCACCCGTACCCGGATATGACGGTTCTGGGCCAGTGTCGCCGGGCCGCCGAGGGAAAAACTCGCGGCCACCAGGAATACCACGGTTTCATGCACCCAGGAGGTGGGCGAGTCGAACACGTAGCGCATGACGACCTCGAACACGCTGATCGCCATCGCCAGGAATACCAGCCAGGCAGCAATGGCGCCGCCGCGTGAAATCAGTCGGTCCAGACCGTTGCGCTCGCCCGTGGGCAGGGGTTTGGATTCAGCGGCTGGCGTCTGTGCCGCCGCCTTGGTCGGTGTTGAGAGGGTAGACATGGGGCCTCCGCGCGGGCCGCAACGCGGCCCGCCGTTCGGGGTGGATTACATCAGGTTGCGGTCGGTGAGGTAGGCGACGACCGAGTCGTAGATTTTCTTGTTGAGCTCGCTTTTCTCGGCCCAGACTTTCCACTCTTCCTTGGCGATGTTGCGGAACTTGGCGCGTTCTTCCGGCGCCATGTCGATGATGGTGATGTCGCCGTCCGCGCGTGCTTTCTTCGCCGCGACGATATCGCGGGCCTTGAGCTGTGCGACCATCTCGTAGGCCATGTCATCGGTTGCAGTTTCCAGAATTGCCTTGAGGTCCGCTGGCAGGCCGTCCCAGATTTCCTTGTTCAGCGATACCGACACCATCGGCAGCGAGTGGAACCCGGGGTAGTTCGGATACTTGGCGAAGCTGTACAGACCCTGGTCGTAGTTGGTGGCGAAGACCGTGTAGTCGGCGGCATCGATCACGCCTTTTTCCAGCGCGGTGTAGACTTCGGAGCCCGGCAGGTTGACCGGGGTGGCGCCGGCTTTCTGGAAGATGTTGTAGACCATGCCCTCCGGTGCCCGCAGCTTCAATCCCTTGAGGTCGTCGATGGTGCGGATCGGCTTGGTCGAAACGAACGCTTCGAGACCGGTGGCTGCAGCACCGATCAGGTGAACGCCGTAGGGCTCGACCAGCTCGTTGTAGATCTCTTCGCCACCGCTGTACTTCATGTAGTCGAGGAACTCGAGCGGATCGCCCCAGGCGCCGACCAGGTTTCCGAGCATGCCGAAGGCCGGATCGCGGCCCGAAAAGTAGCTGGGATCGGTCAGGTGTCCCTGCAGGATGCCGGAGCTGACCGCATCCAGTGTCTGGTTGGCCTGCACCACCGCGTTGACCGGCAGGATCTCGATCTCGATGCGGCCGCCGGACATGGTCTTGATGTTTTCGGCCCAGGCTTTCTTGATTTCGAACTGGGGTTCACCGGCGTTTTCCGATGTCTGGAAGGTCCAGCTGTAGTCGGCTGCCTGGGCGCTGCCGAGCAGCAGGCCGGCACCGAGCAGGGCGCCCTGGAGGGTACGGGAGAACAGCGTGATGGGGGGCATAGAGCTTTCCTTTATTATTGTCATGACGCTTGACTGGTCATTGAGGTTTGCAATGAATCGGCTATCCCAAAGGTAGTCGATGAGGGGATCAGGTTTTTCCGAGTGCCTCGAGCACCTCGTCGACGATCCGGTCCACGGGCTGCAGAATCGAGACGCGGATGCAGGGTTCGTCGGCGGTGGGTTCCTCGAGGGCTTCGAACTGACTGGAGATCATCGAGGTCACCATGAAGTGGTTCTGGCGCAGCGACATTCTGCGTTCGATTTCGGCGCGCTCGCCGGACAGGTAGACGAATGTCACCGGACCGCTGCTGGCGAGCTGCTGACGGTAGCTTTTTTTCAATGCCGAGCAGGACAGCACGGCGGTTTTGCCACTGGTGGATGCGTTGGCGAGCACTTCAGTGAGGCGCACCAGCCACGGGGCGCGGTCGGTATCGGTCAGTGGAATGCCGGCTGACATGCGCTGCACATTTTCCAGCGGGTGGAAACTGTCGCCTTCGATGAATTCGGCGTTCAGTGCGGCGGCAAGGTGTTCACCGATAGTGCTCTTGCCGCAACCGCAGACGCCCATGATGATCAGGTTCATAGTTGTTCTTTTTAGCGCTAACATTGTGTGTTTTAAAAAAATCCCCGTAGCGTTCGGGGATTAGCGATTTTCTGCAGGTTATACGAGAGTAGCATGCGGCGTCAATGGATTTTGGATATAAATTTTAGCGCTAACATTATGGGATTCTGTCCTTTGGTGTTTGCTGTTAGAATGGCCGCACCCAGAGTCCAGGAGCCGATCGATGGCGAACAGTCCGAGTCAGAACCGCAGCCGCAGTAAGGGGCGTGTCACCCTCAGTGATGTCGCCAGCATGGCGGGGGTCAGTTCGATGACGGTATCCCGGGCGCTGAACGATCCGGAACGGGTCTCGGAGCAGGTGCGCGATCGCGTTCGCGAAGCCGTCGAGGCGCTCGGCTATATCCCCAACCGTGCAGCCCGCTCTCTGGCGGGGCAGCGCAGCTACAGCATCGCGGTGGTAATTCCCTCGGTGTCCAATGCGGTGTTCAGCAACGTCATCAAGGGCATCTACGACGTCTGCAGCGCGCGGGGCTATGAAATGCTGATGGGCAATACCTACTACTCGGTGCAGCAGGAATCGAGCCTGATCGCCAAGTTCCTGACGCATCACCCGGACGGCATAATCGTTACCGGTCTGAACATGGCCGACAGCGCCCGCACTCTGCTGCAGGGAGCGGGTATTCCGGTGGTTCAGCTGATGGAGGTTGGCGAATCCGAGCCGATCGATTTGAACGTAGGCATTTCTCATCGCGATGCCGGTGCGGCGATGGCGCGCTACATGCTCGACAAGGGGTATCGCCACATCGGCGTGCTCGGAGCCCAGATGGACCACCGGGCGCAACGACGTATCCAGGGTTTTATCGACGTACTCGCGGCAGCCGGGCGCTACGATGAAAGGCGGATCGTGGCGACGCCGGAGCCTTCCACTGTCCGCCTTGGCGGCCTGCTGCTCGGAGATCTGCTGGCGGCGGCGCCGGACACCGATGCGGTGTTCTGCATCAACGACGACCTCGCCTATGGCGTCATTTACGAGTGCCAGCGGCGGCACATTCGCATCCCGCAGCAGTTGGCGGTCGCCGGCTTCAACGACCTGGAGGCCTCGAGCTGCATTAATCCCTCGCTGACGTCGGTATCCACACCGCTGTACGAAATGGGCAAGACCGCGGCCGATATGCTGATGCGTCGCCTCAATGGCGAACACATCGAGCAGCCGGTCGTGGACCTCGGGTTCAAGTTGCAGGCGCGCGACAGCGCCTGACCGGGCTGTCGTTCAGCGGTGTCAGGTTTGTCCCGCCTTTCGCACCACCCGATGCACGAATGACAGTTTCTCGAGCGCCGGCGGTGCCAGGACGAAGGGGTAGAGGTTCGGCTGTCCCATGCTCTGGTTGAGGCTGTTGAGGGCGTAGGTAATCGGCAACCACTGTTCGATCAGCGGCTCGAAGTCGTTGCACTTGTACGGGCTGAAGTCGACGTCCGCGCTGAGCTCCTCGCTTTCCTCGGTACGTGGTCGCACCCGCAGACCGAAGACCCGCGCGGTCTCGAGTGTGTCTACGATGTGCAGGTAGTGAGCCCATGTTTCGGCCCAGTCCTCCCAGGGGTGGCTGCTGGCATAGGTGCTGACGAAGCGAGACTGCCAGTCGCCGGGGGCGCCCTTCTGGTAATAGGCCTGCATGGTCTTGCTGTAATCCTGTCGTTCGTCCCCGAAAAGCTCGCGGTATTCGTTCAGCCAGTCGCTGTCCCGCACCAGGCGGTCCCAGTAGTAGTGCCCGGATTCATGGCGGAAATGGCCGAGCAGAGTGCGGTAGGGCTCGGCCATCTGCTGCCGCATCCGTTCGCGAACTGCATCGTCGGCCTCGGCGATATTGAGGGTGACCAGACCGGCCTGGTGGCCGGTGGAGACCCGTCTGGTTTCGATAAAGGCGCTGGCCGGATCGTCGGCGAGGAAATCGAATGCGAGGCCGTACGCCTCGTCCTGCTGTTTGCTTTTCAGTGGCAACTCAAGGCGCAGCAGGCTGTAGACCAGACGGCGCTTTTCTGCTTCCAGACGCTGCCACAGCCGCCGGTTGTCGACGACTGCGAGGTCGGGGATGGTCCGGTTCAGGCGACAGGCGATGCAGAACGCCTCCGGGTCGGACGCGGGCAGCATCCAGTTGCAGACGCCGGCGCCGGAATAGTTGGCGCACTGGCGATAGAAGCCGCTGCCGCCGGACGGCTGCCAGGTGTCGTTGCCCGCCGCGTCGAGTGCCGCCAGGGTCAGGCGATCCGGCAGAAACCCCAGCGTGTGTCCACAGCGGTTGCACTGGACGTTGTTGAAATACAGCGTGTGGCCACAGCTGCAGCAGGTAAAGATCTTCATGGGGGTATCCTCCGGTCGCAGAACTCGGGATGCCGTTGGTTCGCGATCGCTTACGGTACTGCAACAGCCTGTTTCGGGCGAGGATTTGGCGGTCAAGTCGTGTATTATTTCGTATCTGTTCAGAAATGCCGCCACTAACGGCTGGATCCGGGCACTCAAGTAACGGCAGATTCAAAAGGGGTTGGGCGCACATGCTGCTGATGATCGACAACTACGACAGTTTTACCTACAACGTCGTGCAATATCTGGGAGAGCTGGGTGCCGACGTGCGCGTGTATCGCAACGATGAAATCAGCATCGAGCAGATCGAGGCGATGAAGCCCGAGCAACTGGTGATCTCACCGGGGCCCTGCACGCCGAACGAGGCGGGCATCTCGGTGCCGGCGATCGAGCACTTCGCCGGCAAGCTGCCGATCTTCGGCATCTGCCTGGGCCACCAGAGTATCGGCCAGGCTTTCGGCGGGCGCATCGTCCGCGCCAAGCAGGTGATGCACGGTAAGACCTCCAAGGTTTATCACCATGGTACCGGGGTATTCGAGGGTTTGCCCAACCCCGTCGAGGTAACCCGCTACCACTCGCTGGTGATCGAACAGTCGAGCCTGCCCGAGTGCCTGGAAGTCACCGCCTGGACCCAGAACGAGGATGGCAGCCTCGACGAAATCATGGGTGTGCGCCACAGAACGCTGGATATCGAGGGCGTGCAGTTCCACCCGGAGTCCATTCTGACCGAACAGGGCCACGAGCTGCTGGCCAATTTCCTCAAGCGCCGTCCAGAAGCGGCCTAACAGGTTGTGGAAAAGCGTTGGCGAGGCCGCTAGCGCAAGGCGAAAATCGGTGAGATGAGGGAGTTTATGCCTTATAAATGACCGATTCGAGCCGCTTTTAAACGCTGCGATAGCAACGCAGGTAGTTTTTCAACAGCCTGCCAAGGAGAGAGCGACTATGAATATACAACAGGCGATCAGAAAGGTGGTGGATCACCTGGACCTGAGCCGCGCCGAAATGACCGATATCATGCGCCAGGTGATGACCGGCCAGTGCACCGATGCCCAGATCGCGGGATTCCTGGTGGCGCTGCGCATGAAGAGCGAGTCGATCAACGAGATTACCGGCGCCGCCGAGGTGATGCGCGAGTTGGCGACCCCTGTCGAAATCAGCGTGGGGCCGCTGGTGGACATCGTCGGCACCGGCGGTGACGGTGCCAACCTGTTCAACGTCTCCAGCGCCAGTGCCTTCGTCGCGGCGGCGGCGGGCGTCAAGGTCGCCAAGCACGGCAACCGTGCGGTGTCCTCGTCCAGCGGCAGCGCCGATCTGCTCGAAGCCTGTGGCGTCGACCTTTCGCTGTCCGGCGAACAGGTTGCCCGCTGCGTCGAGAACACCGGCGTTGGCTTCATGTTCGCGCCCGGCCATCATAGCGCCATGAAACACGCCATAGGTCCGCGCCGCGAGCTGGGTATGCGGACCCTGTTCAACATCCTCGGCCCGATGACCAACCCGGCAGGTGTCCAGCGCCTGGTGATCGGTGTGTTCAGTGAAGCGCTGTGCCGCCCGATGGCCGAGGTGATGCGTGAACTCGGCGCCGAGCATGTGCTGGTGGTACACGCCAACGACGGCCTCGACGAGATCAGCCTCGCGACCCAGACCAAGATTGCTGAGCTGTGGAATGGCGATATACAGGAATATACCCTGACGCCGGAGGATGTCGGCATCGAGAGTCAGAGCCTGATCGGACTCGAAGTATCGAGCTCCGCCGACTCGCTGAAGCTGATCATGGCGGCATTCAACAACGAAGCGAGCGACGTTGCGCGCAAGGCGCAGGCCATGATCGCGCTGAACGCCGGTGCCGCCATTTATGTCGCGGGCCTGGCGTCGACGCTGGCGGACGGCGTCGCGCTGGCGCGTACCCAGCTGGTTAACGGCCAGGCACTGGCGAAGATGCAAGAGCTGGCGGCCTTCAGCCAGCAGGTAGCGAAGGAGCAGGCATGAGCGACACCCCCACGTTCCTGAAGAAAATTCTCGCGCGCAAGGCCGAAGAGGTCGCCGAGCGCTCGGCAAAGGTCTCCATCGCCGATCTCGAGGCACGCATCGCGGCTCAGGCCGGCAGCGCCACCGATCCGCGCGGTTTCGCCGACAGCCTGGCGCGCACCATCGCCGCCGGTCGGGCGGCGGTGATCGCCGAAGTCAAGAAGGCCAGTCCGTCGAAGGGGCTGCTGCGGGATCCGTTCGAGCCGGCCGAGATCGCCCGCTCCTACGAAAACGGCGGCGCCAGCTGCCTGTCGGTGCTGACCGACGTGGACTTCTTCCAGGGCAGCGATGCCTATATGCAGCAAGCCCGTGCCGCCTGTTCGCTACCGGTGATCCGAAAGGACTTCATCGTCGATCCGTACCAGATCTACGAGGCCCGTGCGCTGGGTGCCGACTGCATCCTGCTGATCGTCGCGGCGCTGGAAGACGCCCGCATGGCGGAACTCAACGCGCTGGCGCTTGAGCTGGGCATGGACGTGCTGATCGAAGTGCACAACGAGTCGGAACTGCACCGCTCGCTGGGCTTCGGCAACCGGCTGGTCGGCATCAACAACCGCGATCTCCACACCTTCGATGTGTCGCTGGACAACACCTTCCGTTTGCTCGAGCAGATTCCCGGGGACCGGATCGTCGTCACTGAAAGTGGCATCCTGACCCGCGACGACGTGGCGGCGATGCGTGCCCGTGACGTCAACGCCTTCCTGGTGGGCGAGGCGTTCATGCGTGCCGATGACCCCGGCCGGAAACTGGCCGAACTTTTCGACTGATCAAGGAACAACTTCAAGATGACAATGCACGCCACTGTACAGTGGGTTGGAGACGACCGCTTCAAGGCCACCACCGGTTCCGGCTTCGATGTGATGATCGACCGTGACCTCAAGGAGGGCGGCCGTCCGATGGAGCTGCTGCTGGCCAGCCTCGGCAGCTGCAGCAGCGTCGACGTCATGGCGATCCTGCGCAAGAGCCGACAGGACGTCGTCAGCTGCGTGGTCGAGGTTTCGGGCGAGCGCGCCGACGCGGTGCCCGCAGTATTCACTGCTATACACGTCAAGTTCGTCGTGACCGGGCGTAACCTCAAGGAAGCCCACGTGCGCCGCGCCGTGCAGTTGTCGGCCGAGCAGTACTGCTCGGTGTCGATGATGTTGGAGAAGGGCGGCGTCGAGATGAGCCACAGCTACGAGATCGTCGAAGCCGAGGCCTGATATGTGGGAGCGGCGCCCCGCCGCGAATAT
>JABXIM010000192.1 GCA_013373085.1 Oceanospirillaceae bacterium | reverse complement strand
CCACCTGCGGCTGGATGATGTGGAACTGGATGGTCAGTGCGTTGGCGAGCGGCAGCACCCTGGTGCTTTTCGACGGTTCGCCGTTCGCGCCGGATGCCGCTGTGCTCTGGGATATCGTCGAGCAGGAAGGCGTCACGGTATTCGGCACCAGCGCCAAGTACCTGGCGGCGCAGGAGAAAGCGGGTATACGGCCGCGCGACAGCCACCGGCTCGATACCCTCAAGGCAATCCTGTCCACGGGCTCGGCGCTGTCCCACGAGAGCTTCGAGTACGTCTATCGCGACGTCAAACAGGACCTCTGCCTGTCCTCGATCTCCGGTGGCACCGATATTCTCTCCTGCTTCGCGCTCGGCTGTCCGATCCTGCCGGTTTATGCCGGCGAGCTGCAGTGCCGCGGGCTTGGCATGGCGGTCGTGATCTGGGACGAGCAGGGCCGGGCATTGGAGAGTGGCAAGGGCGAGCTGGTCTGCACCCGACCATTCCCGGCGATGCCGATCGGATTCTGGAATGATCCTGATGGCAGTAAGTTTCATGAGGCATACTTCGATAGCTTCGAGAATGTCTGGGCCCACGGCGACTACGCCGAGCTGATGCCGACCGGCGGCGTGGTGATCCATGGCCGCTCCGACGCGGTGCTGAATCCGGGCGGGGTGCGGATCGGCACTGCCGAGATCTACCGCCAGGTCGATAAGGTCGAAGCGGTGCAGGAAGCTGTCGCTATCGGCCAGAGCTGGCAGGATGATGTCCGGGTGGTGCTGTTCGTGCGGTTGCGGGATGGCGAATGCCTCGACGACGCGCTGGAGCAGGAGATCCGCCAGACGATCCGGCGCAACACTACGCCGCGCCATGTGCCGGCGAAGATCCTGCAGGTAAGCGATATCCCGCGCACGCGTACCGGCAAGATCGTCGAACTGGCGGTACGCAACGTGGTCGAGGGCAAACCGGTGAAGAACCAGGAGGCGCTGGCCAATCCGGAGGCGCTGGCGCTCTATCGCGATCTGCCGGCGTTGCAGTAGTCACGGCGAACCGATCCGGCGAATTGTATATCTTATCCACGAAGATGGATCAGGCGGCGCGCATCCGTGCGGTTGGCGTCCATGTCCCGCCACGGATCCTCTGTCTGGCCCAGGCGGCGAAAAATGCTCTTGAGGTCGTACTTGCGCGGGGACATATCCGCCGCCAGGGCCTCGTCCCATCGCACCGGGGTGGCGACGGGTGCGCCGGGACGCGCCCGCACCGCATAGGGCGCCACGAACGTCTGCCCCCGGGCGGTGCGGAAGGTGTCGATCAGCACCCGGTCGCCGCGTTTGGCCTTGCGCTGTTCCACTGTGGCGAGCTTCGGATGGGCGGCCGTGATCTCGGCGGCCAGGTCGCGCATGAACTCCCGCAGCGGCGGGAAGTCTGCGCTGCGTCGCAGCGGAATCAGGATGTGAAGCCCGCGTGAACCGGTGGTTTGGACGAAACTGACGATCTTCCGATCCTCCAGCGTCTCGCGGATGGCGGCCGCTACCGCCTGCACCTTGGAGAAGTCCTCGTCCGACGGATCGAGATCGAACACCAGCCGGTCAGGCCGTTCGGGGCGGTCGACACGTGTCACGCCCAGGTGCGGCGTGATGCAGCTCTGGTCCGCGAGATAGACCAGCGTGGCGGCCGAATGGGCCAGAAGGTGGCGGACCTCGCCGCCTTCCTTGGGCAGGTCCACCCGCTCAATCCAGTCGGGGAAATAGTCGGGCGTGTGCTTCTGGAAGAACCCCTCCTCCGCAATGCCGTCGGGAAAGCGTTGCATCGTCACCGGGCGGTCGCGGAAATGGGGTAGCGCGAACCTGGCGATGCGGGCGTAGTAGCGGGCCAGGTCGCCCTTGGTGATGCCGTCGTCGGGAAAGAGTACCTTGTCGGCCTTCGACACTTCGACCCGATGCCCATCGAGTTCGAACCACTCGGAGGTCATGAAGGCGTCTCCCGTACCACGTCCCGGGCCGATTTATCCCGGCGCAGACCGATGAAGCGGGGATGGCGCAGCTTTCCGCTGCGGGTCCATTCGGTGAAGCCTATTTCGGCGACCAGGTCCGGGCACACCCAGGTCACATCGGGCTCGTCGGGTACCGGGTCGAAAGGGCTGCTGTCGCGCCGCCTGCTGTCGAGTCGACTGCGGAAATCGCTCAGGAAGGTGTCGTCGAATCCGGTGCCGACCTTGCCTGCATAGCGCAGCGTTTCGTTTTCGTAGTAGCCCAGCAGCAGAGCGCCGAATCCGGTGCGACTGCCCTTCGGCGACGTGAAGCCGCCGATCACCAGCTCCTGGCCCCGGGTGCACTTGAACTTCAGCCAGTCGCGGCTGCGGCCGTGGTGGTAGGGCGCGTCGGCGCGCTTGGCGATGATGCCCTCCCAGCCCTTTTCGCAGGCGGTTTTGAAGCTGGCCTCGCCGGCTTCGTTTCGGTGCGGGGTGAAACGCAGCGGGTCCTCGAAGCGGATGCTCTCCTTCAGCAGGCGCTTGCGCTCGCGCAGCGACAAATCTTCAGTATCACGGCCGGAAACCCGCAGCAGGTCGAACAGGTAGAGAAAGACCCGGACGTTCGAGGCGCGGGCCTTGTCCGGGTCCTGGATCTGCATGCGCTGCTGTAGCCGGGAGAAGCTCGTTACCGCGCCGTCGAAGGCGACGATTTCGCCGTCAACGATGAAGTCCTGTGTCGGCTGGCGGGCAATGGCCTCGGCGAGCTCGGGATAGGTCGCCGACACCTCCTTGCGGTTGCGCGTCATCAGGCGCACGCGATCCTGATCGCGGAAGACAAGGATGCGCTCGCCGTCCAGCTTGCGCTCGAAGAGCCAGTCAGGGTCGGAAAAACTGGCTTCGGTCAGCACTGCCAGCATCGGTGCGCGCCAGTCGGCCGTTTCGGCGTCTTCGCGACTACGCCCGGTGTTCATGTGCCGCTCTCCGTGTCCCGGGTGATCTCGTCGAGGCCGCGTCCGGTCGCCACCGAGTTCGGCTCGGTCGAGACAGGGTTGCGGCGCGCATCCGCTTGCTCGTCGTCCATCTTGATCAGCAGCCAGTGGCCCTTGTCCGCGTCTATTCGCTGAAGTGCATAGCCGCCGGCGAGCTTTTCGCCCTCGAGCCAGACCAGCAAGTGTCCATCCTCGAGCGCCCGCATCGGTGGGCACAGGCCTTGCTCCTTCTCGGTGATGTTGCGATAGCTGCCGCGATCCCAGATCAACACCGTGCCGCCGCCGTACTGGTCCTTCGGGATAACGCCCTCGAAGTCGGCATAACCCAGAGGGTGGTCTTCGGTTTGGATCGCCAGACGCTTCTCTCTCGGATCGGTAGAAGGGCCCTTGGGCACGGCCCAGCTCTTCAGCACGCCATCGACCTCGAGGCGGAAATCGTAGTGCAGCGTGCTGGCGTCATGTTTTTGGATGACGAAGACCGGGGCATCGCCGAAGCGCCCCGAGGCCCCCGCCGGCTCGCCACTTTTTTCCAGGTTGCGCTTGCGTCGATATTCCCGGGTCGACATTTTCGACCACCTCCGTCTTGACCTTAGCAAGGCCCCGGGGGCGGGTCCAATGACCCAACTTGTTCGAAAAACCGTGCTGGCTGAAACGGCGGGCGGTTTGAGGCGTCAACAGATACAGTGGCAGGACGGTCCGCGGCCGGCCAGGAGGCGGTCCGAGAATGCTGGCCGTCGCGAGAGTCGACTGGTTTGAGCGCGTTTTTTGAGGTGTTTTGAGGCGAATAGTGGTTCTATTTAACGATAAACAGCGCAAAAAACAGCCAAATCCAGGTGGCTCGCAGTAGTTGAGTATTGTCGGACTGCCTCCTAGACTGCCGTCCAGTAATTCTCAAGGCACCGGGCAGGTACCCGGCTGGAGAGCGAGACATCAAGGGGCCCGACGCAGAACCTCCGAAGTTTCCCGACGAACCTATCGAGGCGCTCGTGAAGCCGTTGCAGAAATTCGTCGCGACGGAAGTCTCGGGCGGCGTGCTGCTGCTGGTTGCCGCGGCGGTCGCACTTGTTCTCGCCAACACGGCGCTGGTGCCCTCGATGAATAGCGTCTGGCAAACCGAGGCTGGTCTGGTGTTGGCCGGTGAGGAGTGGGTGCTCTCGCTGCGTCACTGGATAAATGACGGCCTGCTGACGATCTTCTTTTTCGTCGTCGGGCTGGAGATCAAGCGTGAGCTCATGGACGGAGAGCTCAGCACACCCACGGCGGCGGCGCTGCCGTTCGCGGCGGCACTGGGTGGCATGGTGGCACCGGCGCTGATTTATCTGCTGCTGGCACCGGGGGGCGATGCGATGGCGGGCTGGGGCGTCGTGATGGCCTCGGATATCGCCTTTGTGGTCGGCTGTCTGGCGCTGCTGGGAGCACGTGTGCCGGTGGCGCTGCGGGTCTTTCTGCTGGCGCTGGCCATTATCGACGACATCGGTGCCGTGATTGTCATCGCGGTGGGTTATTCGCACGGATTCGACTGGCGGCTGTTCCTGGCGGCCTTGGGTGGCCTCGCTCTTGTCTACGGCATGCGCGTCATCGGCGTGCGCTCGGTGGTGGCGTTCTGGTTGGCGGGAATTCTGACCTGGGCCCTCATGTACCGGTCCGGCCTGCACCCGACCCTGACCGGTGTGGCGCTGGGCCTGATGACGCCCGTTGGTCCCTGGGTCGGTCCGTCGAGGCTGAAGCGGTTCATCGACTGGTCGCTCGGATTCGTCGAGCGGGCGCAGCGCCGGGGAGATCGCGAAGCGCCGAAGTCCGTGGTGCAGCGTTTGAAAAAGGCGGCGCGGGAAAGCGTCCCGCCGCAACAGCGTCTGGAAGATGCGGTGCACCCCTGGTCGGCCTTTCTGATCCTGCCGCTCTTCGCGCTGGCCAATGCCGGGACGGCGCTGCCGACGACGCTCAGCCTGCAGCCGGTAACGCTGGCGGTGATTGCCGGTCTGGCGCTCGGCAAGCCGCTGGGGATTGTCGGATTCGCCTGGGTCGCGGTCCGGCTGGGCGTGGCAGACAAGCCCACGGACGTAACCTGGTTGATGCTGATGGGGGCGGGAATACTCTCCGGTATCGGCTTCACCATGTCGATCTTCATCGGCGGGCTGGCTTTCGAGGGCGACCTGCTGGCCGATGCCAAGCTGGGTGTGATTCTGGCCTCGCTGATTTCCGGCGCGACAGGGCTGGCCTGGCTCTGGTTCGTCCTGCCTCAAGCGGACAAAACCGGCTGATGGCCCACCGAGCTGGTTGTTGAAATGAGGTCTGCAATGGATAGATCCCGGGTTGACCAGCCCCTTGCCTGGTTGATTGCACTATTGCTAACGGGGCCCTGGCCGCCACTCGTTATCGCCATCGTGTCGTTGGTGCCGGGACTGGCCGCGGCGTTCCGGACCGTGCGGCGCCCGCAGCAGCGACGCATGTCGCA
Organism: Oceanospirillaceae bacterium; assembly: GCA_013373085.1. GTDB lineage: Bacteria > Pseudomonadota > Gammaproteobacteria > Pseudomonadales > Balneatricaceae > Marinobacterium_A. The sequence goes on along the minus strand of JABXIM010000192.1, from coordinate 4,620 downwards.
CTGAGCGCCGGCGATTGAGCCTCGTCGGCAAGGCCGACCGAATTCGCGTTAAACTGGCAGTTCAGCGACAACGAAAACCGGAACCCCATGACGCCCGATACTCCCAACGCCGTATCCCATTCCGCCAACGCTCGCACCGGGCTCATTCCCGGCCTGCTTGGTAATCTGCTTTCCGGTCTCCGCGTCGCCACCGGCCTCCGTGTTTCCCGGGCCGCGTTCCAGGTCTCGGCGGGGCAGGCGGTCGCGCTGGTACTGCTGCTCGGCCTGACCGAATCGGGCGTCGGCTGGCTGACCACCGAGGCGCCGCGGCAGTTCGACGCCTATGGCCTCAACTATCTGGGGGCCACAATGCTGTTCAGCCTGCTTCTGCTATTGCTGGTGGGGCGGCTGGCCGGTGGCGGACTGGACGGAGTCGGCCGCCTGGTGATTGGCTATCTGTCGGCATCGGTCGCGATCACGCTTGTATCGGCGCTGCTGTGGCAGGCCGAAAGCTGGTATGAACTGCCGCCGGAGTGGGCCTGGGGGCTGTTCTGGCTGTTGCTGGGCTGGCACTGGATGGTGGTGGTGCTGTTGCTGCGCCAGCCGCTCTCGTCGCCGCGGATACGCTCTCTGCTGCTGGGGGCCGGCTACGCGCTTTCGCTGTTCGCCAGCCTGTGGATATTTCCCCGCAGCGAGCTCTGGTACAGCGATGTCGCAGAGCCGGCGAGCCCGGCGCCGGCACTGGATGTCGAGTCGATCTACTACGCCCAGCCGGCGCTGATGGACGCGACCCTGAGTAGCCTCGAAGTGCAGCGCCCCGGCATCGAGGATCTCTATTTGCTGGCGCTCGGTGGTTACGGTTACGAGGATGTTTTTCTCAACGAGGTCGAGTACGTTCGCAATCTGTTCGACAACACTTACGGCACCGACGGGCGTTCGCTGATCCTGGCCAACAACCCGGCCACGGTCGACCGCTACCCGCTGGCCAGCCGGCCCAACCTCGAGTTGGCGCTCGGGTCGATGTCCCAGCGAATGGACACCGATGAGGATGTGTTATTCCTGTTCCTGACCTCCCACGGCAGTCGCGATCATCGCTTCTCGCTGGAAATGGGGCCTTTGCAGCTCCACGACCTGACGCCGCAACAGTTGCGCGGCGCGCTGGACAGCGCCGGCATACGCTGGCGCGTGGTGCTGGTGTCTAGCTGTTACTCCGGCGGCTTTATCGAGGCGTTGCAGGACCCCGCCACGCTGGTCATCACCGCCGCCGCCGCGGACCGAACCTCGTTCGGCTGCGGCGTCGACAGCGACTTCACCTACTTCGGCACCGCCTATTTCAAGACCGCGCTGCCGGAGGAGCCAAGGTTTATCCAGGCCTTCGAGCTGGCCAACACCTGGGTCGGCGCGCGTGAGGCAAGCGAAGACCTGGATCCCTCCCTGCCGCAGATATTCGTCGGCGACGCCATCGCGGACAAGCTTGCGTCGCTCTATGCCGAACCGACGATACAGGCCGCGCTCGAGGGCCGCGCGCCGGTGCTGACGGTCTGTGCAAAAGCCGCGCCGCCCGGCAGTTGTGAGTGAGCGGATTGTGAATAACTATCCTGTGGGGGTGTAGCCACAATGAGGGGTTGTACTGAACGGTGCCTATGGTGGGCACTTTAATCAGGCAATCACGGAGCGAGGAGAGGCGCAGCTTTCCTTCACTCAGCCAGGGCACTCTTGCGTTGCCAGCCGCCCCTCGGCTTGCAGCCTGCGGCCGTGGCCTCTATAGTGCGTCGTTTTTTCCAATAACCGGACGAATCTTATGACTATTGATCAGCAGCTGCTCGAGCGCAGCGGGGGCAAGTGCGAGCTTTGCGGTGCCGAAGAGGGTCTCGCGACTTACGATATCCCGGCGTCGCCGGTCGCTGGTCTCGACAGCCAGGCGCTGCTGTGTCCGACCTGTCTCGGCGAGATCGAGGCACCGGCCGACCAGCACCACTGGCGCTGCCTGAACGACAGCATGTGGAGCCAGGTGCCGGCGGTACAGGTGCTGGCCTGGCGCCAGCTCAAGCGGCTCTCGACCGAGGTCTGGGCGCAGGACCTGCTGGATATGCTGTACCTGGATGAAGAGACCGAGCGCTGGGCGCGGGCCGGCGTGGTGGAGGCTGATGAAGCCGCTGAGCCGACCCTCGACAGCAACGGCACCCGCCTGCAGACCGGCGATACCGTTACGCTGATCAAGGACCTGGACGTCAAGGGCGCGGGCTTTACCGCCAAGCGCGGCACCCAGGTCAAGGACATCCGCCTGACCGACAACCCCAAGCATATCGAGGGCAAGGTCAACGGCGTGCAGATCGTGCTGGTGGCGGCGTATTTGAAAAAGGCGTGACGCGTCACCTATTGCTTGGTCTGGTGTAGGTTGACCGCCAGGGATGGCGGAAATCCTTGAAACGCAAGGAGCGGTTTTCAAGGAGGGTGAAGCGTCGCAGACGTGTAACCACCAAGGACGGCGTAAGGCCGCCCCGCGGAAGGCCGCCCCGCGGAAATGCTGGCATTGCAGGAGCAAATGCCAGTAAACCCAACATCTGCGCCAGCCGCATCCAGTCGATCTGCACTGCGATCGATATGACGGGTTCCACGACGCCCGTACCCCATAAGGGCTGATGGCTTGTCAGGATGCGTCGTTGCACCCATCCTCCGCCCCGGTCTGATGCGCCGCAAGCGCTTCGAGCACCGCGCGCCACTGTTCGAGCTTCTGCTCCAGCCGGACGCCGGCATTGGCCGGGCTGGTCGAGGGCAGGCGGGTCATGTCCAGTCCGGCCGGAAGCGCGATGCCGCCTCTGATGACATGCCGCTTGAACAGCGTTTCGGCCGTGCCGCCGTTGAAGTAGATCGTCCGCACCTGCGGGTGCAGGTGAAAGAAAGTCGCGAAGTCGTTGGCCTCGACGCTGTCGCCGGCAATGTTCTGGTCCAGACTGCCGGGGCGATGGCAGCGGTGCACCACGTCCCAGAGGGCGATCCTCGCGTTTTTCAGCCGTTCCAGTCGCTCGGGGTAGGGGGTGTCGGGGGCAAAGCCCAGCAGCTCGGCCATGATCGGCCAGAAGCCGTTGCGCGGATGTGCGTAGTACTGCACCTCCTGCAGTGACTTGACGCCGGGGATCGAGCCCAGTATCAGCACCCGGGCATCGGGCGTGGCGACGTAGTCGAAGCTCTGGATGTTGGTCATGTCAGGGTGGCGCGTTGCGGCCTGGCAATACTGTCAGGCCGGGTGGGGTTCGAGGTTGGCGGCGATCACCAATCGGCCGCAGGAGCGTCGTACCCAAAGGGCACTGCCCCGGTGCGAACGGGATTGGCGCGTTGCCAAATCATTCGCGGCGGGGCGCAGCTCATGCGCCCAGGTCACCTCCCCGGAGCGGCCGGGGCGATGACCCGTCTACCGGTCAGTCGCAGAGGGCATCGAGCTTCTGCTTCAGGATGCCGGTGACGGCGCCGGGGTTGGCCTTGCCGCCGGTGGCTTTCATCACCTGGCCCATGAAGAAGCCGAGCATCTTGCCGCGTTTCTCCACCGGCGCCGCCTTGTACTGCTCCACCTGCTTGTCGCTGTTGGCGATCACCTCGTCGACAATCTTCTCGATGGCGCCGGTGTCGGTGACCTGCTTCAGGCCCTTGGCTTCGATGATCTCGTCGGCACTGCCGCCCTCGGACCACATCACCTCGAATACCTTCTTGGCGATATTGCCGGAGATGGTGTCGTCTTTGATGCGCTCCAGCAGGCCGCCGAGCTGTTCCGCCGCCACCGGCGAGGCGGTGATTTCGGTGTCGTTCTGGTTCAGGAACTTGGCCAGTTCGCCCATCACCCAGTTGGCCGCCATCTTGCCGTCGCCGCAGCGCTTGGCCACTTCCTCGTAGTAGGCGGCCTGGGCCGGCGTCGACGACAGCACGCTGGCGTCGTAGTCGGACAGACCGTACTGCTCGACGAACAGCGCCTTCCACTGGTCCGGCAGCATCGGCAGCGTTTCGCGCACAGCGTCGATGAAGCTGTCGTCGATGATCACCGGCAGCAGGTCCGGGCAGGGGAAGTAGCGGTAGTCGTTGGCTTCTTCCTTGCTGCGCATGGCGCGCGCGACCTTGGTGTCGCCGTTGTAGAGGCGGGTTTCCTGGATCACCTTGCCGCCGCTCTCGATCACCTCGATCTGGCGCTCGACTTCGAGCTCGATCGCCTCTTCCATAAAACGGAAGGAGTTGAGGTTCTTGGTCTCGGTGCGGGTGCCGAAAGTGTCGCTGCCCAGCGGACGCACCGACACGTTGACGTCGAAGCGCATCGAGCCTTCGGCCATGTTGCCGTCGCAGATGCCGATCGAGGTCACGATCGAGTGCAGCTTGCGGGCGAAGGCCACGGCTTCCTCGGCGGAGCGCATGTCCGGCTCGGTAACGATCTCGATCAGCGGCGTGCCGGCGCGGTTGAGGTCGATTCCGGACATGCCGTGGAAGTCCTCGTGCAGCGACTTGCCGGCGTCTTCCTCGAGGTGCGCGTGGTGGATGCGCACGCGGCGGCTGCTGCCGTCATCGAGGGTGATGTCGACGTGGCCGGGTCCGACGATCGGCTCGGCCAGCTGGGTGGTCTGGTAACCCTTCGGCAGGTCGGGATAGAAATAGTTCTTG
>JABXIM010000043.1 GCA_013373085.1 Oceanospirillaceae bacterium | reverse complement strand
TTCAGCACCATCCTCTACAACTACTACCTCGGCGAGAACAGCCTCAACTTCTTCAGCACCGAAAACCAGAACCTGTTCAACGGATTCCGCGTCGCCATCATCGGCCTGGTGTGCTGGGGCGCCACCACCGACCTCGGCACCGTATTCGCCTTCGCCGACGTCACCATGGGGCTGCTGGCGCTGGCCAATCTGGTCGCCCTGATCCTGCTGATCAAGCCGGGCTTGCGCGTCATGCGCGACTTCGACGATCAGATCAGGGCCGGCGTCGAGCAGCCGGTATTCGATGCCGCCCGCTTCGCCGACATGAACGTCGATCCGCTGGCCTGGGAGATCGAACCCGAAGACCTCGAACGCGCCCGTCAGGCCGCTGCCGCGCCTGTCCCCGGCGTCGGCTGAACGTTTAGAGCACCAGCCGCTGGCGGCGGGTGGCGGGCTCTGGGCCCGCCACCTGTCGCCGGAGGCTTCTTTTGACCACCACGACTTACCCCCTACGCCAAAACAGGAACATACAGGTGCATCATGCCCGATTCCGGTCTTCCCAATAACAAAGAACAACTGTTGACCCGTTTCGTCGAGTCGTTGGATACCGGCTTCCCGGAACGGGAGGTCGCCCAGATCAGTGCCTTCGCGCGTCAGCTCTTCCAGGTGGTGCCGACCGGGGAAATGCTGCAATGCGCCGTCGAGGATCTGCAGGGTATCGCGCTGTCGGCCTGGCAGTTCGTGCAGCAGTACGACGGGCGCAAACCCAGGGTGCGGGTATTCAATCCCGACCAGGAACAGCATGGCTGGCAGAGCCGTCATACCGTCATCGAGGTACTGCAGCAGGACTCCCCTTTTCTGGTCGAGTCGATCCGGATGGAGTTGAACCGGAGGGAACTGGCCATCCACCGGGTCTGCAATACGGTGCTGGGCCTGAGCCGTCGCGACGGGCAGCTGGATTCGCTGCTGCCCCTGGACGACGAGTCCGGCCGCCACGAGTCGCTGATCCACCTCGAAATCGACCGCCAGTCCGACCCCGAGATGCTGAAGGCGTTGCAGCAGGGCATTCTGGACGTGCTGACGGATGTGCAGGCCGCGGTCGGCGATTTCGCGGCGATGCAGGCGCGCGTCGTCGAGCTTCGTGATCAGTTGCACGGCGCCGATGCCGGGGAGGCGCAGGCCTTCATCGACTGGCTGCTGGACGGCCATTTCATTTTCCTCGGCATCGAGGAATCCGCCGGCGCGGCAGCCGATGAGGTGCAGCCGCAGCCCGGGCGCGCCCTCGGTATCGCCGGGCGCGCACCGGCGCTGCCACCGCTATCGGCACCGGCCTCGACTCTGCTGTCGTTCGCCCGGGCCGGGCAGCGGTCCCGGGTGCACCGTCCTGACTATCTGGACGTGATCGGGATCCGTCGCTGCGACGAGACGGGCCGGGTGGTCGGCGAATGCCGTGTTCTGGGCCTCTACACAGCCCCGGTGTACCGGCAGTCGGTGCTGCAGATTCCGTTGATCCGTCGCAAGGTCGAAAGCGTGCTCGAGCGCGCGGGTTTCAGCCATGCCGGCCACAGTCGCAAGGCATTGCTCGAGGTGCTCGAGGGACTGCCGCGCGAAGAGCTGTTCCTCGCCGGGCCCTCGGCGCTGCACCGCATCGCGATGGGCGTCTTCGATCTGCAGGAGCGGCACCGGGTCCGGCTGCTGATCCGCCGGGATACCTGCGACCGCTTCTATTCCTGTCTCTATTACGTGCCGCGGGACCTGTTCAACAGCGCCCTGCGGGAGAGGGTCCAGCAGGTACTGGCCGAGCGGCTCGACGCACAGGAGATCGAGTTCAGCACCCGCTTCAGCGACTCGATACTGGCGCGGGTGCACTTCGTGGTCCGCGTGGCGCCGCAAGTCGAGGCCCCGATCGACGAGGCCATGATCGAGGCGGCGGTCGTCGAGGCATCGCGCGCCTGGCACGACGAGCTGCACAAGGCGCTGCTGGCGACCTGTGGCGAGGAGGCCGGCAACCGCTGCAATCAGCAGTTCGGTCACGCCTTCCCGTCGGCCTACCGCGAACATTTTGGTCCGCGCAGCGCCGTGATCGATATCCAGCACCTCGACGGTCTGAGCGAGACACAGCCCGTCGCGATGAGCTTCTATCGGGGACTGGAGCCGGTATCGGAGCTGTTGCGCTGCAAGCTGTACCGCGCCGAGGCGCCGCTGGTGCTGTCCGAGGTGCTGCCGATCCTCGAGCAACTGGGTTTTCAGGTCCTGGGCGAACATCCCTATCCGGTCCGCACCCGGGACGGCCGCCGCCTGTGGCTGCACGACTTCACGCTCAAGCCCCGCGCCGGCGACCGGGTCGAGCTGGAGGCGATCAAGCCCATCGTGCAGGAGGCCTTCCTGCGCCTCTGGCATGGCGAGGCCGAGAACGACGCTTTCAACCGGCTGGTGCTGGCGGCGCGTCTGCCCTGGCGGGAGGTGGCACTGCTGCGGGCCTATGCCCGCTACGGCAAGCAGCTGCGCTTCGACTTCAGCCAGACCTACCTCGCCGATGCCCTCTGCCGCCATCCCCAGATCGTGCGTCAGCTGGTGGCGCTGTTTCGCGCCCGCCTGGATCCGGCCCGTCAGGGCAGCGACAAGGCCGGGGCGCTGGTCGAGCGCCTCGAACAGGGCATCCTCGAGGCGCTGGAGCGTGTCGAGAGCCTCGATGACGACAAGATACTGCGTCGCTACCTGACGCTGATCCGCGCGACCCTGCGCAGCAACTATTTTCAGCCCGGCCGCGAGGGCGAGCCGAAGGGCTATTTCGCCTTCAAGTTCGATCCGCGTGCGATCCCCGGGGTGCCGCTGCCGCGACCGCGTTACGAGATCTTCGTCTATTCGCCCCGCGTCGAGGGCGTGCACCTGCGCGGCGGCAAGGTCGCCCGTGGCGGCCTGCGCTGGTCCGACCGGCAGGAGGACTATCGCACCGAGGTGCTGGGTCTGGTCAAGGCGCAGCAGGTCAAGAACGCGGTGATCGTGCCGGTCGGCGCCAAGGGCTGTTTCGTCGCCAAGCAGTTGCCCTTGGACGGCGGCCGCGACGAGATGCAGGCCGAAGGCGTGGCCTGTTACCGGATCTTCATCAGCGGCCTGCTGGACCTGACGGACAACCTGATCGGCGGCGAAGTGGTGCCGCCCGCCGGGGTCGTGCGTCGTGACGACGACGATCCCTACCTGGTGGTCGCGGCCGACAAGGGCACCGCGACCTTTTCCGATATCGCCAATACCATCGCCGCCGATTACGGTTTCTGGCTCGGCGATGCCTTCGCCTCCGGCGGCAGCCAGGGCTACGATCACAAGAAGATGGGCATTACGGCCCGCGGTGCCTGGGAGTCGGTCCGGCGTCACTTCGGCGAGCGCAACCTGGACGTCCAGCACCAGGACTTCAGGGTGATCGGCATCGGCGACATGGCCGGCGACGTTTTCGGCAACGGCATGCTGCTCTCAAGGCATATCCGCCTGGTCGCGGCCTTCAACCACCAGCACATCTTCATCGATCCCGACCCCGACGCGGCGGCGGGCTGCGCCGAACGGGAACGGCTGTTCCGGCTGCCGCGCTCTTCCTGGACCGACTACGACGCCGCGCTGATTTCGGAGGGCGGCGGCGTCTTTTCCCGCCAGGCCAAGTGGATCGCGATTTCGCCGCAGATGCGCGAGTGTTTCGATATCGAGGCCGAGCGGCTGGCGCCGGCCGAACTGATCAGCGCGCTGCTACGCGCCCCGGTCGATCTGATCTGGAACGGCGGTATCGGCACCTACGTCAAGGCCAGCCACGAAAGCCACGCCGAGGTCGGCGACAAGGCCAACGACGGCCTGCGCATCGATGCGCGGGAACTGCGCTGCCGGGCCCTGGGCGAGGGGGGCAACCTCGGCTTCACCCAACTGGCGCGGGTCGAGTTCGCGCAGCACGGCGGTGCCTGCAATACCGATTTCATCGACAACGCCGGCGGCGTCGACTGCTCCGACCACGAGGTCAACATCAAGATCTTGCTCAACGAGCTGGTGGCCGGCGGCGAGATGACGCTGAAACAGCGCAACCGCCTGCTGCAGGAAATGACCGATGAGGTCGCGACCCTGGTGCTGCGCAACAACTATCGCCAGGTGCAGGCACTGAGCCTGGCCGAAGCCCATGTGCGCCGGGCGCCGGAGGAGTACCTGCGGCTGATTCAGCGGCTGGAGGCCTCGGGGCGTCTCGACCGGGTGCTGGAGGGGCTGCCCGACGATGCCGCCTTCGCCGAGCGCCAGGCCCGGGGCCAGGCGCTGACGCGGCCGGAGCTGGCGGTGCTGATGGCCTATGCCCGCGCCGAGCTGAAGGAGGCGCTGGTGCGCTCGCCGGCCGTCACCGACGACTGCCTGCTGCCGGCGCTCGAAAGCGCCTTCCCGGCGCGGCTCTGCGAGGCCTTCCCCGAGCCGCTGTACCGGCATAGGTTGCGGCCGGAAATCGTCGCGACCCAGCTGGCCAACGATCTGGTCAATACCATGGGGCCGGTCTTCGCGCACCGGCTTCAGCAGGCCGCCGGTGCCGGGCTTGCGGATGTCGTCGTCACCTATGTCATCGCCCGCGACCTCTTTGGCGTACCACAGCTGTGGCAGCAGATCGAGGCGCTCGACAACCGGCTCGACGCTGCGCTGCAGCTGGAAATGATGACCGACCTGCAGCGACTGGTGGCCCGCGCCAGCCGTCGACTGCTGCGCCAGTGCGATCAGCCGCGCGATCCGGCCAGTACGCTGGCGCGCTATCGCGACGGCATTGCGGCACTGGGGGCGTCGCTGTCCGAACGGCTCGGTGGCGAACGGCTGCTGGCCTGGCAGCGACGTCGTGACGATCTGTGCGAAAACGCTGTACCTGCATCCCTGGCCGGCCTGGTCGCCGGTGTCGACTGCCTCTATTCGGCGCTGGCGGTGGTCGAGGTGGCGGAACAGTCAGACGTGCCGGTGGCGCGGGTCGCCGATATCTATTACAGCCTCGGCGAGCGGCTCGAACTGCACTGGTTCGATCAGCAGGTGAACGCGCTGGCGGCCGGGAGCCACTGGGAAGTACAGGCGCGGGACTGCTACCGGGATGAGCTCGACGCTCAGCTGCAGGCCCTGACCCTGAGTGTGCTGGGCCTTGCGACGGCGGACAGGGACGACAACCCGATCGAGGGCTGGCTGGCCCGGCATGCCGCGGCGCTCGAGCGCTGGCAGCAGATGCTGACGGAGCTGCGCAGCGCGGCCCAGGCCGAGTGCGCGGTGTTTTCGGTGGCGCTGCGCGAACTCGGCCAGCTGGCGCGGCGCAGCCTGGAAGGGGCGGGCTGATGTCCGTCCACATCGCGGAGTTGGACAGGGATGAAATGCAGGACCGGGTGGACGGGATCGAGCGCCGGGTGCGCAGCCGGCTCGGAATCGGCAAGCTGGCGGATTACATACCGGCGCTGGCCGAGCAGGACCCGAACCGCTTCGGCATCGCGGTCTGCACCAACGATGGCCGGGTCTATGCCGCGGGCGATGCCCGGGAGGCCTTTTCGATCCAGAGCATCTCCAAGGTGTTTCTGCTGTCGCTGGCGCTGCGCGCCAGCGGCGGCGAACTCTGGAACCGGGTCGGGCTGAACCCGTCGGGGATGCCGTTCAACTCCCTGAGCCAGCTCGAGGCGGAGCAGGGCAAGCCGCGCAACCCCTTCATCAATGCCGGCGCCATCGTCGTCGCCGACCATCTGGTGAGCGCCTTCGCGACGCCGGCGCAGCACCTCCAGGACGTGGCACGCCGGCTGTCCGGCAATGCGTCGATCCTGATCGACCGGCGGGTGCTGGAGTCGGAGTGGCAGCACCGCTCGCGTAACGCGGCGGCGGCCTATCTGATGAAGTCGTTCGGCAATATCGCCAACGAGGTCGACGATGTCCTTTACGCTTACTTCGCCTGCTGCTCGCTGGGCATGAGCTGCGTCGATCTGGCGAAGGCGCTGAACTTCCTCGCCTCGGCGGGCTTCGCCCGCTGCGCCGAGGAGCAGTTCGTCACGCCGGCGCTGGCGCGCAAGATCAACTCTATCCTCTTCACCTGCGGCATGTACGACGCGGCCGGCGACTTCGCCTACCGCGTCGGCCTGCCGGCCAAGAGCGGGGTCGGCGGCGGCATCGTCGCCGTCGTGCCGGGCAGGCTCTCGGTCTGCGCCTGGTCGCCGTTGCTGGATGCCAGCGGCAACTCGGTCGCCGCCCAGTACGCGCTGGAGCTGTTGTCGAACGAGCTGGCCGGCGTCAGTGCCTGAGTCCTGCAGTCAGAGAGTCATGGCGGCGCGGACGGTGATCGCACGATGACGTGCCGGCACCCGGTCCGGATCAGGCATTGCGGGTGCCGGGCTAGCGGCATCACTCGAGTATCAGCGGCTGGCGGCGCATCATGCCCGCCGGTATCTCCGAAACGCCGTATTGCTGCGACAGGTAGTCGAGCACTGCCGTTTCGTCGGCGCCGAGGTCCCAGAGACCCTGGGTCTGCTGCATCCAGCGGATGAGCGATTCCCAGCGCTCGCGGCTGTGGTGGTTCTGGATGATAAGCCTGGACGAGTGGCAGGCGGTGCAGTGACCGCGCACCTTCTCCCAGCCCGGTGCTATCTTCAGCCCGCTGGCGGGGTCGATGGCCGGTTCGTCCGCCGCCTGCAGGGTGCCGGCGATCAGCAGCAGGCCGGCCGCGAGGGTCTTGCCGCCCGTTTTCATCCTGCGACTACTCAAGCGACGATCACGGCGATGCGATGGGCGGAATTGTTGAGGTAGCCCCTCGGGTTCCAGCCCGGTATCACCATCGGTTGGGAAACGCCCTGGTCGTCGACGGCCCTGGCCCAGACCTCGTAATACCCCGGCTGCGGGAAGGTCACCTCATGATCCCAGTTCTGCCACGCCAGACGGTTCGCCGCTGCCTGCAGACTCGCGGTCTGCCAGGTTTCGCCGAAGTCGATCGAGATATGGAGCTCCTTGACCGCGCGGTCGCCGGCCCAGGCGTGGCCGTGGAGTTTGAGTTTCTCCGCCAGCGCATGCTGGACACCCGAGCGCGGCGATGTGATCAGCGACTTCACCGGCATCGACTCGATGATGCACATGCCCTCTTCCGGCACGTCGGTTCCGGGGGCCACCGGTTCGCAGGGCACGCGATAGGAGTGGCCGGTCATCTTGGGGCCGTCGTGAACCTGGTTGCGGATCACAATGCGATTGAGCCATTTGCCCGAGGTGGAGCCGGGCCAGCCGCCGATCACCAGACGCAGCGGGTAGCCATTCTCCAGCGGTAGCGGCTGGCCGTTGAGGCCCCAGGCGATCATCGATTCGTCCTCGAGCGCCTTGGCGATCGGCACGCCGCGGGAAATGGTCACCTTGTTCGGGTCGCCGCTGAGGTGGCTGTCGGCACCGTAGTAGCCGATATAGACGGCATCGTCAGCAATGCCGCAGTCCTCCAGCACGTCGCGCAGCCGGATGCCATTCCACTGCGGGCAGCCGACGGCGCCATAGGTCCACTGGTTGCCGCTGGCCGGCGGATAGAAACCGGCGCGGCCGTTGCCGCCGCACTCGAGCGTGAGCTGAAGGTCGACGGCGGTGAAGCGCTCTTTGAGGTCGTCCAGGGTATAGGTCTTGGCACTTTTCACCGACTCGCCGCCGATATCCAGCGTCCAGGTGGCGAGGTCGATGTCGGTCGGCGCCAGGCCGTTGTTACGGATAAAGAGTCGCTCCGCCGGCGTGATATCGTCGTTGAGCAGGTGCGCCGGCGTTTCGGCGTTGAGCGGCCGGTCGTTGAGCACCGTCAGCCCGTCCTTGCCGGGAATTTCGAAGGGCGCGGCGGTTTCGGCGAGCGCTGCAGGAATCAGGCCCGATGGCATAAAACGGTGGAATACAATGGTGCCGCCGAGCAGGGCCGACATCCGGCCCAGGCCGCTGATAAAGCCGCGTCGGGTACGCGGAATGGGGCGCCTGCCAAACAGTTCCCAGTCGGCCCGTTCCGGGTCCTGCTGGTAAAGGGCGCGGATGCCTATTTTCTTGTTGTTCATCGAGTGTCTCCCGAATCGCTGAGGGGACAGGCCGGGTGGTGAAGCGCAGGCTGATCACACTGCAGGTCGTCGCCGTGCGTTCCAGTCACTCGGCTCCATGCGGGGCTGACGACAGTATAGTTGGAGAACGGTGACCCGCCGCGCAGGCGTCAGTGCTGTGACCGGGCATGGGGGCATTGCGGGGCTGTGATAGAGACGGGGAAAAAAGACCGCCCTCCGATATCGAGGGCGGCGGGGCCTGTGGCCGGGTGCTCGGGTAGGGAAGGCGGTCAGCGGCCGCCTGCGCCCTGTCGGGAACGTTCGGTATTCTCGACCAGGATACCGGTGCCGATGCGGTTGATCGCGTCCCAGAGGTCGCCGTCGATCTCGATGCCGTTATCGACGCTGTGCTCCTTGTTCACCGCGACCTGATCCGCCGTGATATGGCGGGCGTTGCGGTTGCCGCGGGACTTTTGCAGCGAGCTGGTCAGGTCGACCCGGGAGCTGCAGATGATGGTCAGGGTCTGACGCTCGTCCGGTTCGCCCGTAAGACTGGTGGTCGCTTCGCTGTAGCTCGGGTAGCGCTCGCCGGCGCGGATCGCGGCGGTATGCTCGGTCACAGTCCGGCTGCCGTTCTGCCAGTAGGCGACCACGCTGATGCCGCGACGGCCGCAGTCGGTCAGCGCCTTGAGCACGAACTTGCGGTTGTGGCAGTTGTGCACCGTGACCGTGGACAGGCTGCTCTCCAGCGCCTTGGCATGGGCCAGGTCGACGGCGGCGGCGATGCAGTTGAGGGCGCTGCGGCCGTTGCTGTCGATAATCGCCGAGGTGCTGTCCTCGTAGACCACGGTGCTCAGCGGCTTGTCGCGGTCGAGGTCGATATAGGGCAGCGCCCGACGTAGCTCGCCGAGGCCGTCGAGACCGTGCTTTTCCAGCCATAGGATCATGTTGGCGGCATCTTCGTAGTTGCCGACGAAGTAGCCGGTGGCCTCGAAGCAGCGGCGCAGCGCGGCCTTGAGTTCGTTCATCG
>JABXIM010000195.1 GCA_013373085.1 Oceanospirillaceae bacterium | reverse complement strand
GCGAAGAAGAAGCCGCTGGACGTCAAGACGCCGGCAGATCTGGGTGTCGAGCTGCGTGCGCACACCGAACTGCTGAAAGTCGAGCCGCCGGCCGAGCGCCAGGGCGGTATCAAGGTGGCTTCGGTTGAGGAGCTGGTCGAGAAACTGAAAAACGAAGCGAAGGTGATCTGATGGCCATCCTGATTGTTGCAGAACACGATAACAGCACCCTGAAACCGGCCACCCTGCATGCGGTCACCGCCGCAATCCAGATCGGTGGCGACGTGACCGTACTGGTCGCGGGTGAAGGCGCCCAGGCTGCTGCCGACGAAGCCGCCAAGGTTGTCGGTGTATCCAAGGTGCTGCTGGCGGACAACGCCGCCTATGGTCATCAGCTGGCGGAGAACGTCGCGCCGCTGGTCGCCGAGCTTGGCAAGGACTACAGCCATATCCTGGCACCGGCCACCACCACCGGCAAGAACCTGCTGCCGCGCGTCGCCGCGCTGCTGGATGTGGGGCAGCTGTCCGACATCATCGCGGTCGAAGGCGCCGATACCTTCAAGCGCCCGATCTATGCCGGCAACGCCATCGCCACCGTCAAGTCGCTGGATCCGGTCAAGGTGATCACCGTGCGCGGTACCGCTTTCGACGCGGCCGCTGCCGAGGGTGGCTCCGCTGCGGTTGAAACCGTCGCTGCGGCCCACGACACCGGCAAGTCCCGCTTCGTCGGCGAGGAAGTCGCCAAGTCCGAACGTCCGGAGCTGACCTCCGCGCGCGTCGTCATCTCCGGCGGCCGCGGCATGGGCAACGGCGAGAACTTCGCGCTGATCGAGAAGGTCGCCGACAAGCTGGGCGCCGCCGTCGGTGCGTCCCGTGCCGCCGTCGATGCCGGCTTCGTGCCGAACGACATGCAGGTCGGCCAGACCGGCAAGATCGTCGCGCCGGACCTGTACATCGCCGTCGGTATCTCCGGCGCTATCCAGCACCTGGCCGGGATGAAGGACTCCAAGGTGATCGTCGCGATCAACAAGGATGAAGAAGCGCCGATCTTCCAGGTCGCTGACTACGGTCTGGTCGCGGATCTCTTCGAGGCCGTACCGGAACTGGAAAGCAAGCTGTAAAAAGGCTTCCAGGTCGCGCTCCCAAGTTGCGGCCTGGTTGCGCACCTGCTCCAGGCCGTACCGGAGCTGGAAGGCAAGCTGTAAAAGCTCTCTAGAACAGTAGGATGGGTGAAACGACGCCAGGGTACAGGGATATCCGGTCCTGATGCGGACAGGGCGTCGTGTAACCCATCTTCCGGGGGAATGCCTAACCCTGATGGGTTACACGGCGCTCCAGCCGTGAGGGTATCGAATATCCCGTGCCCGAGCGCCGCTCCACCCATCCTACGGTCTCAAAGATTTCCTGACAGCCGGCGCCCCCGCCAAGGCCGCGCCGGCTGATCGAAAACAACAACGAGGTGAGGTCCCCATGAGTGAAGCCGTTCGCGAATCGATGGAGTTTGATGTCGTCATCGTCGGCGCCGGTCCCGCCGGGCTGTCGGCCGCCTGCCGCCTGATGCAACAGGCCCAGGCTGCGGAACAGGAGCTGACGGTCTGCGTCGTCGAGAAAGGCTCCGAAGTCGGTGCCCATATTCTCTCCGGCGCCGTCATCGAGCCGCGGGCGCTGAACGAGCTTTTCCCGGACTGGGCCGAGCAGGGCGCGCCGCTGAAAACCGCGGTCACCGAAGACCAGATCTACCTGCTGAAAGACGCCGAAAACGCCCGCCGTATCCCCAATGGCCTGGCGCCGAAGACGATGCACAATGAAGGCAACTACGTTGCCAGCCTCGGCAACCTCTGCCGCTGGCTGGGCGAGCGTGCCGAGGAGCTGGGCGTCGAGGTCTTCCCGGGTTTCGCGGCTGCCGAGGTCCTTTACAACGAGGATGGGTCGGTCAAGGGTATCGCCACCGGCGACATGGGGATCACGCACGACGGCGAGCAGGGCCCGAACTACATGCCGGGCATGGAACTGCACGCCAAGTATACCCTGTTCACCGAAGGCTGCCGCGGTCACCTCGGCAAGCAGCTGATCGAAAAATTCGCCCTCGACAAGGACGCCGATCCGCAGCACTACGGCATCGGTGTGAAAGAGCTGTGGGACATCGACCCGGCAAAACATCAGCCGGGCCTGGTACTGCACGGTGCCGGCTGGCCGCTGGAGAAGGACACCAACGGCGGTTTCTTCCTCTACCACGCCGAAGACAACCAGGTGGTGGTCGGCCTGATCATCGACCTCAACTACTCAAACCCCTGGCTGAGCCCGTTCGACGAGTTCCAGCGGATGAAGCACCACCCGCTGCTCAAGCAATACCTCGAGGGCGGCAAGCGCGTTTCGTACGGTGCCCGCGCCATCGCCAAGGGCGGCTTCAACTCGCTGCCAAAGATGACCATGCCCGGCGCGCTGCTGCTCGGCTGCGATGCCGGTACCCTGAACTTCTCCAAGATCAAGGGCACCCACACCGCAATGAAGTCCGGCATGCTTGGCGCCGAAGCGGTATTCGAAGCGATCGCGGCCGGCGACGAGGGCGGCCAGGACCTGACGGCCTACACCGACAAGTTCAAGGCCTCCTGGCTCTACGACGACCTGTTCCGCAGCCGCAACTTCGGCCCGGCGATGCACAAGTTCGGCACCCTGCTGGGCGGCGCCTTCAACTTCGTCGACCAGAATATCTTCGGCGGCAAGATCCCGGTGACGCTGCACGACACCCGCAAGGATTACGCCGAGCTCAAGCCCGCGTCCGAGTGCCCGAAGATCGAGTATCCGAAGCCGGACGGCAAACTCAGCTTCGACAAGCTGTCGTCGGTGTTCCTGTCGAATACCAACCACGAAGAGGATCAGCCCTGTCACCTGCAGCTCAAGGACGCGCAGATTCCGCTGTCGACCAACCTGCCGAAGTGGGCCGAGCCGGCGCAGCGTTACTGCCCGGCCGGGGTTTACGAGGTGGTCGAGGACGAGCAGGGCAAGCGTTTCCAGATCAACGCGCAGAACTGCGTCCACTGCAAAACCTGCGATATCAAGGATCCGTCGCAAAACATCACCTGGGTCGTGCCGGAAGGCGGCGGCGGTCCGAACTACCCGAACATGTAAGGCGGCGATATCAAGGATCTCCCCCCGGGGCACCGGAACATCACCCGGGTGGTGGCCGAAGTCGGCGGAGGTCCGAACTACCCGAACATGCGATTCCACTCAGAGCTGTAAGCCCTTTGCCCCGCACCTGCGGGGCTTTTTATTGCTTCATCGCGCTTCAGCGCGGGGAGCTCGCGCCCCCGGTTTTCGCATACGGGTGCCGGCGCAAACTTTGAATTTCGGCCTGCGGTGGCCTAAGCCTAATCAGGGGTTGCCCCGGTTTGAGTATGGGGTGCGCAGGATGAGCAGACCGCACGGGGCAGGTCTGGCTGACAGGGACGTGCGTCTTCTTGGATCGGCCGGTTTCGCACCGCCGGCGGGGAAATCTGTGTCGATCCTGCCTTATCGGCCCGTCTGGATGCAGTGTCGGGTTGGGTGACTCAAGCAGGAGGGACCCGTGAAACAGCCTATGCACTGCATACACCGCCTTGCTTTCTGTCTGATGTGCGTTTTACTGCTGCTCCCCGGTCGGGCGGCTGCCACCGACTGGGTGTACACCGTGGTCGATGGCGACACCATCTGGGACCTCAGTGAAAAGCACCTCGATCATGTCGGCCGCTTCGAGCAGGTACGAAGGCTCAACGGTATCGATGATCCCGAACACATGCAGCCGGGCACCCGGCTGCGGATTCCACTGGAGTGGGTGCGTACCAATGCCGTGGCAGCGGAGGCTGCGCAGGTTCAGGGCGAGGTCCGGCTGCTGAAGGCCGGCGGCGAGTCGCGGCCGCTGCGCCGGGGTGACCGAATCGAGCTCGGCGACCGGATCGTCACAACGGCCGGTAGCTCGGTATCCATTCGCTTCGCCGATGACTCCCGACTGAGTCTCAAGGGCGACAGCGAGATCCGCTTCGATCATCTCAGTGCCTACGGCGACACCGGCATGGTGGATACTCGCCTGAATCTGCAGCGCGGGCGGCTCGACACCCAGGTAACGCCGGCAGTCGGCGCCGGTTCCCGCTTCGATATTGAAACCCCGTCGGCGATCAGCGCCGTGCGGGGAACCGACTACCGGGCGGCGGTCCGGGAGGGGGGCGACAGCTCCAGCATCGAGGTGCTGCAGGGGCGCGTGGCGGTCAGTGGCGCAGGGCGGCGCACCCAGGTCGCCGGAGGCTACGGCACGCGGGTCGACGCCGGCAAGCCGCCGGTTCCGCCTCGCCGCCTGCTGCCGGCTCCGGAACTCGAACCGGTGCCGGAGCCGGTGACGCAGCCGGGCTGGCGATTGGCCTGGTCAGCGCTGCCCGGCGCGATCGCTTATCGCACCGAGCTTGCCGCAGAGCCGGCCTTCGAGACGCTGCTGTGGCAGGACCGCAGCGCGCGCCCGTTCGCCAACTTGCCGGACGTGCCGGACGGCCGCTACCACATTCGCGTCCGGGGTATCGACGCGCTGGGGCTGGAAGGCCAGGATCGTGCGGTTGGATTCGAAGTCGATGCCCGGCCACGGCCGCCCCTGCCGCTGCAGCCCGCCGATGGGCAGGTGCTGAGGGGCGCCGGCCCAGAGCTGCTCTGGTCCCGCAGCGACGACGCCCGCAGTTACCGGCTCGAGATCGCGGCCGATGAAAGCTTCAGCAGCCCGCTGCTCGACCGGCGCGACATCGCCGGCGATCGTTTCGATGCCGCAACGCTGTCACAGCCGGGTCGATATTACTGGCGACTGCGCAGCCAGGCGAGCGATGGAGAGGTCGGGCCGCCCGGTGCTGTTCGATACTACGAGGTCAAGCCGCAACCACCGGCTGTGGACGCCGAAGTGGCGGCAGACGAAGCGGGCTTGCTGATCGCGTCCTGGCCGGCGGGCGCGCCGGGCCAGCGCTTTCAGGCGCAGCTCGCCAACGACCGCTATTTCGCCGATCGCCAACGTGACGAACTGCTGGAAGAACCGCAGATGACGATCGAGCCGGTCGAGGGCCAGTTGCGATACCTGCGCGTGAGGATCGTCGAGCCCGACGGTTATCGCGGTCCCTGGGGCGCCACCCAGCAGATCGCGCCGATTCCGGACACCGGTTACTGGTGGGTCATCCTGGTCAGCGTGATCGGGATCCTGGCGCTCTGAGATCATGAGCAGGCTGTCGCATCGTCGGTCCCCTCTGGTTGGCGGAGTGATAGTGCTGTGTGCCGTCGCGTTTGGCCTCTGGCTTGCGGCACAGCAGTCGCTGATGCGGCTCGACCTGCGCCTCTACGACCTGCTGCTGCCGCTGCAGTCGCCGGCGATGAGCGACCGGATCGCGGTGGTCACCATCGACGATGCCAGTATTGACGCGCTGGGCCGCTGGCCCTGGCCCCGTCAACGCCATGCCGAACTGGTCGACCGGCTCACAGCGATGCGGGTGAAAGCGGTGGGTCTGGACGTGCTGTTCTCGGAGGCCCAGGATGCGGCGGCGGACAGCCGGCTGGCCGAAGCGATCCGGCGTAACGGACGTACCGTACTGCCGGTCGCACCGGTGCGCAATGGTCCGCAGACGCCGATTCGCGAACTGCTGCCGTTGCCGGAGCTGGCGGCCGCGGCCGCGGCACTTGGCCACGTCGATGTCGAGCTGGATATCGATGGCTACAGCCGCCAGTTCTACTTCTACGGCGGCCTCGGCGATGCCCGCTGGCCGGGGCTGCCCCTGGCGATGCTGCAGGTTGCCGGCGAGCCGGCGCGGCTGCCCGACATCGAGGCTGAACCCGGGGCCGGCGCTAGCGGCTGGACTCGCCGAATGCGCACCCTGATCCCTTTTGCCGCCGCGGACGATCCACCGCTACGGCTGTCCTATGCCGACCTGCTCAACGGACGGGTCACGCCGGATGAGCTGGTGGACAAGTACGTCCTGGTGGGTGTCGCCGCCGCCGGTATCGGCGACCTGATTTCGACGCCGGTGTCGCTGGATCATGGCCGCACCCCCGGCGTCGAGCTGATCGCCCAGGTGCTGAACGGCCTGCTGCAGCGGCGCATGCTTCGTTTCGCTCCCGAGAGCGTGCGACTGCCGCTGACAGGGGGACTGATCGCCATCGGCACCCTGGTCATTGTCCTGCTACCGTTGCGCTTCGGGCTGCTCGCGGTCGCTGGCGGGATGCTGGTGACAGTGAGCGGCGCCGCGCTGCTGTTGCGGCAGGGGCTTTGGTTTGCGCCTGCGGCAGTGCTGGTGATGCTGGCGCTTGCCTGGCTGCTGTGGAGCCTGTGGTGTTTTGGTATCGAGGAGCGGCTGACCCGGCATCTGCTGAAGCGCCTGGACCACCAGACCCGGCATCATCCGGTCAGCGGCCTGCCGAACCAGGGCATGCTCGAGGAACGCCTGCGCCATCTCGGCGATCCGCTCCCGGACATGGCGCCGGTGGGACTGCTGGTGCTGAACCTGAGCTGGCAGGAGTCGGCCAGCGGCTTGCTGCACCGGCACACCGGTGATGCGCTGCTCAGGCGTATCGTCGAGCGGCTGCGCGAAGCGTTGCCGGCCAACAGTTTCGTCAGCCACCTCAACAGCGACGACTTCGGCATACTGCTGCCGGATGGCAGCGATGGCCGCAATCTGCAGCCACTGGTCGACGGTATGCTCAACCAGCTGCGACAACCGCTGGCGCAGGAACGGCGCGAGCTGCTGATGGTGCCGAGTGTCGGTATCAGTGTCTGGCCTGACGACGCACGCGACGGACCGGGTTTGCTGCGCAATGCCTACACGGCGCTGTTCCAGGCCCGCCTCGCCGGTGGCGACGACAGCTGCTTCTATTCCGCGGATATAGGCCAAAGGCTGCAGGTGCGCGCCGAGCTGGAGCAGGCGATCATTCATGCGCTGGAGCGTGAAGAGTTCCGGGTCTTCTACCAGGCACAGGTCGATGCCGTCAGTCATCGTATCATCGGCGCGGAGGCCCTGTTGCGCTGGCACAACCCACGGCTGGGCTGGATCAGCCCCAGCGAGTTCATCCCGGTGGCCGAGCACAGCGGCCTGATCGACAGGATCGGCAACTGGGTATTGAACATGGTCTGCCTGGAGCTCAAGCACCTCGAGTGCGAAGGGCTTGGGCCGCTGCGCCTGGCCGTGAACCTCTCGCCGCTGCAGTTTACCTCGCCCAGGCTGGTCTTGGAGATTCAGGAGGCGCTGCGCAAATCCGGCATGCCGCCAGCCAGCCTGGAGCTGGAAGTCACCGAGAGCTGCATGATGAGCAATCTTGGCGACGCGGTACGGGCGATGAACAACCTTCACGAACTTGGCTTCGAACTCGCGGTCGACGACTTCGGCACCGGCTATTCCTCTCTCAGCGCCCTGAGCGCCTTCCCGGTCGATCGTCTCAAGATCGACCAGTCCTTTACCCGGGAAATAGGCAGTAGTGACAGCGCCGACAATATCGTGCTGTCGATCCTGTCGATGGCCCGCAGCCTTGGGCTCGGCACCATCGCCGAGGGTGTCGAAACGCCCGAGCAGGCGGCCTTTCTGGCGCGCCACGGCTGCGATGAGTTGCAGGGCTATCTGTTCAGCCGGCCGCTGCCGGCGGATGAATTCATGGCACTGGTACGTCAGGGGGGGAGGCCGGGGGCATAACGGCGCCAAAAAAATGGAGCGTATTCACCTGGCTTGCAAATAGGTTCCCTGTCTATTTGCACGTCACGCCAAGGAAACGGGCGCAGGTGCGTGGACATGCTGGTTTCCGTGGCGTTCCCATTGGCCTACGGCCAATGATGAAACATCCCTGCTTCATATATTAACCCTCCGGGTTAATAGCACTTTAGCGGGAAATGGTTTCATGCGTAGGATGGGTGGAACGGCGCATGGCCGCGGACTAGCCGTCCCTTACGCGATCCGGGCGTCGTGTAACCCATCTTGGCGTCACGATACGGCACCGAGGAAACCGGAGTCACTGATGGGTTGCGCCGGCGAGACCGTCTGCGCGCCGACAATTCCGTGCCTTTGCGGCTCCATCCTACAGTTGCGTGGACAGAATTCCCTAATCTGCAAAAAAGCCTTTTGGTTGCCTCAATCCATCCCACCTGCCCGTGCCCCGGCCCGACCCGCCTTTGCCGGCGGCGGCCAGACATCGCTCAGCTGCCATGAAAACGTCATCAGGCAGTTGCAGGTTTTTCATCTGTCGTCTTTAGAGTGGCCCGATCCATAGGGAAGGGACAACCGATGAAACGACGTGACTTTATTCAGGGCTCCGCTCTGCTGGGCTGCGGCCTGTTGTTGAACCATCGCGTATCTTTCGCGTCCGGCAGCAAACCGCAGCAACACAGTGGTATCCAGATCGGAGACGTGCTCGCCGACAGCGCTATTGTCTGGGGGCGTAGCGACCGCCCGGCACGCATGTGGGTCGAATGGGATACTGACGAAGCCTTCACCAGTCCGATACGGGTACGTGGCCCCTGGGCACTTTCGCCGAGCGACTTCACCAGCCGTGTCGAACTGACCGGCCTGCCGGCCGGACGCCGGATCCATGTCCGCGTCGGCTACCGCGATGCCGAGGGCGCTCAGCTGTCCGACTGGGTCATCGGCAGTTTCATGACGGCCCCTGCCGCTCTGGGCCCGGTGCGTTTCCTCTGGTCCGGCGATACCGCTGGCCAGGGCTATGGTATCAACCCGGAATTTGGCGGCATGAAGATCTACCGCACCATGGCGGAGCAGAATCCGGACTTCTTCGTACACAGCGGCGACAACATCTATGCCGACGCGCCGATCCAGGAAACCGTCGAGGTCGAGGACGGCAAGGTGTGGAAAAACCTCGTCACCCCTGAAGTGAGCAAGGTCGCCGAGACCCTGGACGAGTTCCGTGGCCGTTACCGCTACAACCTGATGGACGAGAACGTCCGGTCGTTCAACAGCCGTGTCGCCCAGGTCTGGCAATGGGACGACCACGAGGTGGTGAACAACTACTCCGCCGCCAAGGACCTGAACGGCGACGATCGCTATCAGGTCAAGAGCGTCGAGTTGCTGCAGGCTCGTGCCAGCCGTGCTTTCTTCGACTACGCGCCGCTGCGAAGCACCGGGCCCGAGGGTAGCACCCGTGTCCACCGCGCGTTGCCGTTCGGTCCGTTGCTGGACCGCTTCGTACTGGACATGCGCTCCCACCGCGGTCCGAATAGCGGCAACATGCAGAATCAAATCAGCGATGACACGGCTATCCTGGGACAGGACCAGGTGGAGTGGCTGCTGGCCGGGCTGAAGGCGTCGAAGGCGACCTGGAAGGCGGTGTTCTGCGATATGCCGCTGGGCCTGCACGTGCGGGACGGCAATGAGCGCTGGGAAGCCGTGGCCAATGGCGACAACGGTGCTGCCCGCGGCCGGGAGCAGGAGATCGCGCGCCTGCTCAAGGGTATCAAGGACGCCGGCATCGAGAACCTGGTCTGGTTCACCGCCGACGTGCATTACACCGCGGCGCACTACTACGACCCGGCGAAGGCCAGCTTCGACGACTTCCTGCCGTTCTGGGAGTTCGTCTCCGGCCCGCTGAACGCGGGTACCTTCGGCCCCAACAAGGTGGACGATACCTTCGGTTTGCAGGTGGTGTATCAGAAGGCGCCGGAGCAGCCGAACCTGTCACCCTTTGCCGGACTGCAGTTCTTCGGCCAGGTCGATATCGATCCCGAGGACCGGTCGATGACCGTGACCCTCAAGGACCTCGACAACAACAGCCTCCACACCCAGGTGCTGAAACCGGCCTGAGTCTCCTGGCCGGCCCGGATACCCGGGTCGGCCATCCCGCCTGCCGGCTGGCGCCGGCTACGCGGTCTGGCGACGATCGAAATCCCTTTATGCCCCCCCGTTTTTCTGCCGTCCGGACGTTTTTCCGCGAACCCACGAGCCCGTTACAGACCGGTACCTGTACCGAAAAGCCGGCATCAGGTGTCCGGTTCCGTATATAGCCTATATTTACAAGTGGTAGTCCTTGCAAAGCACATCGAGCAGCCGGCACGATCCCGGGTGTTTTCTCGAGCGGCTACCGTCACTCGCAGTTTGTGACAGGAGCCGGAGTCCGGTCGTCGTCGCCCCACCTTTCCGCTCAGCTCAAAATGGCCAACATCCGGATACGGGAGATTGCCATGATTCGAGTCGCCGCCTGTTACGTCATGTTGCTGCTTGCTTGTGCCATCGGAATTGCGCCCGCGTCGGTGCAGGCGCGAGTGTCTGTTCAACCGAGTAGTTGTATCGGGGATGTAACCGATATCCGCACCGGACTGCCGGATCCGGGCGTGCCGGGACCATTCGGATTCGTGAGGGAGGAGTACGGTGACGTCGACCAGACAGTCAAGCTGCCGGACGTTGATTATGATGCCGAGTTCCTGGCCGAAGTGGTCTATCCGGAAAATCTCGAATGTGGTCCTTTCCCGATCGTCTTCATCATGCACGGCGGTCATGCGACCTGTTTTTTCACCGATGAAAACGGAGAAAAAAGACTCGACGGCAGCTGGCCGTGGCCGTGTGAAGAAGGTCAGGAAATGGTGCCGAATTACAAGGGCTACCGCTACTTCGCGGAGATCCTGGCCAGCCACGGTATCATTGCCGTTTCCATCAGTGCCAACAGCATCAATTCGAATGAAGGCAGCCTCACGGCGCGTGCTCGCCTGATTCAGCGCCATATCGGTCAGTGGCTGGCTTACTCGACCGATGTAGCCAGCAAGTACTACCGGAAGGTCGATCTGATGCGAATCGGCGTCGTCGGCCACTCGCTGGGCGGCGGCGCGGCGGCGATCCTCGTCGATCTGATCAACAGCTCGCCGTCACCGGGCGATTTTCTGTCCGGCGGTAAGTCGACCGATATCAAGGCTGTGCTACTGATCGCGCCGGTCGCCGGTACGCCAGAGTCCCACCGGGTGACCGATACCGCGCTTGCCGTACTATTGCCCTACTGCGACAGCGATGAAAACAGCATGCCCGGTGTGTATTACTACGACGCCTCGCGCTATGCGTTGCCCGGCGATATTGGTCCGAAGCACAGCTTCGAGGTGATCGGCGCCAACCACAATTACTACAACACTTACTGGGACCCGCACTCGACGGATATCGAGGCGAAGGACGACTGGGACTTCCTGGATGTCAAATTCTGTGTCGAAAACAATCCCGACAGCGGCCGCCTGACGTCCGCCCAGCAACGTGGGACCCTGATCGCCAGCGGCAGTGCATTCTTCCGGACCTATCTGCGCAACGAGAAGGCATTCCATCCGTTTCTGGCCGGCGAGGCGCCGCCGCCGCCTTCGTCGCAGGTCCTGGGCAATAAACTCTATGTTGCCTATCACCCCAAGGACGAGCCGGAAGCGCGGCTGGACCTCAATCGCCTCACGGATCCGTCCGAAGCGAACATGAATACGCTGAACGGGGCGGTCATGTCCGGCGACCTGGAGGTTGAATTCTGCGACGTGGTCGGCGGGGGCGGCCCGTCGGGCTGTCTGACCGACCTGTCGACGGTCTGGGACGGAGCGGCACCGCACGGTTTAGGAGAGGAGCGCGTTAATCAGCTGCATATCGGCTGGAACGGCAGTACTGTTGATCCGTATTACAGCAATGAAATTCCCGCGGGACTGGGCGATGTCAGCGGCTACCGTGCGGTGCAATTCCGTGCCCTGGTCGACATGTCGGACCCGCTTAACGCCCCGGGCGCGGATCAGGACCTGCGTATCGTGCTGGAAGACGGTGCCGGGCTGAGCGCTTCGGCGCTTGTGTCGGATCATTCGCGTGCTCTGTTTTTCCCGCCCGGGGATACCCCGGTGGGCGACAATCCGGTTCCACGGGCGATCTTCAATACCGTCCGGGTGCCGTTGTCCGCGTTCGACGGCATCTTTCTGACCGATATCCGATCCGTCGAGCTCGTGTTCGACCAGACCCCGAGCGGCGCGATCAACATCGCCGACATTGCCTTCGCGGACGAGGCGGACAATCGGCCACCGCAGCTTTCCTGCACGATTGCGGAGAGCCCGCTAATGGCCGCCGGCAACAAGATCGAGAACGTTGGCCTGTCGGTGCTGGTTGCGGACGACCATGACGCCGGCCTGGTTCCCAGTATCAATGTCTTCAGCGATGAGGACGACCTCGACAGCGAGCCACAGCAGTCCTCGCCGGACGCCAAGGATATCGCGGACGGCACTCTCCGCCTGCGTGCCGAGCGAGACAGCAACGAAGATGGCCGTGTCTATCTCGTGGTCGCACGGGCCCAGGATACCGAAGGGGCGCTGGGCCATGCCTGCTGTACGGCGGTGGTGCCCCCTGGTAATACCGACACCGATTTGGATAACGTGAACCTTGAGGCCGCCGATGCGCTGCAGCAATGCACGGCCTTCGCCGCAGCGGCCGAAGGCCTCACCGGAGTGCCGGCCGGGTTCTTTGTCGTCGGCGACGGGCCGGTCCTGGGACCGCAACAATAATCTGGATTTGCTCAGACGTTGCCAAGCCATATCAGCGATGGGGTCCGGCTTTTAGCGAACGATTAATTCTAATATAAGCAATATCGGAATATACGGAAAATACAGAAACCGCGGTTGCATTATGTTTAGCTCGCCAGTGAACACCTGATTGTTATGCAATCGGCCCACCTCGTTTGTCTTAATTGAAAGACACTCGCCTGTAGCGAAACGGCGAAAAATAAACGATTATTACCCACAAAGGATTGAAGGCTATCGGGCACTACGAACAGCCTTGCACACTTATGCACATGCGCGTTTTCAACGGAGGAGAATGGCTGTGATATCTCGAATATCTCTCCTTTTCAGTCGCTTAGTCACTCCTTGCGAAATTGGGTAAAGGGACAGGTGTTGTCTTTTGCGACCTTCATGTCATAGCGAAGCAAAAGCCCTGGCGCTTTAACACCTATTTCCATCGGGGCTTTCCGGAAAGCCGGGCGGAAGGGCGGTAGCGTGTCTGTTCGAAGCCATCGGCAGAATTCCGGGCTATCTTGTCGGTATCGGCGTATTGGACTGATTTCAACGTGGTAACGGGCTTTGAAAGATTTTTCGACGCCAGCAGCGTGCCGCCAGCACCCATGCAGGCGAAAACGCAGTTGTAGGATGGGTGGAGCCGCACTGCCACTGGTTACAGCTGTACCGCGCAACTAAAGCGGCGTAACCCATCAGCGGTATAGTGGTGTCCCGATAGCACCTGATGGCTTAAAGAAGTTCCGGTCACGGTCAGCACAATTGGCAACTTGCGTTGCTGCTGGGAGCGGTTGAAGCCCGACAGGTCGCCTACGGTTTGACCCAGGAATTTGGTCTTTAGGAATACGATGGCATTCAATGCCAGGGCCTGAGTACCGGCGGAGACGTTTCTTTCAGTTGCCAGATACTAACGTTTCAGGAAGTAATGCCAGTCTCAGAGCCTCACAAAGCGTTTCCAGCAAGGCGCGCCGGCGAAGGCAGGGTGGTTCCCTGTGGAGGCGGCGCAACGCCGCGGGAGACGCTTTGTGGGGCTCCCTCCGGGCCGCACTGTCCAGGCCCGCGGCTGCGTTGTTCGCCACTTATGTAGAGAAACTACACCGCGTGACTCACGCCTTGCCGTGAACCCGGACAGTGCGGCTGAGGGCGACATTACTTCCTGAAACGTTAGTAAGTCAGAAAGCGTTTGATATGTGTATCGTCCAGCACTGACGGGTGCTGCTTGCCATTGAACAGGATAAAGAATTTGATCCAGTACAGATAGGTTTCGATGGTGCGTCGACTATAGCGTTGAACACGCATGTAGTCTTCGACCGATTGGAGAAAGGGGGACTGCGCCATCTTCAACACCTCGTCCATGAAATGTTTAGAAGAACCTATACTTATACCTTCTGGTCTGTGGGTTGTCGAGGTGAAATACCTTTTTGCGATTAGTTGAAGTTTTTACGCAGCGGGTTTTTGTTTGTAAATCAATAGATTATGTTTTTGCTTGTGTTGTGTGAGAAAAATTAAAAGGTATACCTTCTAATAATTATTATGAGGCCGAAGGCCTCATTAACAGACTGTTAGCTTTATCAAAATTGTTGGCCCTGTTTATTAGTTCTTTGTAGATTGAAAATTTGATAGGTGCGCTATGAGTGAATTAAAAAGAACAGTTCATTGCGGAATCGACTTTAATCTTATGGAGCCAGGAGATGCAGCGTATCGGGAGGAATGCTTGAGGGCGTGGCTCGAAAGAAATTGTTCAGGTAACTATAGGTATAAATGGTCCTTTGCCGATGAGTTCACTATCTATTTTGATAATGCTGAAGATTATAATCGTTCAGAGTCACTAACTTTAGATGGCATTCCTCACAAAAGCTAACAAGAGCAAGCACTCGGACAAACTTGCGCTGCGCTCCAGTTTGCCGGTGTTGCGGGCGTTATGCAAAACCAAGTTCGTAGTGGTGCGTTTAGAATGACTAGCAATCAATGCCTCTCCATAGATAGCGTCAAAAGTTGCCTGACGCGTTTCTTAACATCAAACGAAGCGTCAGTTGTTGCGATACGAGGCGCTTGGGGAGTTGGCAAGACCCATTTTTGGAATGAACTGATAGCAGCCATAGCTCCCGGAAACTTACACTCTGGGGTCAAGACCTACTCATATGTTTCTCTTTTCGGGATTGATTCACTAGATCAGTTTAAATATACGATCTTTGAAAATTCGTTACCGAGAGTGATGATTGGCAAACCGATCACCCTTGATACCTTCTCAAAGAACGTAGGTAAGGTTTCCGAGGTTCTGGGTAAAAAAGCTCTCAGGTCCTTTTTAACAACCAAACCGCTGAGCGGCTTTTCGAAAGTCGTCGATTCGGCATCATTCCTTCTTGTGCGCAATGCTCTAATTTGTGTTGATGACTTGGAGAGAAAGGGCAATAAACTCTCTGCTAAAGATGCACTCGGGTTGATTTCTTACCTTAAGGAGCACAGGAACTGCAAGATAGTTCTTCTTCTGAACGACGGAGAGGAAGAAATGGAGGAGTACAAAAAGTACCGAGAAAAGGTCGTAGACGTCGAGGTGACTTTCTCTCCACGAGTCTGCGACAACGTGAAGATAGCGTTCTCTTCAGGTGAGTCGATTCTCAGTCTTTCTGAAGAATATGCGGCAAGGTTGGGGTCTTCAAACATTCGAACCTTGCTAAAGACCAAGCGATACTTGCTCTTAGTTAGCCCCATTGTCGAGCGGTTGGAAATAGAGGTTCAGAAAGAAATAATTAGCTCGATTTGCCTTTTTTCTCTTTGTTTCTACAGGGCGGGTAATGACTCAATTCCCACGCTTGAGCATGTAGTTGCGATCGGCAACAGGCTTTATGGGCTTGGTAGTAAAAATGACGATCAAGATCCTGAAAAGGCTTGGAATAGGTTCTTAACGGATTTCGGGTATCGGTCGACGAACCAGCTAGACAAGGCTTTGGCAAAGGGGATTGAAGCAGGATATTTTGAGCTTGACGAGGTTGAAAGGCTGGCACTTGCACGAAACGAAGAAATTCTTCAGCAGAAATCGTCACAAACATTCCACGACGCGTGGGACATGTACCACAACACATTCGATGAAAACGAGGAAGAGCTTGCTGAAGCACTGCAGCAAAGTTTGGTCGAGAACGCCAAAACAGTAAGCCCCTCGAACCTCAATGGCACCGTGTGCCTTTTGAGGGAACTGGGTCGCGGCGACACTGCGGACGAACTCATCACAAAGTATATATCGGCCAGGAAAGATCAGCCGAAGATATTCGATTTAAAGGACTATGCTTTTGGCGGTGATGTTACTGACTCCACGATTCGCGAAGCCTTCGCGTCTGAGTATGAAAAAGTCGATTGCAAGCCTGCCTTGATTGACGTTCTGAAACGGCTTTCATCAAGTAACAGCTGGTCGCCGGTTGATGAGGAAGTGCTCGCAGAATCTTCGCCGGAAGATTATGTGAAAATTTTTGAGTCTGAATCCGGTGATCATTTGGATAGCTATGTGAGAGTCGGCCTCAAATTCAGAGAGTGGGCAGATGGAGATGAGCGCAGGGAAGCCATAGGTAAAAACGTTGAAGAGGCTCTGCGGACCATCGGTCGACGTTCCCTCCTTAATAAAAGAAGGGTTAAAAAGTTCGGAGTGATCATCGAAGATGACGCATAACAAATCGCTGCAGGTGACGTTTGACCCGCCACTCATTTTTGCTACCGCAAAAACGGGCTTCGCCTCAAACGCACCTGAGCTCAGGCGTTAGCCACCCAATAAAACACATACCTCAATTTAACGTAATAAAATTTCATATGAGCTATAGGGAAAGTAATCTCGACAGAAGCCTAAGAAAGTGGTTTTCGAATGACTTTTCAAAGTCATTGCTGAAATCTATAAGGCTTAAAACTGGAAATATGAGGGGGTTATCGACCTTCCGTATTGATTTTGAATATCCAATCACGGCAATAGCGGGGAAAAATGGCTCGGGAAAGTCGACAATTCTCGCACTTTCTTCCTGTGCATACCACAACAAGAGCACAGGTTTTAAATTACCAAATAGAAAGTTACCTTATTACACTTTTGCTGATTTCTTTATTCAGCATTCTGAAGACATACCGCCACAAGGTATCGAAATTCAGTATGGGATCGCCTATAACAAGTGGAAGAAAACAGACTACCTACCTGATGGAGTTGGCATTGCGTATCAAACGAGAAGAAAGAAACTTGCAGGAAAGTGGAATGACTATGCAAATAGGGTTAAACGGGATGTTGTATTTTTAGGTATTGAAAGAATTGTTCCGCATAATGAGAAAAGTCAGTCAAAAAGTTACTCGAGATCATTCTTGCACTCTGGTGATTCTGGTTGGGAAGTTAAGGTAAAGGATTCTGTAGGAAAAATATTAGGTAAGAAATATGACGACTTTAAGTATGTAAGTCACTCTAAATACAGACTTCCAATAGTAACTGTCAATGGAAATAAATACTCCGGCTTTAACATGGGGGCAGGTGAAAATGCACTATTTGAAGTACTCTCAGTGATGCACGCCGTGTCGGAAGGAGCTCTGATCGTTATAGATGAAATAGAGCTTGGCCTTCATTCGGAAGCTCAAAAGAAGTTTATTCAAGTACTTAAAGACCTTTGTAAACAACGCAGCCTGCAAATAATATGCACCACCCACTCAAGAGATATATTTTCGCAGTTGCCCGATGATGCCAGAATATTTATCGAAAAAATAAACGGTAAATCTGTTGTAACACCTGGCATTAGCTCGGATTACGCATTTTCAAAGCTAAGTGCTGAAAACTCACAAGAGCTTTGTGTTTTGGTAGAAGATCGAGTGGCCAAATCTATTCTTTTGGCTGTGCTGCCTAGTTATATCCGTTCAAGGATTAGCTTGGAGGTTATTGGCTCCGCATCAGCGCTGTCTCGACAGCTTGCAGCAAGCCATAACCGTGAAAATAAAACACCACTTTTATTGGTGTTCGATGGTGATCAAAAGACAAAGGAGAAACACAACCTAGACCACGCATTTTCCATGTCTGAATCTACTGATAAGGAAAATTTTAAGAGCTGGGCGCTGGAACAATTGACTTATCTACCGGGCGATACTTGGCCAGAATCATGGCTAGTACAGAAATGTACTGAAAGTATCGAAGAACTCGCAAAGCTATTAAATATCGATGTGGATGAGCTTGAAGATGTACTAGAGCGAGGACTAGAAGCCGGGAAGCATAATGAATTTAATGAAATTGGAAACCTTATTGGTCTCGAGGAAACGGATGCACTAAATAGATTTTGTATGAATGTTGCACAACAGCATTTAGACGAATTTTCGGATCTTATAACTCTTGTCAAGGATACTCTGGATGGCTAACAAAGCGCTGCTGCCGGACAAATTTTCCGCTGCGCTTAAAATTTTCCGCAGAGCGCGGCGTTATACTAATTGAGCTAGGAGTAAACATTGGGTATTGAAAATGAAATGTTGCCAGACAATCCTGCGGCAAGATTGCAATCATTTCTAGATAGGATGTTAGAAATCGAGCATAGTGACAAAGAACAAATTTCGACAGTTTTTGCTCGTATTTTAGATGTAGAGAATAGTCCTGCTGATATTTTTCCTCATTATTCGCAGCTATTTGTACTTGTTGATGAAGCATACAATAAGGTAATGCAATACTATCCAAAGCAGCAAAGAACGCACGCTACATGGCGGGCGCACCTTACTAGCACTTTGCAAAAACATTCTCCATATCATCATGAATGGAAAGTTTTAGTTTCAGCCCTTAAGCAGGGAACACACTTGGATATGATCCAAGTGGCAAATGATAATCTTGAGCATTTTGTTAAACCAACTAAAGTCTATGGGCTAACAGTTGAAGAGCTTGAATCAGAAGTGGCACGCTTGATTGAAGAGATAAACAGTTCAAATGAACTGTCTGATTATTTGAAGGTATTCATAAAGGAAGAGCTAAATAAAATTATCAATAGCATAAAGCATTTTGATTTATATGGATCTGATCCAATCAGAAAGTCGATATATAACATTGTTGCTAATTCTGAAGTATCAAAGAACTCTGCTAACAAAGCGATAGCAGGGGTTGGTGTGTTCCTGGTTTCCATCGCATCTGCTATAGGGGTTGTTAATGATATGACCAGTTTTCCTGAGTCTTTAGAAGTCTTAAGAGAAGAGTTCTTATTATCTTCTTTTGAAGATCTTCAATCATTACCCCCATTGGATAAGAAGGTTAACAATACTCCTAATTTCGCGGCAGAAAAGTAACTTAACTGTACAGTAACGGTATTCGCCTGACACATGCCCCCTGTGGGTCCTGGGATTAAGCCGCGCTTTCTGCGGCTTTCCTGCTCTCCGGTTTAGATGGCTTCGGTAGCCCTTTCTTAAAGACAGTGTAGGGTGTTTGGCCTTTCATATTACGGCCTTGGTGTGGCCGTTTGGTGTTGTACTGAACCAGGTACTCGTCCAGGTCGGTTTGCATCTCATCGACGCTTTCATACCATTTGGTGCGGCCCTTTATGCGGAAGTGCTCGTCCAACAGGGTTCTGTGCAGTCGTTCGACAAAGCCGTTGCTCTGGGGCCGTCTGACCTTCGTCGTGCGATGCTCGATCTCCTCAAGTTGCAGGAACAGCTCATAGGGATGCTGGTCCTGGCGGCCACAGAACTCACGTCCGTTGTCGCTGAGGACTGTCGTAATACGTGCCTGATGCTGCTCGAAGAATGGAAGAACATCGTTATTGAGCACATGGACCGCCGTCACTGGCAGCTTGTTCGTGTAGAGTCGCCCCCAGGCATAGCGACTGAAGCAGTCGATCACGGACTGGAGGTAGATCTTGCCAACCCCCTTCAGCGTGCCGACGAAAAAGGTATCGACCGCGACCAGCTCACCGGTGTGGTGTACCTCGATGCCCTCAACCGGGGTCAGGTCTTGTCTTTTGCCCCAGGCTTTCGAGTTGACGTTCAACGCCGCTATATGAGCACTATACTTTTCCATCAATACCCGGTGAGGAGCCAAGGATGGCCAGACCGTTACGGTTGGAGTTCGCAGGTGCGCTGTACCATCTGACCTCGCGCGGAAACAGGCGCGAGTTGATCTACGAGACGGATGAAGACAGATGCGTGTTCCTCGCTGTACTTGACGAGGTCTGTGAAACTTTTAACTGGGTATGCCATGCCTACTGCATGATGGGGAATCATTACCATCTATTGATCGAAACGCCGGAAGGCAATCTAAGCCAGGGTATGCGGCAGCTCAATGGCGTCTATACACAAAGATTCAACCGACAGCATAGGCGGGTAGGGCACCTTCTGCAGGGACGGTACAAGGCCATTCTCGTTGAGAAAGACGCCTATCTGCTGGAGCTGGCCCGCTATATCGTGCTCAATCCGGTACGGGCTGAAATGACTTCGTCACGTAACGAAGCGATTGTCAAAGCGTATGCCAGTGGCGGCTATAGTATGAAGGCCATAGGGGATTTCTTCGGCCTCCATTATTCACGGGTAAGCCGGATTATCAATGAGGCAAAAGGTAAGACCTGACCCCATTCACCTCTTCACTTTTATCCATATGCTTCAACAAAAAACTAGCGACGACGCGGTTTGCCTGCTTTAGCTTTTTTGCTACCGCTTTGCCCAAGCGCTTTAGCGCGTAGGGTTTTCTTAGATGGTTTAGACTTAGTGCTGCTCGCCTCTTCTTGCGCCATTGGATTTGGCTCAAAGCCTTCCATCCACTGCAGGATAAAATGTTCGCCAGTGAGTTTTTCTACGTCTTCGAGCAGGTATTTCTCTTTATTCGAGACCAACGAAACGGCCAAGCCCGCTTGACCTGCACGGCCTGTTCGACCAATACGGTGAATATAGTCTTCGGCGTTGTAAGGCAGCTCATAATTGATCACGTATTGCAGTTGCTGGATGTCCAACCCGCGCGCCGCCACATCGGTGGCGACAAGCGCACGCACCTGGCCGGTTTTAAACGCTTCCAAGCCGCGATCGCGGGCGCCTTGGGATTTATCGCCATGTACTGCAGCAGCACTGATGCCATCTTTCCCAAGCTCTTTAGCAAGCTCATCCACCGCTTGTTTGGTACGAGTGAAGATAAGCACCTGTTGCCAATTTTTGGAGCCTATCAAGTACGCCACTAAACCCGCTTTGCGTGTGCTGTCGACTTCGTAAAAGCGTTGTTCAATTTTCGCTGCTGTCGCATTTCGCTCGGCGACTTCGATCAGTTTTGGCTGCTTTAAAATGGCTTTGCTCAGGACAAACACTTCATCGTTAAAGGTTGCGGAGAAAAACAAGGTTTGCCGGGTTTCGGGTAGGCGTTTTATGATGCGCTCGATATCGACAATAAAGCCCATATCCAACATGCGATCCGCTTCATCGAGAACCAGTGTCTGAACCGTGCTTAGGTCGATCAGCTCTTTGATGGCAAGTTCTAGCAAACGGCCTGGTGTAGCCACGAGGACATCACAGCCCTCGTTTAACGCATCGATCTGCGGGTTAATACTGGCCCCACCGTAAGCCACTACTGAGTTGAGACTTAAACCTCGACTGTATTTCACAAAGCTTTTGTGTACTTGTTGAGCCAGTTCCCGCGTTGGAGTCAGCACTAACACACGGATAGCTTTTTCAGATGTTTCTCGAACGAGGTGACGTTGAATCAATGGCAAGGCAAATGCGGCAGTTTTACCCGTACCCGTTTGCGCCCCCGCCATGACATCGTGACCCGCAAGGACTTCCGGGATCGCCGCTTGTTGAATCGGCGTTGGCGTTTGATAACCAAGCGTATCGAGGATGGCCAATAAATCCGTGTGAAGACCTAGGGTGGAAAAACTCATAAACAAGCACCGCTTACAAAAAATTTAGACGGCGCTATTATAGCATCGAAACCTTGGAATTCCGGGGACAGTATACCTAGCTCCAAGATCTGGGATTCTTTAACCATGTAAAAGGCGCACTATTGAACAAGGAGGTTCGATATGGCCAGGATGGCGCGCGTTGTTGTCCCGGGTTACCCGCATCATGTGACGCAGCGCGGTAATCGGCAGCAAAAGACCTTCTTTTGTGATGACGAACAGTACTTACTGGCAACAGTGCGGTACGTCGAGCGTAATCCTGTTGTCGCGCGGTTGTGCCGCGAACCGGCCGACTGGGAATGGTGCAGCGCATTTGCCCACTTGCTGGGGGAGGATGATGGTTTAGTTCGGGTTCAACCAATGCTTGATCGGGTTAGTGACTGGGGCGCTTATCTCTCGTCTGGAAACGACGAAGAGAGGCAGGCGATTCAGCAGCATTCGAGAACCGGAAGACCGTTGGGAGCCGATGGCTTCGTTCAGCATCTGGAATCTGTTACCGGTAGGGTGCTTGCGCCGGGACGTTCGGGTCCGAAGGCAAAGGCGTAGCTGGAATTAAGTATTCTGTCCCCGGGACCTAAGCTTGTCAGATATGTGCTAGATTGATCATTTCGAGGAGGGCAAAAGCATGATTCGAAATAACAGTTGGTTGCTGGGCATTTGTGCGCTGTTACTCACGGCATGCAGTAACCTGGAGACTCCTATGGCTGAACAGACGCAGCAGCCCGACAACTCACTCATGCGCGTAATCAGCGGTGAAGTCTGGTATCGCGAACGCATTGCATTGCCGCCGGGCGCTGAAGTTCTGGTGACGCTAGAAGATCAGTCGCGTATGGATGCGCCTGCTACCGTCATCACCGGGTACACTCATATCGTTGATGGGCCGGGACCCTATGCATTCAGGCTGGTGTACGACCCCGCGGCCATTGACGAACGGATGCGGTACGGACTGAGGGCTCGAATCGAGCACGACGGTGAGCTCCTGTTCATCAGTACCGAGCATATAGATCCCTTCGCTGTGGAGCCTGGTGAGCCGGTGCGCATCATGGTAGTGCGACAGTAGGCAAGGGAGACGCCGCTATGCGACGGTCAGTTTCCATACTTACCGCTTCGTTGCCTCTGATAAGCAGGCACAAACTAGAACGAGATTTTAGAAGCCCATCCACGTGATGGGTTTTTTATTCTGGGGGCTTTCGGGGCTTTCGGGGTCAGGTCTTGCCTTTTGCCCCGGCTTTAACGGGGACTTCAAAACGCAGGACCTGAACCCACTCCCATGCTGAATAACGGCGTTATACTTTTGAAGTTCATAACCATGTAAGGGTTAAAAATGAACATAGAAAAAGCAAAGAAGCGAATTGCAAAGCAGGTTGGCAAAGGTTTTAAAGGTTACCCACTGGTTTCTATCGAGTATTTTGGTGAAAAGCCGGAGTTGGCAACAGAAGTAGTCATTCAGTTCGTGCCGGAAGAGGGCGCAGAACCACAATGTCAAAAATTCTCATCCAAGCAGGATGTGCGCGAAGATGAGAGAATTCAGACGGTGATATTGAAAATCATCGAGCGAGCCTGTGCCAATAGCGTTACAGAAATAGCGGTGGTTTCTCGGTTGTAATGGTTTTTGTACGGTAAGGTGTGCAGTTCTTGCCATTTGCTCCCGGCTTTTACGTGGGAAGTCAAAACGCAAGACCTGCCCCCAATCACCTTCTCCAATCACCTTCGGGGCCAAAGGGAAAATCGTAGAGGGAAATAAGTATACTGTCCCCGGAATTCTACTCGTCCTGCAGTTCGGCCCTTAAACGCTCGCGCCGCTGCTCTTCGTCGTGCAGGATCTGCTGGATCTCTGCCATGACCGCATCCACATCCGGGGCCTGTTCAGGTTCGACCACCATGCCGGTCAGTACGGATTCGGGCGACAGCTCGCCCGCCTCGAACAGGTTCCACATCTCGGCGGCGTAGCGGGTTTCCAGCAGCTCTTCCGCGTACTGGGCGTAGTACCGCGTCATGTTGTTGACGTCGCGTTCGAGCATGGCGCGGGCGTTGTTGTTGGCTGCCGCATCCACCGCCTGGGGCAGGTCGATGATCACCGGGCCGTAGTCATCCACCAGTACATTGAATTCCGACAGGTCACCATGAACCAATCCCGCGCATAGCATCCGCTTGACGTACTCCATCACCATCTGGTGATCCTCGCGGGCCTGGTCGGCTGACATCGCGACATCGTTCAGACGCGGGGCAACGCGGCCTTCGCCATCTGTGACGAGTTCCATCAACAGCACGCCGTTGAAACAACCGTAGGGTTCGGGAACCCGCACACCGCTGGCGGCGAGCCGGTAGAGCGCATCGACTTCCGCATTCTGCCAGGTCGCTTCCGTCTGGTTGCGGCCAAAGCGCGAGCCTTTCTCCATGGCACGGGCGCGGCGCGAGTTGCGAACTTTGCGCCCCTCCTGATACTGGGCGGCTTTTTTGAAGCTGCGCTTTTCAGCGTCCTTGTAGACTTTCGCGCAGCGAATCTCGTCACCGCATCGCACCACGTAGACGGAAGCCTCCTTGCCGCTCATCAACGGACGCAGGACCTCGTCGATAAGACCATCCTCCAACAGGGGTATAAGGCGTTTAGGGGCTTTCATGGCGCTCCTGGGTTAATGACATGCTAACGGGACTCACAATTTCCCCACATAAACGGTGTTGGTCGCCATGCGATCCTGGAAGGGGTTATGGAAATCCACTTCGTGTACCTCGACTGACGGGAATACCCTGCGCAACAGCTCGGTAAAGGGCGCATCCGGCGGCTCATTGGACCAGAAGCCGAAGACGCCACCGGGAACCAGGTGGCTGGCCAGCTGCGTAAGGCCGGCCTCACTGTAGAAAGGTTTGCTGGCGTCGTTGAGCAACGCCCGGGGAGAGTGGTCGATATCGAGCAAAATTGCATCCAGCTTCCGGCCCGGCCTATCGGGGTCAAAACCCGCTTCGCAGGCACTGAGTGCAAAGAAGTCGCCCTGCACATAGCGACAGCGCTGATCGGCATTGAGCACCTTGCCCAGCGGAACCTTCTCCTGCCGGTGCCAGCCGATCACCGGCGGCAGATACTCGACTATCAGCAGTTCGCCGACATTGTCATGCTTGAGTACAGCGGCTGCGGTATAGCCGAGGCCAAGTCCGCCAACCACGACCGACAGGCCCTCGCCACTTAATGCACGGAGCCCGCAATCAGCAAGCGCGACCTCGCCGTCGACAAAGTAGCTGGACATCAGGAACTCGTCGCCGAGTTTCACTTCATAGATATCCCGATCGCCCATAACGGGTATACGCCGGCGCCTGAGGGAGATAGTGCCGATCGGGGAAGGCTGAGAGTCGATCTCTTCAAATAGTATGCTCATCCCGGCATTCTACGTGTTGTGAGGGCGCTAAGGAATTGCGGGGACCGTTTGCCGAAGGTATCGCGCGGGTGATCGGCGGCAGGGGACGCGTTTTTGCGAGGACGACCATCGGGACTCCCCTGAACGGAAGTCTCAGCTCACAAGGGGCGCAAGTCCGGCCCGGGAGCAAAGGTGAAGGGCTACCGGGGTCACCCATTCACCCAACCCAAAACCCCGGTCAGTTGCCTGACCGGGGTTTTGGGTTTCGTTGGCCTGCGGCCAGTGATGAAGCCTCCCTGCTTCATGTACTAACCCGCCGGGTTGATAACGGTGAGCCATTTTTTTAATGAAGAGTAAGCCTTAAAGTATGGGGGAAGTATGAAGTTTCAAGGTAGAATTTTCAATTGGAACGACGATAAGGGATTTGGTTTTGTCGAACCGAATGGCGGTGGAGAACGCGCCTTTGTTCATATCAAGGCCTTTAAGCCTCGATCCCGGCGACCGGTTAACGGCGAAGTCATCGTCTATGAACTGGTTCGCGACAACAACAATCGCTATAAAGCTGAAAATATCAAATTTGCGCGTGACGTTAAAAGCTCACATAAACGGCCTAAAGCCAAAAACGGAAGTTTTTTGGGTGCTGTTTTTATAAGTTTTTTCTGTGTTGCTCTTTTACTGTCAGCTTTTAGCGGTAAGTTGCCGGCCGTTATTGTTCTTTTATATGCAGTAATGAGCCTGATCGCTTTTGCTGCATATGCAATAGATAAATCTGCGGCTCAAAAGGGGCGCTGGAGAACCCAGGAAAGTACCTTGCATCTGTTTTCGCTAATGGGTGGCTGGCCGGGTGCTTTTTTTGCTCAGGAAAAATTGCGTCATAAATCGAGTAAGCAAGCGTTCAGAAGCGTTTACTGGGTAACTGTTTTGTTGAATCTGGGTGGTTTGCTATGGTTGCATACCGAGCAAGGTGCAAGCTTCGTTAATAATGTGGTTTTTCCATTCTTAAATGGCTAAGCCCATTCGAGTCAGCATACCTGTTTAATCAGTCTTGGTGAGTATACACTATCCAAAACTGACAAGCGTTCTGTGGTTATAGGTGCTGCCCATGGCATTCAGTGAAATCGAGATAGCACGTTACAAAAAAGAAGTCGGCGCCTACGTCGAGCAAAAGCGACCGCCAGCCCATATTCGGAAAGAACTTGATATAGGATTTCGCGTAGCGGGGCAGTCTGTTGAAATTTTCGAGATCCGGCCCCGCTGGAATGATCCGGAAGTCATAATCGAGCATCCCGTTGCCAAGGCAACGTACGTGAAGAGACAGAACCAATGGAAGGTATTCTGGCAACGTGCCGATCTCAAGTGGCATGGCTACCAACCCAATCCAACGGTAGCTTCGCTCAAGGAGTTTCTGGCTGTGGTGGAAGCCGATGAATATGCGTGCTTTTGGGGTTGATTCCATTACTCCAATGCCCGAACTCCTGCTGATATACGACAAGCAATGTCCCTTCTGTGATCGCTACGCCCGGTTGGTACGGATTCGCGCGTCGGTGGGGGAGCTGAGGCTGGTGAACGCGCGCGAACCCGGTGCGGCGATGGACGAGATCAGCGCCGTGGGGCTCGATATCGACCAGGGCATGGTGCTGAAGATCGGAGAGCGTCTCTATTACGGCGCCGAGGCGATGCAGGTTGCTGGCGCTGCTGAGCACCCGCTCGGGCGTCTTCAACCGGCTCAACTACTGGTTGTTTCGCTCGAAATGGCTATCGACCCTGCTGTATCCGTTACTGCGGGCTTGCCGCAATCTGGCGCTGAAGCTGATGGGACGGACCCGGATCGACAATCTTCATCTGACAGACAACGACCGCTTCTGAGTGGTCCCCAGTCCGGCGCGCGCGAGCCCAAAACAACCGATTCACCATACCCTGAGGTATGATCCCGTTGCGGTCGTGCCGGCCACGGGCGGGGGCTGAGCAGCGGC
Organism: Oceanospirillaceae bacterium; assembly: GCA_013373085.1. Classification (GTDB taxonomy): domain Bacteria; phylum Pseudomonadota; class Gammaproteobacteria; order Pseudomonadales; family Balneatricaceae; genus Marinobacterium_A. The sequence continues at coordinate 820 of JABXIM010000195.1, read as the reverse complement.
GTTAACCGCAGGCCTGAGCAGGACCTCTTGATTTGCTTTTTTATGCTTAACTTCACTGTGAACGGAAGTGGGCCGCCCTGAAAATCGCCACATACCGCTCACTTTGTTCTCTGGAACCGCCTTGTTTCCCGGGTTGGGGCCACGGATCGAACATTCGGCATCAATCATTGGAAAGAGATTTATTATGGGAAATTCAGACATAAGCGAAATCAAGCAGATTTTTACCTCCAGGCTGGATGTGTTGGCTCATATACTGTCGGTCGGTGAAAAAAATCTTCCGGATATGAACGCAGCCCTGAACGAACGCCTGGCGCCCGATATGTTGCCGCTCGGTGCTCAAATCGCCTTCGCATGCAATCAGCCGAGGGGCTTCTCGCAGTGGTGTGCCGGCCAGCCCATCGACAACCTTGGAGTCGAAGTGGATTCATTGGAAATGGCCTATTCACATATCGATCAGACCAAGAGCCTCGTTGCCGGCATTACCGCAGATGACAGTAAGCTTGATGAAATAAAGCGTATTGGACTTGGCCCTGTAAAGTACTGTGAGCTTCCTGGGCGACAGTATATCAGCGACTACCTGGTGCCGAATCTGTATTTTCACATTACCACTACCTATGCCATTCTGCGCAAGCTTGGCGCTCCGCTTGGCAAGGCTGATTTTATGCCGTTTCTTATGCCTTATATCAAGGAGGAGACTTGATATTTAAGGTTCATCGCGCTTTAGCGGGAAAAACGTAATTCGTAGAATGGGTGGAGCGACGCCTTGGCACGGGGTGTCCGTCACTGATGCGGCCAGGGCGTCGTGCAACCCATCTTGGGT
>JABXIM010000208.1 GCA_013373085.1 Oceanospirillaceae bacterium | reverse complement strand
GTGGGGACGACCCTTCATAGCATCTACGCGCCGATTACTGTCCTCTAAAAACAAAAACCCCGGCGCGAGGCCGGGGTTTCGAAGAGTCAGGGGACTTGGGCTTACATCATGCCGCCCATGCCGCCCATGCCGCCCATGCCGCCCATGTCAGGCATGGCCGGGCCTTTTTCTTCCGGGTGCTCGGCAACCATCGCTTCGGTGGTGATCATCAGACCGGCGACGGAAGCAGCCGCCTGCAGAGCAGAGCGGGTGACCTTGGCCGGGTCCAGGATACCCATTTCCAGCATGTTGCCGTACTCGGCAGTTGCAGCGTTGTAACCGAACGCGCCTTCGCCTTCACGGATCTTGGAGACAACGACGGAACCTTCGTCACCGGCGTTCTCGACGATCTGGCGCAGCGGCGCTTCCATGGCGCGGAAAGCCAGCTCGATACCGACGGTCTGGTCGTGGTTGATGCCTTCCAGGCCCTTTACGTTAGACAGAGCGCGGATCAGGGCAACGCCACCGCCAGGTACCACGCCTTCTTCGACGGCTGCGCGGGTCGCGTGCAGGGCGTCTTCGACGCGGGCTTTCTTCTCTTTCATCTCGACTTCGGTGGCAGCGCCAACCTTGATTACCGCGACACCGCCGGCCAGCTTGGCAACGCGCTCCTGCAGTTTTTCACGGTCGTAGTCGGAAGAGGTTTCTTCGATCTGGGCACGGATCTGGGTAACGCGTGCTTCGATCGCGGACACTTCGCCAACACCGTCGACGATGATGGTGTTTTCCTTGGTGATGTTGACCTTCTTGGCCTGACCCAGCTGTTCCAGGGTAGCGGTTTCCAGGCTCAGGCCGACTTCTTCGGAGATCACCTGGCCGCCGGTCAGGACAGCGATGTCTTCCAGCATGGCCTTGCGACGATCGCCGAAGCCCGGAGCCTTGACGGCAGCGACCTTGACGATGCCACGCATGTTGTTGACGACCAGAGTCGCCAGCGCTTCGCCTTCGACGTCTTCAGCGATGATCAGCAGCGGACGGGAGGACTTGGCTACCTGCTCCAGGGTCGGCAGCAGATCGCGGATGTTGGAGATTTTCTTGTCGAACAGCAGGATGAACGGCTGTTCCAGCTCGACAGACATGTTCTCCTGGTTGTTAATGAAGTACGGAGACAGGTAGCCGCGGTCGAACTGCATACCTTCAACGACTTCCAGCTCGTTCTCGAGACCGGTGCCTTCTTCAACGGTGATGACGCCTTCCTTGCCAACACGCTCCATCGCCTTGGCGATGATGTCGCCGACGACTTCGTCGGAGTTGGCGGAGATGGAACCTACCTGGGAGATCGCCTTGGAGTCTTCACAGGGTACGGCCATCTTGCGCAGTTCTTCGACGACAGCAGCAGCTGCCTTGTCGATGCCGCGCTTCAGGTCCATCGGGTTCATGCCAGCGGCAACGGATTTCAGACCTTCGTTGACGATTGCCTGGGCCAGAACGGTTGCGGTGGTGGTACCGTCACCGGCTACGTCGTTAGCCTGGGAAGCGACTTCCTTGACCATCTGAGCGCCCATGTTCTCGAACTTGTCTTTCAGTTCGATTTCCTTGGCGACGGAAACGCCGTCCTTGGTGACCAGCGGCGCACCGAAGGACTTGTCCAGTACGACGTTGCGGCCTTTCGGGCCCAGGGTGGTTTTCACGGCATCAGCCAGGATGTTCACGCCCTTGAGCATGCGGTTGCGAGCGTCATCACCAAAACGTACGTCTTTAGCAGCCATTGTCAGTTAATCCTATACAAATCGTTTGGAATCGAAATTCAGGGGTTGGCGCAGACTTCTCAGTCTTCCAGAACGCCGAAGATTTCGCTTTCGTTCATGATCAGCAGCTCCTCGCCGTCGATCTTGACGGTATTGCTACCGGAGTACTGGCCAAACAGAACGACATCACCCTCTTTTACAGCCAGCGGCTTCACGTCGCCGTTGTTCAGGGTGCGCCCTTCACCGACAGCAATGATGGTGCCACGATTCGGCTTCTCAGCGGCGGAACCCGGCAGCACGATACCGCCTGCAGTGGTGGTTTCTTCTTCACTGCGACGAACGACGACTCGATCGTGAAGCGGACGAATTTTCATCTGTTTGTTCTCCTGATCTCGTTTAGATCCAAAGCCATGTTTTGCAGAGAAAGGACGCCAGGCCTCTGACGCCCCAAATTCTGGTTGAAAGGGAAGATGGGGGCGGCGGAATGCATTTCAACAGGGGCAAACAAAAAAATTCAAAAAAAATTTCCCGGGCGCTGCAGGCCGCCGTAGGTCGGGAGCCGCCCGGCGGGTGTAACCCAACACGCCTGGGGCGTGGGGCGTGGGGCGTGGGGCGTGGATAAGCCTGGCCGGGGCCGCCTTCGCTGTTACTAACGTTTTAGAAAGTAAGAGCCCATGCCATGCGCGTAGCGCTGACGGGGTGACTCCAGTCGCAAGAGGCCGGCCCCCGGCGAATATCCAAGACGTCGTGCCGGATCGCTCGCGGAAGCTCCTACAACTGGCATCCGACCGCAGGAACCACCGATGGCAAAGCGGCCGAGGCGCCGCTGATCCCACTCAGAAGTCCGTCGGCCCGGACGGCAGTCCGTTTCGGCGACCGCAGTGCCGGCGGAGATCAACGCGCCTGCAGCGCCGTTGACGGGTTACGCCGCCGTTGGCCTGCGGCAGAAACGGCCGGCCACTATGGACGGCGGCTAACCCATCCTACGTATCTATCAGTCATCTTCACGACGGTATTCGCCGTCGATAATGTCGCCATCGCGGCGGGGGGCATGGTGCGGACGGGGCTCGAAGTCGGGATCGGAGAAACCCGACATCTGCTGGCGCGTCATCGCCACCACGGTGAAACGCTTGATCAGCGCGTCGGCCGCCAGCTGGCGGGTCTGCGGAATCAGGCAACAAAAGCCAATGATGTCGGTCACGAAGCCCGGCGTCACCAGCAGCGCGCCGCCGACCGCGAGCACGATGCCCTCGACCATTTCCCGCGCCGGCACTTCGCCCGCGTTGGCCCTTTGCTGCGCCCGGGCCAGCGTCGACAGTCCCTGATAGCGCAGCATATTGACGCCAATGAAGGCCGACAGCAGTACCAGCCCGACGGTATACCAGGTGCCGATGATCTGACCGACATTGATCAGCACGGTGATTTCGATGATCGGAACGACGATAAAAAGCAGAAACAGAAACCGCATGTCGAAAAGTCCAGGAATGTTTGCCTCATGACACCAGATGCACCGTCTGACCGCAACCTAATGCACCCATTTGCGGCGTTTTGCTGCACTTGCCCCACCAGGCTCAGATATTAGACGAAAGTAGTAGAGACGTCGTTTTTACCGGCCTTCCGCCGATAATTATCTGTTTTTTAAGGAATTAGAACATCCGGAAATCTCGGAATCCTGCCAGGCGCTAGCAATTCTGTGTAATGTTTTGGTGACATTTTTGTAACACCGGTAGACTTTTGTGCACGTGCGGGATAACGTTTTGCATTGCAGCAAGCAGTATGCTGCAAACCAAAAATAACAACTGAATCCGGGCTGCGGGGCGCGCGTTTAGGGCCTTATTCCCGGTATCAGCACAGCGCTTGAATTCAGGAAATTAAGGTACCCGCGATGGAACTGAAAGATAAGGTAATCGTCATCACCGGTGGCGGACGCGGTTTGGGTCGTGCCATGGCTCTGGAACTGGCCGACAAGGGCGCACGCATCGCCCTGGTCGACATGCACGGCGCCGACCTCGAAATCACCGCACGCCTGTGTATGGAAAAAGGCGCAGATGCGCACTGTTTCGTCTGTAATGTCACCAATGAATCCGCAGTCGAACACCTGTTCGACGAAATCGCCACCAAACTGGGCGCCATTCACGGCCTGGTAAACAATGCCGGCATCACCCGCGACGCCATGCTGGTGAAAGCCAAGGACGGTGAAGTCGTCAGCAAGATGTCGCTGGACAAGTGGAATCAGGTGATCGCTGTCAACCTGACCGGCACTTTCCTTTGCGCCCGCGAGGCGGCCAGCAAGATGATCGAGCTGGGCAACCCGGGCTGCATCATCAACATCTCGTCAATCTCCCGCTCGGGCAATATGGGCCAGACCAACTACACAGCAAGCAAGGCCGGTGCCGAAGCGATGGCCGTGACCTGGGCCAAGGAGCTGGCACGTTACGGTATTCGCGCGGCGTCGATCGCTCCGGGCTTCATCGCCACCGACATGGTAATGGCGATGAAACCGGAAGCTCTCGACAAGATGTCGTCGCAGATTCCGCTGCACCGCCTTGGTAAACCGGAAGAGATCGCCAAGACGGTCACCTTCATCCTGGAGAACGACTACGTCAGTGGCCGCTGCTTCGAGATCGATGGCGCCTTGAGGATCTAGAGGACCGCTTGAAGCTTCCGATTGAAAATTTTGGCAGCAGTACCGCCTGACTCTGAGACCCGCACAAGTTTGCGGGTCTTTTTTTGTGACGCATAACGCGTTAACGCCGCAAACTCTGCGGCCGCTCGTCAATATTCGCTCGGAGGGCCGGGCTCCTGCCGTTTACATTGACCGGCGCGACCGAGACAATGGCCATAACGTAAACCCGATGAGCCAATAGCCACTATGCAAGCCGCACCCGAGCAGGACAGAAAGGATCTGAAGCAATGGCTGGGCAGCGCGCGCATCTACCTGCATCCGCGCGCCCTGACGCTGTTGTTCCTCGGCTTTTCCGCCGGGCTGCCACTGATGCTGGTATTCTCCACCCTGTCCTACTGGCTGCGCGAAGCCGGTATCGACCGCGGCACCATCACCTACTTCTCCTGGGTCGCGCTGGCATACGCGTTCAAGTGGGCCTGGTCGCCGATCATCGATCGCACCCCGATTCCGTTATTGTCCCGCTGGCTTGGACGCCGACGCAGCTGGATGCTCACCGCCCAGCTGGCGATCGTCGCCAGCCTGATCGGCATGGCCGGCTCCGACCCGACTCAGAACCTCGAACTGATGGCTTTCTTCGCCCTGGCGGTGGCGTTCAGCTCGGCCACCCAGGACATCAGCATCGACGCCTACCGGATCGAGTCGGCCGAGATGCGGCTGCAGGCCGCGATGGCAGCAACCTACATGCTCGGCTACCGGCTGGCGATGATCATAGCCACGACCGGCGCACTGCTGATCGCCGCCTGGTACGATCCGGCCAACGACAGCTACCACCGCGAGTCCTGGGAGATCGCCTACCTGGTGATGGCGGCGCTGATGCTGGTCGGTATCGCCACCACCCTGATCGTGCCGGAGCCCGCGCCGAACGGCGCGGCCGCAGAGCGTGAACAGGCACAGATCGAGGCCTTCATGGAACAACGCCAGCACCTGCCGCACGCGCTGGCGAAAACCCTGGGCTGGCTCTATATCGCCGTCTGGAGCCCCTTCGCCGACTTCGTACAGCGTTACGGCCGTCCGGCCCTGCTGATCCTGGCACTGGTCGGCAGCTACCGTATCGCCGACGTGGTGATGGGGATTATCGCCAACGTGTTCTACGTCGATATGGGCTTCACCAAGGTCGAGGTCGCCGAAATCACCAAGCTGTTCGGCACCCTGATGACGATCCTGGGATCGCTCTGCGGCGGTCTGCTGGTATACCGTTTCGGTGTGATGCGGATGCTGTTCACCGGCGCACTGCTGGCGGCGGTGACAAACCTGCTGTTTTCGGCACTGGCGCTCACCGGCCACAGCGTGCCATTCCTGATCGTAACCGTCTCGCTCGACAACTTCAGCGCCGGTATCGCCACCGCAGCTTTCATCGCCTACCTTTCGAGCCTGACCAGTATCAGCTATACCGCCACCCAGTACGCGCTATTCAGCTCGGTGATGCTGCTGCTGCCAAAGTTCCTCGCCGGCTTCTCCGGCGATGCGGTCGACCTGGTCGGCTACCCGCTGTTCTTCGCCGGCACGGCCCTGCTCGGTGCGCCGGTGCTGCTGCTGGTCTGGCTTGCGGCACGCCATACTGCGGTTGTGTCGAATGGCAGCAATACGACAGAGGACGGCGCCGACATGGAAACCGCTCAGGCCAGGTAACCGTAGTAGGTTGGGTGCAGGGCCGAAGGCCCGGAACCCAACACCTCTGCCAGCCGCAAGCAATCGATCTGCAATACGATCGATATGACGGGCGGCGCCTTACCGCTGTGCCTTAATCGCGGAAGTTGTTGAACTGCAGCGGCAGTTCCAGCTCGGCGCCACGCAACAGCGCCATGACCTGTTGCAGGTCGTCGCGCTTCTTGCCGGTGACGCGCACCTGGTCGCCCTGGACCTGGCTCTGCACCTTCATCTTGGAGTCCTTGATCAACTTGGTGATCTTCTTCGCCAGGGCCTGCTCGATGCCCTGCTTCAGCACCACGACCTGGCGAGCCTTCATGTTGGCCGTCTCCGGGTCCTTCACTTCCAGGCAGCGAATATCGATTTTGCGGCTGGTCAGCTTGCTGCGCAGCACGTCCAGCATCTGCTGAAGCTGGAAATCCACCTCGGCCCAGAGCACGACCTGGTCGTCGGTGTGCTCGAAGCGCGCGTCCACGCCCTTGAAGTCGTAGCGGTTCTGAATTTCGCGGTTGGCCTGATCCACCGCATTGGTCACTTCATGCGCATCCAGCTCGGACACGATATCGAATGAAGGCATCGGAATGTTCTCCTGTAACTGCGAACGCTCGGCAAAGAGCGCCATTCTAGCAGGCTGTCGAAAATCTACCTAAGTTGCTATCGCAGCGTTAAAAAGTAACGCAAATCGGTCAGTTATCGCCCATCCCTCTTCTCACGCGGCTTTGGAAGCTGATAGCACTTCGCTTTCGCCGCCGGCCACGCCAACACCTTTCAACAGCCCGACAGGCCAGGGAAAACGGCCGTGGTGGAGCCAATGGGGGACAATTTTCGCATCCGGGCGGGCCACAGCGTCCCGGGCGTTTCCTCGCCCCTTCCTGCTCGCTATCATGGACGGATCTGAAGACGTTTGGAGTGCCCATGGAGTGGACGATACTCGGCGCCGGCGCTATCGGCTGCCTCTGGGGCGCCAGCCTGCAGCAGGCCGGTCTCGATGTGACGCTGATTTTGCGCGACGCCGCCAGGCTGCAACAGTTCCGGCAGATCGGCGGCATCCGCCTGACACGCGACAGCGAGCAGCGGCTCTGTCCGGTAAACGCCTCTCTGGCGCGCGACGCCCGCCCCATCGAGCGCCTGCTGCTCTGTACCAAGGCGTTCGATACTGAAGCCGCGCTTCGTGTTGTGCTGCCGCTGCTGCGCCCGGCCTCCCGGGTGCTGGTGCTGCAGAACGGTCTCGGCAATCAGCAGCTGGCCACGGAGCTGGTCGGTGTCGGGCGGCTGTTCGCTGGTTCCACCACCGACGGCGCCTGGCTGCAGGGACCGTTCGACGTCGTTCATGCCGGTCGCGGCGAAACCGCGATCGGCACCTTCGATGGCCGGGCCGACAACCTGATCGATGAGCTGCCCGCCGGCTTCGGACTGCAACTCAGGGCCGATCCCGATATCGAAACCACGCTCTGGCGCAAACTGGCGATCAATTGCGCTATCAATCCGCTGACCGCCATCCATGGCTGCCGTAACGGCGAGCTGGCACGGGTTCCCGAGTACCGGCAGCACCTCGTCCGGCTCTGTGAGGAGTTCGAACAGGTGGCCGCGGCACGCCACATCCAGCTGTTCGACACCCCCTTGGTCGACCAGGCGCTGCGGGTGGCGACCGCCACCGGTACCAATTACTCGTCGATGCTGCAGGATATCCGTCACCGACGCCGGACTGAAATCGAACAGATCAGCGGCTACCTCTGCCGCGAAGCCGACCGTCTCGGTATCGCGGTACCGACCCATCGTGAGATGCTGCACCTGGTGAAAGAACTGGAATGCAGCGGGCAAGTGGGAGACCACCGCTATGGGAAATAACAGGCATATGACCAGCGCCGATCTGCTGGACCTGGCGACGCTGCGCGCGCAGGAGGAAAGGGAAGACTGGCGCCCAGCCGGTCAGGATGAGCGGCGAGCGCCACTCAAGCGCATGACCAAGGGCGAATACGAGCGGGAGATGTACCCTTTGCAGGTCGAGCTACAGAAGTTCCAGCGCTGGATTCAGGAGAACCGTATCCGCCTGTGCGTGCTGTTCGAGGGTCGCGACGCGGCCGGCAAGGGTGGCACCATCAAGCGGGTGATCGAGAATCTCAATCCACGCAACTATCGCGTCGTGGCTCTCGGCAAACCCACCGAACAGGAACGGGGACAGTGGTATTTCCAGCGCTATATCCGGCAGTTGCCGGATGCCGGCGAAATCGTCCTGTTCGACCGTTCATGGTATAACCGGGCCGGCGTCGAGCGCGTCATGGGCTTCTGCACCAAAGCCGAAGCGAGGGAGTTCCTGGAAACGGCACCACAGCTCGAGCAGATGCTGATCCGTTCGGAGCTGCACCTGGTCAAGTTCTGGTTCGCCGTCAGCAAGAAGGAGCAGCGCAAACGCTTTCACCAGCGTGAAACCGACCCGCTCAAGCAGTGGAAGCTGAGCCCGATCGACGTCGAGGCCCAGCGCCGCTGGGACGACTACAGCAAGGCCCGGGACGAAATGTTTCGCCATACCAGTACCGCCGAATCGCCCTGGGTCTGGATCCGGTCCGACGACAAGAAACGGGCGCGGCTCAATGCCATCCGTTACCTGCTGGGGCTGTACGACTATGACGATCGGGATGATTCGGTACTGGAACTGGATCGCCGTATCGTCTCGATGCCACGCATAAACCCACCGGATTGAACAGGAGAACCGGGATGGCCGACCGCCTGACCCGCATTTACACCCGCAGCGGCGACCGGGGCACCACCGCCCTGGCCGACGGCCGCCGCGTCGACAAGTACCACCCCCGCATCGAAGCGATCGGCGACCTCGACGAGCTCAACGGGCTGCTCGGGGTGCTGCTGGCGGAACTGGCGCCGGACGACCCGCTGCTGCCGGTACTGGCGCCGCTGCAGCACGACCTGTTCGATCTTGGCGGCGAACTGGCGATGGTCGACGAGGCCTACCGGGTGCTGGACGCCGCAGCAATCGAGCGGCTGGAGCAGCACCTGGATACCCTCAACGCCAAACTGCCGCCGCTCGAGGAGTTCATCCTGCCCGGCGGCGGCCGTGTTGCTGCACTGTGCCAGCAGGCGCGCGCGGTCTGCCGGCGCGCGGAGCGGCGGTTGGTGGAACTGGCCGGGCTCGAGCCGGTCAATTCCAACAGTCTGGGCTTCATTAATCGCCTGTCCGACCTGCTGTTCGTCTGCGCCCGGGTACTGGCGCGTCGCAACGGTGGCCGGGAGGTATGCTGGCAACCCCGCCACCGACGCTGAGCCCTGCGTCGATGCCGATTATTTTGCCCTCAGGAGGTTACATGAAACGACAATTGCTGCTGAGTCTTCTGCTCGGGCTGCCGCTGCCCGCACTCGCCGATTGCGCGCTGGATCAGCAATACTGCCGCGTCGAATGCGAAGTGCGCCACTTTACCGACGAGGCCGCCGTGAACGGCTGCAAGGCCCGCTGCGCACTGGAACGCGCCTTCTGTTCCACCAGTGCCGGCGCCGAAAACGCAGTCGAGCTGGGCAAGGAAGGAGCTGACGCCGCTACGGACGTCACCAAGGATGCCTGGGACAGCACCAAGTCTTTCTTCAAGGGCCTCAGCGGCCCGGAATCGGAGACACCGACCGAATAAGCGCGGCTCCGGGCTGGATATTGAAAAGCGTCATCTGGCTAATCGATGGACGTCTGTTCTTAACACCCCCCCGTGTAAACCAGGCAGGCTTGCGACAGCCTGCTCGTTCCTGCGCGGTATCAACGCCAGCTTCACCTGAAGAAAAAAGCGATTGAAGCCACGGAAGGCGTCATCGGAAATGGCGCCGCGGCCGGCAGCGCTGATCGAAGCTTTCTATCGGCTTCAGCGTCATTGACAGGCTCTTGATACGCTCGAAACCCAGCAGTATGACTGCCCGGGACACCACCTCGATACGGCCCTGGCCACGGTTGTAGCCTGGCGACTTGGCGACCCGCAAACGCTTGGCTGAAAGGCCGGGATCCTTCATCACCGCCATCGCCAAGGCCATGGCGTCGGACTCTCGAGAGCTGCTGAATCTGCTGTATGCGGTTAACCGTGGCACTGAACACCGGCAAATCGCCAAGGCTGTCGAGTCGACGGTAGATGAGACTCGGGGATTGTTGAACGTCAAAGGTCGCGTCCATTGCTGTGCCGGGGAAGGCGATTCAGAAAGGAAAACTCGAACCACCGATTGTTCCGATCATAGCCGATTTTCACCCGGCTGAGCGATCCCGTATCGACGCGCAGTTGCGACCAGGCGGACGCCGGCAGCCCGAGCTCACGCCCGATCAATGCGCGTATCACGCCGCCATGGGTCAGCAACAGCAGGTGTTCGTCCGAGCCCCCTTGCAGCCGGATTTCGAGCCCCTCGATCCGTTCGCACAGCGCGGCGATCGTCTCTCCCCCCGGCGGCGGATGTGCGGCGGGATCGCGCCAGAACGCCATCACCCGCTGCCGGTCCTGCTGCCACACGTCCTGGTAGCGTTGGCCGTCCCAGTCGCCGAAGTCGTATTCGATCAACGCCGCCTCTTCGGCCATCGGTATCCCCATCGAGGCGGCCAGCCGCCGCGCCGGTTCGCGACAACGCCGCAACGGCGAGCTGAGCAGTCGGCTCCAGCCCTGATTGTCGTGCTCCCAGGCCAGCATTTGCGACAAGCCCTGCGCGGTCAGCGCCGGATCACTGCGACCCCGGTAGCAATCGGCACCGCCGGCCTCGCCGTGACGCAGCAGGTCGAGCGTCAGGACCGGCACCGGGATGCCTCTGTTGAGTTGCTATCGGTATCGCCCGGTCCGGAAACGCCAGCCTCGTCGAAGGTCGCCATTTCCCCGTGCAGTCGGCAGGCGCTCTGCAGCAACGGCCATGCCAGGGCCGCGCCGCTGCCCTCTCCCAGTCGCATATCCAGCGCGAGAAGCGGACGGGCATCGAGCGCCTCCAGCAGCAACCGGTGCCCGGGTTCTGCGGACCGGTGTGAGAAAAACAGCCAGTCCCTCAGCGCCGGCTGCAGGCGCACAGCGACGAGTGCAGCCGCGGTAACGATAAAGCCGTCCACCAGCACAGGTACTCCGAGCTGGCCGGCCCGCAGGCAGGCGCCGGTCATCGCCGCAACCTCGAACCCACCGAGGCGCCGCAGCAGCTCAAGCGTGTCATTAGACGCGGTGCGGTGACGCGCCAGCGCGCGCTCGATCAGCGCCTGCTTGCGCGCCAGGCCTGCCGCGTCGACACCGGTACCGGCTCCCAGCAGCTGTGCCGGCGGCAGATCAAGCAGCAACGCCGCCAGTGCGGTCGCGGCGCTGGTATTGCCGATTCCCATTTCCCCGGCGATAAAGAGATCACAGCCGGCTTCGAGCGCCGCCTCGACCCGTTCGCCGCCAACACCGAGCGCTGCCTCGAGCTGCGCCGGCGTCATAGCGTCAGTCATGCTGAAGTCGGCGGTCCCCGGCCCCAGCGTCCGGTCGAGAACCTCTGTCCCGGCCGGCAACGGCTCGACCGTTCCCAGGTTGACGACTTCAAAACGCGCGCCGCTGTGGCGCGCCAGTACCGACACCGCAGCGCCACCGGCGGCGAAGTTGAGGATCATCTGCGCCGTCACGGCCTGGGGGTAAGCCGACACGCCTGCAGCCGCAATGCCGTGATCGGCGGCGAACACACTGATCTGGCAGCGCTCCAGGCGCGGACATTCACGGCCCTGCAGCCCCGCCAGCCGCAGCGCCAGCGCTTCCAGCTCGCCCAGCGCGCCAGCGGGCTTGGTCAGCCGGGCCTGGCGCTGGCGTGCAGCCCGCTCGGCATCGCGGTCCGGCGCACGTATGGCGGCCCTGATCCAGTTCGGTGCGGTCATTTCACCTCCATCGGCAGTCCGGCGACGCACAGCGTCACGCGGTCACAGCGTTGTGCCAGACGCTGGTGCAACCAGCCCGCCTGGTCCTGAAAGCGCCGGCTCAGCTCACCCATCGGTACGATGCCCCAGCCCACTTCGTTGCTGACCAGCAGCAGCTCGCCGGCGCAGCCGTCGACCAGCCGGTACAGCGCGCCAAGTTCCCGATCCAGAGCCGTCTCGTCCTCCGCCAGCAGCAGATTGGTCAGCCACAGCGTCAGGCAGTCCACCAGCACACAGCAGCCCTCGTCGAGCAGCGGACCGATCGCCTCAGCGAGACCGGTCGGCGCTTCGACGACCCGCCAGTCCACCGGACGTTCCGCACGATGGCGCTCGATGCGCGCATGCATTTCCGGATCATCGCCCGGCTGCATGGTGACGACGACGACCACGGCACGGCCGCTGTCGTGGGCACGCTGTTCCGCCAGTCGGCTCTTGCCCGAGCGGGCCCCGCCCAGTATCAATTGTCTCAATTCGCTTCTCCATTGCGGTCGACAGCAGGCTGCCGGGCGCCCGCGCCGGCGGCCCCGTAGCCCAGCTTTTCACGCGCATCGTCGAGATCGCGGCACAGTTGCTCGGCACCGTCCACAGCACGCAGCGTCGCCCGGTGCATCCAGTCGGCTTCGAGCTGATAGAAAAGGTCCAGCTGAACCGCCGGCAACTGCGGCCAGCGCCGCCAGCGCTCCCGCCAGTCGGCCGGCGCCTCCTCGGTGGTGGTGACGATGACCTCGGGCATTGCCGCCAACACCGCTTCGACGCCGAGCCGCGGCGCCACCTCGGACTGTTCCGCGAAGGAATTGCGGCCCCCGCACAGCCGCAGCATCCGGCCCACCAGCTGGGACCCATTCACCGTCATCAGCGGCTCGTGCCACAGCTGATAGAACACCCGCACCGGCGCTGCATCGCGGTGCTGCGCCGCCAGCGTCCCAACCCGCGCTTCGAGCTCGCGCGCGGTCCGCTCCGCCGTTTCGTCACGGCCAGTGAGGCGCCCGAGCCGGCGCAGGTGCAGGGCGATGTCGTCGAAGGAGTTGGGATCCGACTCGAACACCGGGATACCGAAATCGCGCAGGCGCTGCAACTGCACCGCGTCGTTGCCCGGCGGCCAGGCAATCACCAGGTCCGGCGCCAGCGCCAGCGCCTGTTCGAGACTGATGCGTTCGTAATTGCCGATACGCGGAATCGAGAGTGCCTCCGGCGGGTAGTCGCTGTAACTCACGGTGCCGACGATCAGCTCCCCGGCACCGATGCTGAACAGGTTCTCTGTGACGTGGGGCGCCAGCGACAGAATCCGCCGCGCCGGCGATTCGAGCCGAATGCTGTGACCGGCATCGTCGGTGACCTCGATGCCGGCCAGTACGGGCAGCGACAACAGCAGGCCGCAAAGCTTTATAAAAATGTATTTTTTGCACATAATTGATCGCAACCACAGGCCGCACAGTATACTCAAATCTCTCCGGAGGGTGCCCATGATACCGCTGCAGGAACGACGCGTCCCGAGCGCCTTTTCTCTGTTCAACCTGGGCTTTCGCCCGTTTTTCATCGCCGCCGCGCTGTCGGGCGCGGGCCTCATCTCGACATGGTTGCTGAGTTGGCCGTCGAACAACCCATCGCCGTACTTCATGTCCGCTATTCACTGGCATGCCCACGAAATGCTGTTCGGGTTCACACTCGCCGTAATCGCCGGCTTTCTGCTCACCGCGGTGCGCAACTGGACCTCGATTCAGACACTGCGGGGGCCCTGGCTGGCGGCGCTGACAATGCTCTGGGCAGCGGGCAGGATCACGCCGCTGCTGCCGCTGCCACCCTGGAGCGTTGCGCTGACGGACCTGCTGTTCCTGCCGCTGCTGGCGGCCGCATTGGCCTGGCCCATCCTAAAGGCTCGGAACTATCGCAACCTGGTGTTCCTGGCGCTGCTCGCGGGCCTCTTCGCCGGCAACCTGCTGGTGCACCTGGAGCAGCTCGGGGTAGCTGTCGCGACAGCGCGCCCCGGACTGCATGCAGCCCTTTACCTGGTCGTCGCAATGATGCTGCTGATGGGCGGACGGGTGATTCCGTTCTTCACCGAGCGGGGGCTCGACAGCTTCAAGGCCCGCCGTCAGCCCAGGCTCGAGCGACTGGTTCTGCCCCTGGCGTTATTGTGGGCACTGTGCTGGAGCCTGGAGTGGCAGATACCCGCGCTGCTGCTGAGCGCGGCAAACCTGGGCCTGCATACCCGGCGCCAGTATGGCTGGCTCCAGGCTCAGATTGGCCGGGTGCCGCTGCTGTGGATTCTGCACCTGGGTTACCTGTTCATCTCCCTGGGGTTTGCCCTGCAGTTGCTGTCGCCTCTGCTGGGCTGGTCGCCATCGGTCCCGCTGCATGCATTCGCCGCAGGCGCCATTGGTTCCCTGACCCTCGGCATGATGGCGCGAGTCAGCCTTGGTCACACAGGGCGTGAACTGGCAATCCCCCGCGGTATCGGCACGGCTTTCGCGCTGATGGGCCTCGCCGGCCTGCTGCGGGTGACGCTGCCACTGACGCCCCTCCCCTACTCGGTCTCGCTGCAACTGGCCGGCGGTTGCTGGATCCTGGCCTGGCTGTTATTCCTGTTTCGCTACGCTTCGATGCTGTGCCGGCCCCGTGTCGACGGCCTCTACGGTTAAGACGGGACTAAGATGACGAATGGCATCCATATGCTTTGCCCATCGATTGTTTTAATCTATCACTCAGGCATTGGTGCGAAGCCGGTCGTCGCTTCGGCCGCTTACCCCGGTCAATTCGATCCGGGTTATTATGAACACTCTGTTAAATCCAGCTGTGAGGATTAACTGTGGAACAGACCAGTATATGGATCATCGGTGTCGTTGCTCTCGCGGTGGGCGGCTTGATCGGCTACCTTCTCGGACGCTCCGGCTCGGACGCCAGCGAACGCGACGCCCTTAACCGTCAGCTCGACGAAGCCAGGGAGGAGCTCGGCCAATACAAGCGGGACGTGACGGAACATTTCGAGAAAACCGCCGAACTGGTCAACCAGCTGACCGGCGCCTACCGCGATGTGCATCAGCACCTGGCCCAGGGCGCCCAGAGCCTGGGTGCCAGCGAATCGGCGGCCCTGGCGCTGAAGGACGTAATGCAGCCACGCCTCGAAGCCGCGGACATGGAAGCCCAAGCCGAGCAGGAAAAGGAATCTCCGATTCCGGTGATGACCGACGTGGTCCCCAACGGCGACGCCGAAAAGGTTCCGGAACCGCCCCGCGATTATGCCACCAAAGCCAAAGACGAGGAGGGCACCCTGTCCGAGCGCTATGGCTTAGACAAGAAAAAAGCCGACGAGGAAGACAAGGTCCGCGACCCTGCAGATCTGGCCGCCCTGAAGCGCAAACAGCAGGAACCGGAAAAAGAGCCCGTCGCCAGCTGACCGCCACTCCACTTCCCTCGCCGCGACAGCGCTCGCGGCGAGGCAACATCAGCTTTCCTTACACCTTACGTAATCAGCCTGTTCGCCCGGAGGGCCGGGTTCGTTGCCTGGCGATGACCGCACACCGCCTGCCACTCACACCGGATTGTCGACATCGACGAAACGCCATTCCAGATCGAACCGTTCGGCCAGGTGCTCGGCCAGCGCCTGCACGCCATAGCGTTCGGTGGCGTGGTGCCCGGCGGCAACGTAGTGAATACCGTTTTCCCGCGCGCTGTGCACTGTCGGCTCGGAAATTTCACCGGACAGATATGCATCGACACCCTGCATCACCGCCTGCTCGATATAACCCTGCGCCGCCCCGGTGCACCAGGCCAGCCGTTCGACCGGTTGGCCGCCGCCCTCGATGTTCTGCGGCTGGCGATCCAGCGCCTGTGCCACCCGCTCGCCGAACTGTGCCAGCGATTCGGGTTGCGCCAGGCGGCCGACCAAGCCGACCGAGCGCGGATTGCCGGGCTCCAGCGGTCCCTCGATGGTCAGTCCCAGGCGCTTGGCCAGTTGCACGTTGTTACCGAGCTCCGGGTGCACATCCAGCGGCAGGTGGTATGCCAGCAGACTGATGTCATGCTGCAGCAGCGTCGCCAGGCGGCGCTTCTTGATGCCACGGATACGGCTGTCCTCGCCTTTCCAGAAATAGCCGTGATGCACCAGAACCAGGTCGGCCTCCCAGGCCACGGCCTCATCCAGTAGCGCCTGGCAGGCGGTGACACCACAGAGTATCCGCCGCACCAGGGGGCGCCCCTCCACCTGAAGCCCGTTGGGGCAGTAATCGGTTATCTGTCCGCTTTGCAGCAGCTCGTCGCTGTAACGCACCAGCTGGTTGAGCTCGATCGACATACGCTAAAAACCTCTGTACCGGTCGAAAACATCCCTGAGTGCACCCATCCGCCAGGTCTTGGGCCCACACAATTCACAATCGTCGTTTACTCGCCGTATAATTGCATGATTTGTCGAGACAATCACTCGGATCCCCCATGCGCAAGTCTTCGTTTCTGATCTGGCCGATCGTCGCCGGCGTTCTGGCGGCCGTCGTGATTCTGCAGCTGTTTCCGGACCTGCTGAGCCCGCAGATCAATACTGTCGAGATTCGGGAAGCCCCTGTCAGCGAGCGCCCGGCACCAAGTCTCGGCGAAGGGCCCGTTTCCTATTCCGCCGCAGTGGAGAAGGCCGCACCCGCAGTCGTCAACATCTACACCCGAACTCTGATCAAGCAGCAGGATAACCCGCTGCTCGACGACCCCTACTTCCGCCGCTTTTTCGATTTCGGCAACCGGCCGCAGCGCGACCGCATCGAGGCAAGCCTCGGCTCCGGCGTACTGCTGAGCCACCAGGGCTATATCGTCACCAATAACCATGTCATTGCCGGCGCCGACAGTGTTCTGGTGGCACTGCGCGATGGGCGCGAGACCCAAGCCACGGTCATCGGTACCGACCCGGAAACCGATCTCGCGGTGCTCAAGATCGACCTGCCGGACCTGCCCAGTATCGAGCTGGCCTCGTCCGAGACGCTAAGGGTCGGCGACGTGGTGCTCGCCATCGGCAACCCCTTCGGGGTCGGCCAGACCGTGACCATGGGCATCATCAGCGCCACCGGGCGCAACAGTCTGGGACTCAATACCTACGAGGATTTCATCCAGACCGATGCGGCGATCAATCCCGGCAATTCCGGCGGTGCGCTGATCGATGCCTACGGCAACCTGATCGGTATCAACTCGGCGATCTACTCCAAGTCCGGCGGCTCCCAGGGCATCGGCTTCGCGATACCGTCCAACCTGGCGCGGCAGATTCTGCAGGACCTGGTCGAGCACCAGCGCGTCATCCGCGGCTGGATTGGCGTCGAGGTACAGGAGCTGACACCGCGCCTGGCCGAGAGCTTCGGCCTGGACGAGGCCCGGGGCCTGATCATTGCCGGTATCTACCGGGACGGCCCGGCGCATATCGCCGGCCTGCAGCCAGGCGACATCATGGTTGCCATTGGCGGCATCCAGGTCGAGGACAGCCGCAGTTCGATGAACCAGATCGCCGCACTCAAGCCCGGCGACTCCATCAGGGTCGATATCCTGCGTGACAACAAGCCGATGTCAGTCGACGTCAAAGTCGGCGAACGGCCGCCGCAGCAACAGGAAGAAAAGTAAGGGACGGATGAAACCGGCACCTCGGGTGCCAGCTTCATCCACGACCGATAGCCGCCTGGGAGGCGCCAAGCGCCGCCCGCGCCGATCAGTCCTCTTTGATGCGGTACTCGGCAGAGCGGGCGTGGGCCGTGAGCCCTTCACCACGGGCCAGTACTGAAGCGACCTGGCCCAGCACCGAAGCGCCGTCGGCGGAAAAGTTGATCAGCGAGGAACGCTTCTGGAAGTCGTAGACCCCCAGCGGCGATGAGAAACGTGCGGTGCCGGAGGTCGGCAGCACGTGGTTCGGGCCTGCGCAGTAGTCACCCAGTGCCTCGGCGGTGTAACGCCCCATGAAGATGGCACCGGCGTGACGGATCTGCGGCAACAGCGCCTGGGGATCCTCTACCGACAGTTCCAGGTGCTCCGGCGCGATACGGTTGGATACCTCCGCGGCCTGATCAAGGTCCCTGACCGTGATCAGCGCAGCGCGGTTACGCAGCGAGATTTCGATGATTTCGCGGCGCTCCATGGTCGGCAGCAGGCGCAATATGCTCTGCTCCACGCGATCGAGGTACCCGGCGTCAGGGCAAACCAGGATAGACTGGGCGTCCTCGTCGTGCTCGGCCTGGGAGAACAGATCCATCGCCACCCAGTCGGGATCGGTTTTGCCGTCGCATACCACCAGAATTTCCGACGGGCCTGCAATCATGTCGATACCGACCTGACCGAACACCGCCCGCTTCGCCGTGGCGACGAAAATATTGCCGGGACCGACGATCTTGTCGACACGGGGCACCGTATCGGTGCCGTACGCCAGCGCCGCCACTGCCTGGGCGCCGCCGATGCAGAACACGCGATCGACTCCGGCCAGGGCCGCGGCCGCCAGTACCAGCTCGTTGAGCTCGCCGCCTGGCGTAGGCACCACCATGATGATTTCGCCGACACCGGCGACGCGCGCCGGCATCGCATTCATCAGTACCGACGACGGATACGCCGCCTTGCCGCCGGGCACGTAGATACCGACCCGGTCCATCGGCGTCACCTGCTGACCGAGCAAAGTACCGTCCGCTTCGGTATAGCTCCAGGATTCGCCTTTCTGGCGTTCGTGGTAGCGTTTGACCCGCTCGGCGGCCTCTTCCAGCGCATTACGCTGCACCGCAGGCAGATTCTCCAGCGACTGCTGCAGGCGCTCATGGCTGAGCTCCAGCTCCGCCATCGAGGACACGCTGAGCCGGTCGAAACGGTTGCTGTACTCGACGACTGCGGCATCCCCTTCGGTACGTACCCTCTCGAGTATCTCATCGACGATGGCGTTGACCTTGGCGTCCGACACGCTTTCCCAGGCCAGCAGGCGGTCGAGCGCCTGTTCAAAATCTTGCTGGCTCGCATCGAGCCTTTGAATCTTCAGTTCCGACATTTCAACCTCCGCGGCGCGCCGCGACGGCTTTTGCCATGCCGTCGACGATCGGCTGGATCTGATCGTATTTCATCTTCATAGAGGCCTGTCCGACCACCAGTCGCGAGCTGATCGGCGCGATCAGCTCCAGCGGTTCCAGGCCGTTGGCCCTCAGGGTGTTCCCGGTATCGACGATATCGACGATCTGGTCGGCCAGCTTCATGATCGGTGCCAGTTCCATGGCGCCGTAGAGCTTGATGATGTCGACCTGTACTCCCTGACGGGCGAAGTATTCCTTGGTGATATTGACGAACTTGGTGGCGATGCGCATGCGGCCGGTCACCGGACCCGCACCGACCATCCCGGCCGTCATCAGCTTGCAGCGCGAGATTTCCAGGTCCAGGGGTTCGTACAGCCCCTCGCCGCCATGTTCCATCAGCACGTCCTTGCCGGCCACGCCCATGTCGGCGCCGCCGTACTCGACGTAGGTCGGCACGTCGGTGGCACGGATCACCACCAGCTTCACATGCTCCTGGTTGGTGTCGAAAATGAGCTTGCGGCTGCTGAAGATATCTTCGGCCGGTACTATGCCGGCCGCCTCCAGCAGTGGCAGCGTCTCTTTCAGGATACGCCCCTTCGAGAGCGCGATGGTCAGCGGTTGTGTCATAACAATTCCAGGCCCGGAAGTTTCGTGAATATTAACCCGGCATCGAAGGCCGGGTTAATAGCGCGATGTACGGATGCATGGCCATTGGCCGGAGGCCGGCGCGAGTCCCCTGCAATGCAGCAAGACTCCAGGAGCGCCGGTGTCACGGCGTCACCCCGGCACGCGGCGAATGCGCGCCCCCAGCAGCTGCAGCTTCTCTTCGATGCACTCGTAGCCGCGATCGATATGGTAGATGCGGTCGATCAGGGTCTCGCCCTCGGCGACCAGAGCCGCGATCACCAGGCTCGCCGACGCCCGCAGGTCGGTCGCCATCACCGGCGCGCCCTCGAGCGTCTCGACGCCTTCGATAATCGCGGTGTGGCCGTCGATGGTGATTGACGCGCCCATGCGGATCATCTCCTGCATGTGCATGAAACGGTTCTCGAACACCGTTTCCTTGATCCGGCCGACGCCTTCGGCCACCGCGTTCAACGCCGCGAACTGCGCCTGCATGTCGGTCGGGAAAGCCGGATAGGGCGCCGTGGTGATGCTCACCGCCTTCGGCCTGCGGCCACCCATGTCGAGTTCGATCCAGTCGGCACCGGTAGTGATATCGGCGCCGGCCTCGGTGAGCTTCTGCAGCACCGCCTCGAGGATCTCCGGATCGGTATTGCGGCAGCGAACCTTACCACCCGTCGCGGCCGCGGCCACAAGGTAGGTACCGGTTTCGATGCGGTCCGGCTGCACGCGGTAACGCCCGCCCTTGAGCGACTCGACGCCCTGTACGCGGATGGTGTCGGTGCCGTGCCCGCTGATCTTCGCGCCCATCGCGATCAGGCAGTTGGCGAGGTCCACCACCTCCGGCTCCCGCGCCGCATTTTCGAGAATGGTTTCGCCTTCGGCAAGAGTCGCCGCCATCAGGATGTTCTCGGTACCGGTCACCGTGACCATATCGAAGAACACCCGCGCGCCCTTGAGACGGCCGTTGGAACGGGCATGAATGTAACCGCCCTCGACCTGGACGTCCGCGCCCATCGCCTCCAGTCCGCGAATATGCTGATCGACCGGACGACTGCCGATGGCACAGCCACCCGGCAACGAAACCTGGGCCTCACCGTAATGGGCCAGTAGCGGGCCCAATACCAGGATCGACGCCCGCATCGTCTTGACCAGATCGTAGGGCGCATGGAATTCGCGAATCGGGCGCGGGTCCACCTCAACGTTCATCTTTTCGTCGACCAGCAGCTCGACGCCCATGCGCCGCACCAGCTCGAGCATGGTGGTAATGTCGTTGAGGTGCGGCAGGTTGCCGATCGTCACAGGCCCGTCGGCCAGCAACGTCGCCGCCAGAATCGGCAGCGCGGCATTCTTAGCACCGGAGATGCGCACGTCACCCTTCAGGGTGACGCCACCTTCGATCAAAAGCTTGTCCATCAGGAATCCTGTCGTTATCTGGCGGTTGGGCGGACTGCGGCCGCCCTTCCCCATCTCTGTTCAGCGGGTCTAATCAGCCCTGGAGCGATTGCCACTGCTCCGGGGTATAGGTCTTGATGGTCAGCGCATGAATGGTGCCGTCGGCGATGTGCTGCTGCAGACACTGATACACCAGCTGCTGCTTTTTCACCGGGGTCAGTCCGGCAAACACGTCGCCAACGACGGTCACCTGGAAGTCGCAGCCTTCACCGGCGGGGTAGACGGTGCAGCCGTCGATCTGGGATTCGATTATCTGTTTGACTTCTTCAGCTTGCATGCCGCTCTCCAAATACGTTTCACTGCCGGGCACCTGTGACCCGGCGGCCGACGGGGCACGCGGGACTCGGCGCGCGCCCGGGTAATCTTTTACGGAACAGGCGCCGAATGATAGCGGAATGCGCCCGAAAAGGCGACGCCGGGACGGCCGCAGACAGGACTTTGGATGCCTGCCGGTAGCCGGCCGCCGACGCGATACTGAGTGGGCGCTTCAGGCGCTGAATATGGATTCCAGGCCGACCAGCCTGGCGATGGACATCAGGTCATCGGGCACCTGTCGTGCCACGAGGGTGACATCCTGCCGCTCCGCCTCGCGCTGGCAGCAAAGCCACAGTGACAGCGCGGAACTGTCGACGCTTTTTACGCCGGTGAAATCGACAACGCAACGGCGGCTGCCAGTGGCGATCAACTGCTCCATGCGTTCGCGAATCGATGTCACGGTGGCGTAGCGCAGGTCGCCTCTGAGAGAGATCCCGTCCGGCTCGCGGAGTTCGACCGAAGCCTCCATCAGACCCCCTTGGCCGCCACCCGGGCCTCGACCTGGCTCTGCCAGCTGTCGATCGCTGCGGAAATATTACCGTTGCTGCGCTCGGCAAGATCGGCGAACTGAGTGGTGAAGGTCAGACGCAGGTTGATGCCGTCAACCACGACATTGACCAGCTGCCACTGCCCATCCCGCTCGAGCATGTAGTTGACCAGGGTGTACTTTGTACCGGCCCCTGAGTAAACGTCCAGCGTCACGACCTGCTTGTCCGGTTCCGGGCTGTCCGCCGTCGGCGCCACCACCTCGACACGGTTGATCTCGAAACCGGCGATCGCCTTGGTGTAGGTCTTGACCATGGTATGGTGGAAGACTTCGGCGAAGCGCGCGCGCTCCTCGTCGGTGGCACGGCGGTAATACTTGCCCATCACACGCTGGGCGATGTAGGGGAAGTCGATCACCGTCCCCACGGTCTCCTCGACTGTATCCATCGAGACTTGCAGCGCGGCATCGTCATTGACGTCAATGCCATCCTTCAGCAGCTCGACCATGTCGGAGGTTACCTTTTCAACCACCTGGCTGGCCGCATCCCAGTGGGGGTCGGCCTGCACCAGCGGCGCCAGCAGGGCCCCGATCAGCGCAAAACTCAGCAGCCATTGTTTCATTGCACACCTCACTCCGTGACTTTGTTGAACAGAAATTTACTGACTAAATTTTCCAACACCAGCGCCGACTGGGTGTTCTCGATGGCGTCCCCATCCTTGAGCATTTCGTCGTCGGCGCCCGGGATAATACCGATGTACTGTTCACCGAGCAGCCCGGCGGTCAGGATCTGTGCCGAACTGTCGCTACTGAGATAATCGGCCGAACCGTTGATGTCCATTTCAACCACCGCCATCAACATGCGCTCATCGATACCAATAGAGCGAACCTGACCGATCTGCACACCCGAAAGAGTGACCTTGGCACGCGGCGCAAGACCGCCGATATTCTCAAACCGGGCCGTGACCCGGTAGCTGCCGCTACTATCCGACACCGTCAGTCCACTGACGTTCAGCGCCAACAGAATAAGCGCCAGGATCCCCGCCAGCATGAACGCACCGACGCTGATCTCCATAACCCTTGTACGCATTTACAAGTCTCCAAACATCAAGGCAGTGAGAATAAAGTCGAGCCCTAGCACCCACAGCGACGCATATACAACGGTGCGGGTGGTGGCCTGACTGATCCCCTCCGAGGTCGGTACACAGTCGTAGCCCTGAAACACGGCGATCCAGGTCACGACGAAACCGAAGGCGACCGCCTTGATCAGTCCATTGAGAATATCCTCGTAGAAATCCACGGAATGCTGCATGTTGGCCCAGAAAGAGCCTTCATAGATACCCAGCCAGTCGACGCTGACCAGGGCTCCGCCCCAGACGCCGACGATAGCGAAGATCGCCGACAGTATCGGCATACAGATAAAGCCCGCCCAGAAGCGCGGCGCGATGATCTGGCGGTACGGATCCACACCGATCATCTCCAGGCTGGACAGCTGCTCGGTGGCCTTCATCAGGCCGATCTCGGCAGTCAGCGCGGATCCTGCGCGGCCGGCGAAAAGCAGCGCAGCCACCACCGGCGCGAGCTCTCGCACGAGGCTCAACGCCACCATCTGGCCAACCGCCTGCTCCGAGCCGTAGTCCACCAGGATGGTATAGCCCTGCAGCCCAAGCACCATACCGATGAACATCCCGGATACCAGGATGATCACCAGCGACAGTACTCCGACGAAGTAGATCTGCTTGAGCAGCAGCGGAAACATTTTCAACGGTTGCGGACGCGCCACCAGCACATGCGCCAGCAGCATGCCGGAGCGACCGACTGCGCCCAGCCGCGTCAGGCCGTAGCGGCCCAGCGCCTGAATCTGGTCCAGCATCGGTTACACCCCTTTCATCAATTCGGCACGGTACTCGCCGGCCGGATAGTGGAACGGTACGGGCCCGTCGGGCAGCCCCTGCATGAACTGGCGGACCTGCTCCGATTCGACCTGCGCCAGCTCCTTTGGCGTGCCGTGGGCAATCACCGAACCGTCGGAAACCAGGTATACGTAATCAGCAATACCAAGAGTTTCCTTAATGTCATGTGAAACGATGATGCTGGTATGACCCAGCGCCTGGTTGAGACGTCGGATCAGATTCACCAGCACGCCCATCGCGATCGGGTCCTGTCCGGTAAAGGGCTCGTCATACATCACCAGATGGGGATCCAGCGCGATCGCCCGCGCCAGTGCCACCCGTCGCGCCATGCCGCCGGAAAGCTCGCTCGGCATCAGCTCCCGAGCGCCACGCAGCCCCACGGCCTGCAGTTTCATCAGCACGATATCGCGGATCATGTCCTCAGGCAGGTCGGTGTGGACCCGCAGCGGAAAGGCGACGTTCTCGAACACGCTCATGTCGGTGAACAGTGCACCGCTCTGAAACAGCATGCCGAGTCGCGCCCGCACTTCGAACAGATCCCTGCGCGACAGTGTGGGAATATTGGCTCCGTCCAGCTCGATACGACCGCTGTCGGGCAACAGCTGGCCACCGATCAGTTTCAGCAGGGTGGTTTTACCGGTGCCGGAGGGGCCCATGATGGCCGTCACTTTACCGCGCGGAATACGGATATCCAGGCCACGGAAAATGGCGCGATCGCCACGGGAAAAGTTGAGTTTGCGGATATTGATGATGATGTCGTCAAACATGTCCATACACTGAAATCGGCGGCCCAGCCTTGTATCCGCCGTCCCGCTACCTCCGGGAGGTCGAAAAGGCGCCAATATATCACCACGCGGCAAAATCAGGAACTACTGTCGAGGAGCCGGTGAGCAAGTCCCGGATGACTTCCGTGAGTCCGGAAACGCCCAGATGCACGGCGCAGTGCGCCGTGAATCCCCTGAAGCGACCGCCCTGTGCCATGGCTGCCGGGCAGACACAGACGCCTGTATCCGCCCGGGGGCGCTTTGGAACTTGTCCACAGCCTCCCGAGCGAACACAGGTATGTTATGCGGAATCAATTACTCATATAACACCCGAAGAGCACAATTAACTGATGAATAAAACTCATCAATAAAAAAGCCTGACCACGCCGGGAACGAGACGAGCGCTCGCCCCCTGAACGCAGGCGCGGTTGCGCCGGCGGCGCATTCTGTTTTAATAAGCGCCTTTTTCGGGCCAGTGTCCCCCCGGCTGCCGGCGGCACCGCATGCACGCGCATCGAACGACGCGGAGGCGCCAGTGCCGCCCGCCTGGCACTGCTGTACAATAATGAACACTTCAAGGAGCATCAGGGCCGAATCCATGAGTAAACCCTTCGACTACCTGACCGCCGCCCGCCGTACTATTGAGCTGGAACGCGACGCCGTTGCCGATCTGCTCAAACACCTGAATGGCGACTTTACCCGCGCCTGCGACCTGATGCTCAACTGCGAGGGACGCGTCATCGTTACCGGCATGGGCAAATCCGGCCATATCGGCAACAAGATTGCGGCGACATTGGCCAGCACCGGAACGCCATCATTCTTTGTGCATCCAGGCGAGGCCAGCCATGGCGACATGGGCATGATCACCGGCAAGGATGTGGTCGTGGCGCTGTCGAACTCCGGCGAAACCTCCGAGGTCGTCACCATACTGCCGCTGATCAAGCGCATGAAGACACCGCTGATCAGCATCACCGCCAACGCCGACTCGACCCTGGCCCGCGCCGCCGATGCCAGCCTGCTGATCGGCGTCGAGCGCGAGGCCTGCCCATTGGGACTGGCGCCGACCTCCAGCACCACCACCCAGTTGGTGCTGGGCGACGCCCTGGCGATCGCCCTGCTCGAGGCCCGCGGCTTCAGCGCCGACGACTTCGCCTTCTCGCACCCGGGCGGAAGCCTCGGGCGCCGCCTGCTGCTGAAGGTCGAGAACCTGATGCACAAGGGCGATGATGTACCGGTGGTCACCCGCACCACGCCGGTGTACGAAGCGCTGCTCGAGGTCACCCGCAAACGCCTGGGCATGACCGCCGTCGTCGACGAGGCGGGACGCCTGTGCGGCATTTTCACCGACGGCGACCTGCGCCGTACCCTCGACCACGAAGTCGATCTCAGGCACACGCCGATTTCCGAAGTCATGACGCCCAACGGCACCGTCGTCGAGGCCGGCATCCTCGCCGCCGAGGCGCTGCAGATCATGCAGGAGCGTCAGATCAATGCACTGCTGGTGCTGGACGATCAGCGCCACCCGGTCGGCGCCCTGAACATGCACGACATGCTGAAGGCAGGAGTCATCTGATGAGCCTAACAAGCCCGCTCTCCGACGAACTGAACGCGCGCCTGCGCGGTATCACCCTGGCCGTATTCGACGTCGACGGCGTCCTTACCTCCGGCCAGCTGCACTTTCTTGCCGACGGGACCGAAGTCAAGGATTTCAATATTCTCGATGGCCTGGGGATCAAGCTGCTGGCGCGCGCCGGTATAGAGACCGCCATCATCACCGGTCGCCGCTCACCGCAGGTTGAGATGCGCGCCAAAGCGCTGGGCATCACTCACCTGCGCCAGAGCCGCGAGGACAAGCTGGTCGCACTCAAGGAGCTCTGGGACGAAACCGGTCACAGCGCTGCCACCACCGCCTATATCGGCGACGACTGGCCGGACCTGGCGGCGATTCGCGCCGTCGCCTTCGGCGCCACAGTACCCAACGGCCATCCGCTGGTGCGCGAGCATGCCGACTGGTGTACCAGCCGCGTCGGCGGCAGCGGCGCCGGCCGCGAGTTCTGCGAGCAGATCCTCAGTGCCCG
The DNA here is from genome assembly GCA_013373085.1 of Oceanospirillaceae bacterium. Taxonomy (GTDB): domain Bacteria; phylum Pseudomonadota; class Gammaproteobacteria; order Pseudomonadales; family Balneatricaceae; genus Marinobacterium_A. Next base: position 6,885 of record JABXIM010000208.1, on the reverse strand, counting down.
CGGCCAGCTCGACGACCTGATTGCGGAGTATCTCTAGTGTTCCGCCCGGCCGGATTTCAAACCCCGAATGCAGGAGCGCCGTCGTGCTGAGCAGCCGTGCCCGCCTGGTTCTGGCAACCGCTCTGCTGGCACCGGTGCTGTTATACTGGGGCTTCGATCGCGGCCCGAGCGAGTCGGCCGTGCCTGAACTGGAAGGTGATGTCACCAACACCGACTTCTATCTCAGGGATGCGCGGATTCAGCAGTTCGACGGCAACGGCCGCCTGCATCAGGAACTGCGTTCACCGGAGCTCGAGCACTACCCCGAACCCGGCCTGCTGCAGGCAGGGACACCGAAGATCGAAATTTTCCGCGAAGAGGGCGGCGGCCGCGTACGCATCGAGGCCGCCCAGGGCATGCTGCTCGACAGCAATGAGCGCGTAGACCTGAGCGGCGATGTACGCCTCTATGACGAGCCGGAGGGTGGCGAACCACTAAAGCTGGAGACCACCACCCTGACACTGCTGCCAGATCAGCAAATCGCCGAAACCGACGCTGCCGTTCGCATCCTGGGCCAACGGGGCGAAACCCGGGCGCAGGGCATGAAGGCCTACCTTGAAGAACGCAAAGTTGAACTCTTGTCCGAAGTCGAGGGCCGTTATGAAGGCAACTAAAACCTGGCTGGCCGCACTGTCCATCGCCGTATCCAGCGCCGCCCTGGCGCTACCGGAAGACCGTAGCCAGCCGATCAATATCAGCGCCGACCAGGCCACCATCGACGACGTCAGCGGTACCACGATTTACAGCGGCAATGTCAGCATCGAACAGGGTTCGATGAAGATCACCGCCAGCCAGGTCGATCTCTACCGCAGCAACGGCGATGTCGATCGTATTCTGGCGACCGGCAATGTCCACTTTCAGCAGCAGGCGGCACGCGACAAGCCGGTCACCAATGCCTATGGCGAGCGTATGGATTACCGCATCGACCGCCGCGAGATCACCATCACCGGCAACGCCAGGGTGGTGCAGCAGAAAGACTCCTTCACCGGGCAGAAAATCGTCTACAACCTCGACAAGTCGCTGGTCAACGCCTTCAGCGGCGAGGGTCAGAAGGGACAGCGGGTACAGATGGTGATTCAACCCAAGGGAGCGCCGCAATGACGAGCGTGCTGGAAGCCCGCCAGCTGGCCAAAAGCTACAAAGGACGCGAAGTGGTGCGGGACGTATCGCTGAGCCTGAGAAGCGGCGAGATCGTCGGCCTGCTGGGCCCCAACGGCGCCGGCAAGACCACCTGTTTCTACATGATTGTGGGTCTGGTGAACGCCGACCGCGGCCAGATCCTGCTCAACGACGAAGAAATAACGCCGCTGCCTATGCACGGCCGTGCGCGCCGGGGACTCGGCTACCTGCCGCAGGAAGCTTCGATCTTCCGCAAACTGAGCGTGCGCGACAACCTGATGGCGATCCTGGAGACGCGGCGCGACCTCGACCGTGCCGGCCGCGAGAAACGCCTCGAGGAACTGCTCGAGGAATTCCATATCGTCCATATCCGCGACAGCCTCGGAATGGCCCTGTCGGGAGGCGAGCGGCGACGCGTCGAAATCGCCCGCGCCCTGGCGACCGAGCCGACGTTCATCCTGCTCGACGAGCCCTTTGCCGGCGTCGATCCAATCTCGGTCAACGATATCAAGAACACTGTGCGCCACCTGCAGGAAAAGGGCATCGGCATACTGATCACCGATCACAATGTGCGTGAAACCCTCGATATCTGCGAGCGGGCCTATATTGTCAGTGAAGGCACCATTCTCGCCCAGGGTGCTCCGCAGGAGATCACCGCCAACGAAAAGGTCCGGGCCGCCTACCTCGGTGAGCAATTCCGCCTCTAGACTCCGGGATGCGCGTATAATGCACAAGAACAAACGTCAACAGACCAAGAACACAGTGACCCCATGAAGCAAGGGCTCCACCTGAAAATCGGTCAGCACCTGACCATGACCCCACAGTTGCAGCAGGCGATCCGGCTGCTGCAACTATCGACGCTCGACCTGCAGCAGGAAATTCAGGAAGCGCTGGAAAACAACCCGATGCTCGAAGTCAACGAGGAAGACTACGACGACGCAGCGGATAACGAGTACAGCGAACAGCACCGCGAGGAAAGCAACGAGCGCCAGAGCGAGCACGAAACCGCATCGCAGCGCGACGACAGCGACGACAGCCCCCAGGCCGAAGACAACTGGAACGACAACATCCCCGAAGAACTCGGTATCGACAGCTCCTGGGACGACACCTACCAGAGTAGCGCCCCAAGCGGCCCGGTGCGGGATGACGATGGCAGTTTCGAATCCAATGACAGCGCCGAGGAGACCCTGCAGGACCACCTCGAGTGGCAACTCAACCTGACACCGATGAGCGACCTCGACCGCGTCATCGCCACCGGCATCATCGATGGCATCGATGCCGAGGGCTACCTGCGCATCGCTCTCGACGAGTTGCTCGAGCACTTCAAGGAGCAGGACCCGGAAGACTTCACCGAGGTCGAAATCGAGGATCTTGAAGCGGTGCTGCATCGCCTTCAGCAGTTCGATCCGCCCGGCGTCGGCGGCCGCGACCTTGGCGAGTGCCTGGCGATCCAGCTGCGACAGATGCCCGAGACGACGCCGTGGCGCAAGGAAGCGATCCGCGTCGTCAGTGAGTACATCCAGCTCCTCGGCAGCCGCGACTACAAGCAGCTGATGCGCCGTACGCGCCTGAAGGAGCCGCAGTTGCAGGAGGTGATCCAGCTGATCCAGACGCTGAATCCGCAACCCGGCGCCAGCATCACCGCCAACGCCGCCGAGTACGTGATTCCGGATGTCGTGGTGACCAAGGTGAAAGGCTTCTGGCAGGTTGCGCTGAACCCGGAGACGGCGCCCCGTCTGCGCATCAACACCCAGTATTCGGACCTGATACGCCGTGCCGACAACAGCTCCGACAACACCTACCTGAAGAACCACCTGCAGGAAGCCCGCTGGTTCATCAAGAGCCTGCAGAGTCGCAATGAAACGCTGCTCAAGGTGGCCCGTGAAATCGTCGCCCGCCAGGAAGGCTTCCTCGAACAGGGCGAGGAAGCGATGCAGCCGCTGGTGCTGCACGACATAGCCGAAGCGGTGGAAATGCACGAGTCCACCATCTCCCGCGTGACCACGCAGAAATTCATGCACACCCCGCGCGGGATTTTCGAGCTCAAGTATTTCTTCTCCAGCCATGTCGGTACCGCCGACGGCGGCGCCGCCTCCTCAACCGCGATCCGCGCCCTGATCAAGAAACTGGTCGCTGCCGAAAACAGCACCAAGCCATTAAGCGACAGCAAGATCGCACAACTGCTTGACGAACAGGGTTTCAAGGTGGCACGACGCACCGTCGCAAAATACCGCGAGGCAATGAATATTGCGCCTTCTAATGAGCGCAAGCGTCTGGTTTAATTGAAGTGCAAACAAGGCGAGCCTTCGTCGCTGTTGACTAGGAGAGAACTATGCAGATCAACATCACTGGACATCATGTCGAACTCACCGATGCTCTGAACGACTATGTGCACAGCAAGTTCGGAAAGCTTGAGCGTCACTTCGACAACATCACCAATGTTCAGGTTACGCTGAGCGTCGAGAAGCAGCGCCAGCAGGCGGAAGCCGATGTTCACCTCGCCGGCGGTAAACTCTTCGCCACTCATGAGCACGAAGACATGTATGCGGCCATCGATGGTCTGACCGACAAGCTCGACCGTCAGATCATCAAGCACAAGGAAAAGATGAAAAACCACAAATAAGCCATTAATAATAACGGTTGAACGAATACGCACATGTATCTGCATGAACTGCTGACCCCACCCCTTACTCTCTGCAACCTGGATGGCGGCAGCAAAAAGCGCGTACTGGAAACCGCCAGTAAAATCATTGCCGAAAATACCGAAGGCGTGGCCGCTGAAGACATCTTCAGCGGCCTGATTGGACGGGAACGCCTCGGCAGCACCGGGATCGGCAGCGGTATTGCCATTCCCCACTGCCGTCTCGACAGCGCTACTCAGGCGATCGGCATGCTGATTAAGCTGGAGGAGCCCATCGATTTCGACGCCATCGACAACCAGCCGGTGGACCTGCTGTTCCTGCTGCTGGTGCCGTCCGAAGCCAGCGACGAACACCTGCAAACCCTCGCGATGCTGGCCGAACTGTTCAGCCGTCAGGATGTACTGTCGACCCTGCGCGATACCTCCACCGATCAGCAACTTTACGATACGGCCCTGCGGCTGGCTCAGGACTGAGCCGCCAGCGGCGCGTATACGACGGGCACCGTAAGGTGCCCGGTCCAAAACCCTCTCCCGCCAACCCGGGGTACGCCATTCGACAGAGCACGGCAAATCCAGTCGGCCACTGCTGCAAACATAACGCCCCTTTGCTAACCTGAGCAGCTGTCAGCCACCTGGATCGCTCGGAGTAAGGGAACTGTTATGAAACTGGTAGTCATCAGCGGTCGCTCCGGTTCCGGCAAAAGTACGGCTTTGCAGGCGTTGGAAGACGTCGATTTCTACTGTATCGACAACCTTCCCGCACTGCTGATGCCGAGCCTGCTCGACCAGATGCTGCAGGACCCATCGCCTCCCGACCGGATCGCGGTCAGCATCGATGCCCGCAACCTGCTCAGCAATCTGCGTCGCTTCCCCGAGCTGCTGGGTGACATGCGCCAGCGCTACCAGGCCGTGACGATAGAGGTGCTCTACCTCGATGCCTCCGATCCGACACTGATCAAGCGTTACAGCGCCACGCGCCGCAAACACCCGTTGTCCGGCGACAACACCAGCCTGAAACAGGCCATCGAGGATGAACGGGAACTGCTGGAACCCATCGCCAACCTGGCGGACCTGAGGATCGATACCACCCGGCTGAAGCTCTATGACCTGCGCGACAACATCAAGGAGCGGGTATCGCTGCACCGGGACCAGCATGTCTCGCTGCAGTTTGAGTCCTTCGGTTTCAAACACGGTCTGCCGCTGGATGCCGATTTCACCTTCGACGTCCGGGTGCTGCCGAACCCCTTCTGGGTACCCGACCTGCGTGCCTTCACCGGTCTCGAAGAGCCGGTCATTCGCTTCCTCGACCAGTCGCCGGAGGTGACGGAAATGATCGGCGACATCCAAGGCTTTATCGACAAGTGGATGCCGAGCTTCCGGTCCAGCAACCGCAGCTACGTGACCATCGCCATTGGCTGCACCGGAGGCCAGCACCGTTCGGTTTACATCGTCGAGCGGCTGGCGGCCCATTTTCGCCAGCAAATGGACAGCGTCCACGTCAGGCACCGGGAACTGGACTGACAACATCCGTCAGCCCGCCAGCGGGCTGACACTCGCCGGATTGTCGCCGTGGCGTTGCCACCTCGGCCACGCCCGGTTAAATCCGCTGCTATCATGCAGGGTTAACAACAACCGGCTGGTTATTTGCGGCGGTCTGTGGATAATGTGCAAGTCCCGCCGATAATGGCAGCGAGGGCACGGAACGGCACAGCGTTCGAGGACACCCACCGGTATGATCGAAAAGAAAGTTACCATCATCAACAAACTGGGTCTGCACGCACGGGCGGCAGCCAAGCTGATTAACACCACCGGTCAGTTCTCCAGCCAGATACGCATCGACAAGGATGGCCGCGAAGTCGACGGCAAAAGCATCATGTCGGTGATGATGCTCGCCGCAAGCAAGGGCACAGAACTGACCATCCGCGCCGACGGCGAGGATGAAGAGGCCGCCATCGAGGCCATCGAAACCCTGATCAACGACTATTTCGGCGAAGGCGGCTGACCCGCCCAACTCTCCGCTCCGGCCCGTCAGCCTGAAACCGCGCCGGCGGTTTCGTTATACTGATCCGCACCCCCAATACGCCCTCGGTCGCGCAAGGACGTCATGAGCAGCAAAGAGCACCTCTCGCCACTGGAAAAACTCAACGAGGCTCTCAATAGCGGTGAGCTCCGCCAGGTCAGTTACACGCTGAACAACAGCCTGCGGCCTGCCGAAATCGCGCATCTGCTCGACAAATCGCCGCCGAAAGAGCGTCAGTTGCTCTGGAACATGGTCAGCAAGGATCTCGAAGGCGAAGTGCTGCAGCACCTCGGCTACGACGTTCAGGCGGACATCCTCAGTCGCATGGATGCCGGCGAACTGCTCCAGGTCACCGAAGGGCTCGATACCGACGACCTCGTCGACCTGCTGCAACAGCTGCCGGAGCGCGTCATGCGCGAGCTGCTGCAGACCATGGATATCCAGAACCGCGCGCGCGTCGAGCAGGTACTGTCCTACGACGAGGACACCGCGGGCGGTCTGATGAACACCGACACCGTGACTATCCGCCCGGATATCACGGTGGAAACGGCACTGCGTTACATACGCAGGCACAAGGAAATCCCGGAAATGACGGACAGCCTGTTCGTCGTCAGCCGGCGCGATTCCTTCATCGGCGTGCTGCCGCTGACCAAGCTGCTGGTATCGGACCCGGACATGCTGGTGCGCGAGATAATGAATACCGATATCGCACCGATCGCGGCCACCATGCTGGACAGTGACGTGGCGCAGCTGTTCGAGCAGCACGGCCTGATCTCGGCGCCGGTGGTCGACGACGAGGGCAAGCTGCTCGGCCGTATCACCATCGACGACGTCGTCGACGTCATCCGCGAGGACGCCGACCACTCGCTGATGGGCATGGCGGGCCTGGGCGAGGATGCCGACACCTTCGCCCCGGTGCTCAGGACCACCCGAGGTCGCGCCGTCTGGCTCGGTATCAACCTGATTACCGCTTTCGTCGCGTCGGCGGTAATCGGTCTGTTCGAAGCGACCATCGACAAGGTGGTGGCACTGGCGGTACTGATGCCGATCGTCGCCTCGATGGGCG
>JABXIM010000078.1 GCA_013373085.1 Oceanospirillaceae bacterium | reverse complement strand
GCGTGCCGGTACCCGGCGCGATCGACGGATCGAAGCCGTCGATATCGATGGTGATGTAGTAGTTGACCCCTTTCGGAATCAGATCCAGCACGCCCTGGGTACCGAGACGACGCACATCGCGTACCGACAGGATGGTCGAGCCCGCCGCCTCGGCGGCCTTGTGGTCGGCACGGTTGGACGACGAGACGTTGCGGATCCCCAGTTGGGTCATGCCGGTGACGAAGTCCTGTTCGGAGGCGCGACGGATCGGATTGCCGTGACCGAAGCGCACGCCGTGGCGCTCGTCGACGAAATCGAGGTGGGCGTCGATCTGGATGATATGAATCGGCCCGCGGCCCTCGAAGGCGCGGATGCAGGGTGCGTTGACCGAGTGGTCGCCGCCGACCACGACGGGCAGCACGCCGGCATCGAGCATCTTGCGCACCCCGTACTCGATATTGGCGTGGCTCTTCTCGGTGTTGGTGTGCACCATGTCGGCATCGCCGATATCGACGATATCGACGCCCTCCAGGTACATCACGTCGTCTTCGTAGGAATAGGCGCCGCTGTGCCCGAAGGAAAACAGCGTCGAGGCTTCGCGGATCGAGCGCGGCCCCATGCGGGCGCCGGAACGCCACTGGGTGCCGCAGTCGAACGGCGCGCCCATGAAGGCGACGTCGGCCTTGATATTGTCCCAGTCCTCGCAGGTGCGGCTCTTGGCGAAAGTGCAGAAACCAACGAACGGCAGGTTCAGACGACCCTTTTCGTAGGCATTTTCACTCATTTTTGTATCCTCGATTGGAGGCCCGGTTTGTAAAACCAGCCTGCCTAATTAAACAGAAACCATTCATCGCAGATTGGTGGGAAGACGAGCAGACCCCGGGGTGGGTTACGCGACGCCTTGTAGGTTGGGTGGAGCGGCGAAGCCGCGTACCCCAACACCAAGTGCCTGCCGAAACCAATCGATCTGCAAAACGATCGATATGTTGGGTTACGCCGCCCCGTGGTTATATGCCAATCTGCAAGACCATACCGATCGCGGCTTCACCCATCCTACGGTGTCCCCACGATTGCCCGCCCCGATGGGACGGCCACGCGTCAGCCCAGCGTGATCCACACCGACTTGGTCTCCAGCAGGCTGTCGAGCTGCTCGGGTCCCAGGTCGCGGCCGACGCCGGACTGTTTGTAGCCGCCAAACGGCATCGCCGGATCGATGGTGCTGTGGGCGTTGACGTAGACGGAGCCGGCTTTCAGCTGCGGAATCAGCCGATGTACGCGGTTCAGGTCGTTGGAGTAGATCGCCGCCGCCAGGCCATAGATGGAATCGTTGGCCAGCGCCACCACTTCCTCTTCGTTGCTGAACGACTGGCTCACCAGCACTGGCCCGAAGATCTCCTCCTGTACGATCTTCATGTCATTGCGGCAGTCGGCGAACAGCGTCGGGGTGACGAAAAAGCCCGGCCCTTGCGGCACCTCGCCGCCGAACACCAGCCGCGCGCCCTCCTGCTTGCCCGCTTCGATATAACCCAGCACGCTGTCCTGCTGCTTCGCCGAGACCATCGGGCTGATAAAGCAGTCGGGATCCAGCCCGGGCGCCACCTTCAGGCCCTTGACATAATCCGCCAGCGCCTCGAGGAAACGGTCGTAGATCGCCTCCTGGACATAGAGCCGGGAGCCTGCATCGCACACCTGCCCGGAGTTGAAGAAGATCCCCTGCGCCACCGCCTCGGCCGTCGCCTCGATATCGACATCGTCGAACACCAGCACCGGGGACTTGCCGCCCAGCTCCAGCGTCACGCGCTTCATGTCGTCCAGTGCCGCCCGGCCCACGGTCTGTCCCACCGGCGTCGAGCCGGTAAAGGTGACCTTGTCGATCCCGGGATGGCTGGACATCGCCGCGCCCACCACCGAACCGCGCCCGGTGACGATGTTCACCACCCCGTCGGGAATACCGGCCTGCTGTACCAGCTCGGCGAAACGCAGCGTGCTCAGCGACGTCAGCTCCGCCGGCTTGACCACCACGGTGCAGCCCACCGCCAGCGCGGCGCCGAGTTTCCAGGCCATGGTCTGCAGCGGGAAGTTCCACGGAATGATGGAGCCTACAACCCCGACCGCTTCCTTGCGGGTATAGGCAACATAGCTGCCCGGCAGCGAGGCCGGCTCGGCACTGCGGCCATGGATCTTGGAGGCCCAGCCGGCAAAATAACGAAAGGTATCGATGGTGCCCTGGATATCGACGTCGCGCGCCTGAGCCACCGATTTGCCCATGTCGATCGACTCGATCTCGGCCAGCTCATCGGCATTCGCTTCGAGCAGGTCCGCCAACCTGTGCAGCAGACGTTCACGCTCCAGCGGCTTCAATTGGCTCCAGGGGCCTTCGTCGAACTGGTAACGGGCAGCGGCCACCGCGCGGTCCAGGTCCTCGACCGTGCCTTCCGGAATCTGCGTCAGCACGCCCCCCGTCGAGGGTTCGATCACGTCGGTAACTGCCCCGTCGCCGGCTTTCAGCCACTGGCCGCCGATAAACATGCGCGGCGCCCTGGCCAGGAAGTCCCGGGTCGCCTGTGAAACCTGATAACGGTCGAGATATGCCTTAACGGTGGTATCCATCGTTGCCTCTTGCGTTTCTGCTTGTTGTTGGCCGGGCGGGCCATCGCCTGACACCCGATGGAGGCCAGTATGGAAAAGCCCAATACATTTAAAAATATCGATCTATCAATACTTACATTGATGATTAAACAAGCTTTAGCGACACCTTCAACCGTGGGCACAGCACGGCGGCACAGGCGGCACATACATTTACATTTATTAATATATCAATTGATACATCGATATTTATCAATGACAGGCGCTCGTCAAGAATAGGTATACGAGGGCGGGCTGCGACGCGATTCCGCCGGCGGGGATCCGCCGAGCGCACAGCCCCGTGACAGGACTCACCATCCAATAAGCAGAAAAAAGGTAAGAAGCATGACTGATCGGTACGACTACATCATCATCGGCGCCGGATCCGCGGGCTGCGTACTGGCCAACCGGCTCTCCGAAGATTCCGGCGTCTCGGTCCTGCTGCTGGAGTCCGGCGGCAGCGACAAAAGCGTCATCATCCAGATGCCGACAGCCTTCTCGCTGCCTATGAACACCAAAAAGTACAACTGGCGCTACGAAACGGTGCCCGAGCCGTACCTGAACGGGCGCCGCGTGCACTGTCCGCGTGGCAAGGTGCTGGGCGGGTCCTCGTCGATCAACGGCCTGGTCTATATCCGCGGCCATGCCTGCGACTTCGATGAATGGGAAAGCCTGGGCGCCGCAGGCTGGGGCTACCAGAACTGCCTACCCTACTTCCGCAAGGCCGAAACCTTCGCCCATGGCGGCGACGACTACCGGGGCGACAGCGGTCCGCTGCACACCAACAACGGCAACGACATGGCGAACCCGCTGTACCGCGCCTTTGTCGATGCCGGCGAAGAGGCCGGCTATATCCGGACCGACGACTGCAACGGCCAGATGCAGGAAGGGTTCGGCCCGATGCACATGACCGTCAAGAACGGCGTGCGCTGGTCCACCGCCAACGCCTATCTGCGCCCGGCCATGGATCGCCCCAACCTGACCGTCATCACCCATGCGATGACACGTCGCATCCTGCTCGACGGCAAGCGGGCCACCGGCGTCGAGTACAGCCGTTCGGGCCGCACCCATCAGGTGTTCTGCAACCGCGAGGTGCTGCTGTCGGCCGGACCGATCGGCTCGCCGCACCTGCTGCAGCTGTCCGGTATCGGTCCCGCCCAGGTCTTGCGCGACGCCGGCATCGGCCAGCAGCACGAGTTGCCCGGGGTCGGCGAAAACCTGCAGGACCACGCCGAGATCTATATCCAGTTCAAGTGCAAGCAGCCGATTACCCTGAACAACAAGATGGACCTGCTGAGCAAAGCACTGATCGGTGCCCGCTGGATGCTGTTCAAGAACGGCCTGGGCGCCACCAACCATTTCGAGTCCTGCGGCTTCATCCGTTCCGAGGCCGGACTGAAATGGCCGGACGTCCAGTTTCACTTCCTGCCGGCAGCGATGCGTTACGACGGCCACGCACCGGTCAAGGGCCATGGTTTCATGGTGCTGACCGGGCCGAACAAGCCGAAAAGCCGCGGTCATGTGCGCGCTGTCTCGGCGGATCCGGAAACCCATCCGGCCATCCAGTTCAATTACCTCGAACGCGAAGAGGACCGCGAGGGCTTTCGCAAATGCGTGCGGCTTACCCGGGAAATCATCGGCCAGCCGGCGATGGACCCCTACGTCGACGGCGAGATCGCGCCGGGACCGGACGTGCGCACCGACGACGAAATCGACGCCTTCGTGCGCGACAACCTCGAGAGCACCTACCACCCCTGCGGCACCTGCCGGATGGGCGAAGACGCGATGGCGGTGGTGGATTCGCAGTTGCGCGTGCGCGGCCTCGACGGCCTGCGCGTGATCGACTCCTCGGTGTTCCCCAGCGAAACCAACGGCAACCTCAACGCGCCGACCATCATGCTGGCCGAACGCGCCTCGGACCTGGTCCGCGGCCGCCAGCCGCTGCCGCCGGCCGACGTCGAGGTCGGCCTGGTCGCCGGCTGGGAGACGCAGCAGCGGCCCCATGCACCGGCGCGCAAGGTCGAGGTTTGAGGTCAGGGCCGGTCCGGATGGCCAGAGGCTGATCGTTAAGCGGGTTCTGCTGCCGGAGCGGGCGGTTAGGACCTGAGCCGTAAGGCCTGAGGAAGGGCCGATAAGCCAGCTTATCGGCCCTTTTTCTATTTCAACACGCCGCCTCAAACTGCTACTGAGCAACAAGCAAATTTCGTAGTTCCAGTAATTACTGGCAATTCAACCCTCAACAAGAGTAGCCGCTGAGAACCGCAAAGGACCCATGCAATATCGTTTCGGATAGCGAAGTGCCGCCGGGGCGGGGCATGGCCACGCAGGCCGGAGCTACGCCCCTGTCCCTACGGCCTGTTGCGCACATCCCTGTGCGCGGCTTAGTCCATACTCTGCCCCTCTGAGAGTCCGCAGGTTGCTTGTAAGAATTCCGGGGACAGTATACCTATTTCCCAACTCACCGATGTCTGGGGGGAGTCGGCTAGATGATTATCAGGTCTTGTCTTTTGCTTCGGCCCATCTCCTGAGAGACAAATGGCAAGAGCTGACCCCTTGATACGCTTGATAACGAACCTCAACCGACCCCGTCCAGTTGCGCCAGCAATGCTTTGGCCGTAGCGATCAAGGTGCCGTCGCTTTCGGGACCAGGCTTGCACAGGGCATTCAGCAGGTTCCGCGCATCGTCGTGCCTGTTCTGCCGCAGCCGCAGCCGCGCCAGCGACAGCATCGCCCGCCACTCCGGCAGCCGGGCGCCCTGCCCGCGCGCCAGCTCGACCGCCCTGAGAAAGCAGTCTTCGGGCGTTGCGGGCGCTCCGCTCCCGGTCGGCGCCGAAGCCGGCGCCTCCTGCAGACACTCACCCCTGAGGCGGTACAGTTCAGCCTCGTAGAAACGTTCCCGGGTGCGTTCCACCAGCGCCAGCGCTTCGTCCAGTACCGGCAGCGCCTCCCCAGCCTTGCCGGCCATGCGCAGGGCGTCGGCCAGCAGCCCCAGGAAATGGGTCACAAAGATTTCCGACCCCGTCGCCCGGTACGCCGCCAGGCCCCGGCGAAGCTGCTCGATGCCCTCGTCGACGTTACCCTCCGCCGCCAGCGCCCAGCCGCGCAGAATCCAGCCGTTGGCCAGACTGGACTGGAACCCCTGTTCGGTCGACAGTTCGACGGCGGCTTCGGCGTGCATCCGGACTTTCGGCCCCCGCAGGTGGAGCTGCTCGACCTGGGCGGCGATCAGCAGCACGAATGCGAGGCTGTTGGGGTGGGCCAGCTGCTGCGCCAGGGCGAGGGATTCATCGTTCCTGGCCCCGGCTTCGGTCGACGCCCCCATCAGGGCCTGCGTCAGCGCCAGGTAGGATAGACAGAGCACCCCCGGATCCAGACCATAGAGAAAGGCATGGCCGCCGTGCTGCTGCGGATCGTAGAGCGCCAGGCCCTGCTCGAGCTCGTCCTTGCAGCGCGCCAGATCCCCCAGTTGGAAAAACACGGCACCCAGCGCGCCCCGGGCCTCCAGCAACAAACCCGTATCCTCCGAGCGTGTCGCCAGGCTCAACAGCTCCTCGGCGATCTCCCGTCCCGGTCGCAACTCGCCCCGGACGATGTAGTACGCGTCCAGCCCCAGCAGTGCGACGAAACCGGCCGGCACATCGCCGCATTGCCGCGACAGTTCGAGCGCGCGGTTGTAAACGGTCTCCACTTCGCTGGCGGCGTAGCCCCTGAGCGCCATCCAGACCGGTCCCAGCGCCAGTTGCAGTCCCAGTTCCTGCTGCGCCCGCCCGGGCGTATCCGGCAGCCGGCCGAGCAGCTCGAGGGCAAACTGCAGGTGCCCGGCCGCCTCGGCATTGGCCGAGCGGTGCAGCGCCTGCTCGCCGGCGCGGCCCAGGTATTCCACCGCCTTGGGAATGTTGCCGCTGCAGCCGTAGTGGTGCGCCAGTTCGCTGCAGCGCTCCTCGAGTTGGTCGTGGAACAGCGTCTCGATGGCGTTGGCGGTCCGTTCGTGCAGCCGGTTGCGCCGTTCGGTCAGCAGGGAGCCGTACGCCACTTCCTGCGTCAGCGCGTGCTTGAAGGTGTATTCCACCTCCGGAAAGGCCGGCCGCTCGTAGAGGAACTCTCCGGCCTGGAGGCGGGACAGCAGCCGTCGCAGCTCGTCATCGGGCCGCTCCACCACCTGCTGCACCAGGCTCCAGGGAAACTCCTTGCCGATGACCGCCAGCGTCTGCAGCAGCGCTTTCTCGTCCGCCGCCAGACGGTCGATACGGGCGGTCAGCACGCCCTGCACCGTGGTCGGGATCTGCAGCGAGGCCGGCGTTTTTTCGAGGCGATAGATGCCCAGCTCGCCACTCAGCACCTGCTCCTCGACCAGTGTCTGCACCACTTCCTCGATAAAGAACGGATTGCCCTCGGTCTGCTGCATGATCAACGGCTTGAGGGCGCTGAGCGATGGGTCGTCACCGAGCAGCGAACTGAGCAGTTCACTGGCCTCGGCCAGCCCCAGCGGCTCGAGCCGCAGCTGGGTGTAGTTTTGCAGATGCCCCCAGTCGTGCCGGTACTCGGGCCGGTAGTTGACCAGCAGCAGCACCGGCGCGCTGGCAATGCCGTCGACCAGGTATTCCAGAAAGGCGCCGGTTTCGTTGTCGAGCCACTGCAGGTCCTCGAAGATAACCACCAGCGGCTGATTCATGCTTTCGCGTATCAGCAGGCGCCGGATCGCCTCGAAGGTGCGCTGGCGCCGCTGCTGCGCATCCATCTGCGACAGCGCGCCGGACGGGTCCCCGATACCCAGCAGGTAGAAAAGATAGGGCAGGCTGTCCTCCAGACTCCGCTCCAGCGTCAGCACCTTGCCGGTGATCTTCTCGCGCTTGCGCCGGTCGTCGTCCTGGGGGGCGAGCTGGAGATAGTCTTTCAGCAGCTCGATCAGCGGCAGGTACGCAAACGCCTTGCCGTGGGACACCGAAAAGGTTTCCAGCACCAGCCACTCCGTCCCCAGTTTCGGTTTGAACTCGTAAAACAGCCGCGACTTTCCGACCCCCGGCTCCCCCACCACGCCCAGCACCTGGCCGTGTCCCTCCTGTGCCCGCGCCAGCGCATCGGCAAGTAACCCGAGTTCGTGCCGGCGGCCGACGAAAGGCGCCAGGCCGCGCCGGGCCGCCACCTGCAGGCGTGTACGCAGCGGGCCGCCGCCGAGGACTTCGTAGACATTGAGCGGCTCGGCCACCCCCTTGACCGGGATGGCACCGAGGGCCTTGAACTCGAAATACCCCTCGACCAGCCGGTGCGTCGCCTCGCTGACCACGATGGACCCCGGCGTCGCCAGCCCCTCCATCCTCGATGCCAGGTGAATGGACTGGCCAACGGGTTCGTAATCGGTGCGCAGATCCTCGGTGCGGATCGAGCGCACCACCACTTCCCCGGTGTGGACACCGACACGGATCTGGAGCGGGATCTCCTTTTCCAGACGCACCCGGTCGGCGTAGCGACGCATCGCTTCCTGCATGCGCAGGGCGGCATAGAGCGCGCGCTGGGGGTGATCTTCGTGGGCAATGGGGGCGCCGAACAGCGCCAGGATGCCGTCCCCCAGCGACTTGGCAACATAGCCCTCGTAGTGATGCACCGCCTCCATCATCAACGCCAATATCGGGTCGATCAGGCTGCGGACGTCTTCCGGATCGAGGTTCTGGATCAGCGCGGTGGATCCGGCCATGTCGGCGAACAGCGCCGTGACGATCTTGCGCTCGCCGGCGACGCCGCCACGCGCCCTGAGCGCCGCCTGTTCGGCGATGATCCGTTCTGCCAGATGCTGGGGCGTATAGTGGATCGGCGCGAGGGGCTGCAGTGCAGCGCTATCGACAGGGGTGCCGACGAGCGGCGCGCCGCATTCGTCGCAGAACTTTGCGGCCGCTCTCAGTTGATGTCCGCAACGGGGACACTTGAGTGAGAGCGCGGCTCCACACTGGTTGCAGAACCTGGCGCCCAGGGGATTTTCGAATCCGCAGCCGGCACAGCGCATGGGGAGCCTCGAGCCTGATTAGCGCCGACGGTCTCCACCGGTACAGTCGCCGGATATAAAGGAGCCATCTTTAAAAAGCATAGCCCGTTCACACTGCGGCCGGGCAATCATTGGCGCGCCAGTCCTCGCTCCTCTCACCGGTCCCAGGCCCGCAGGCCGCGACGCAGGGCCCCGCCGCCGTAGCGGGCGAGTGCCTGCCCCGGCAGGCGCCGTTCGCAGTGGCGCCAGGCGTCGGGCGAGAAGTCGCAGTCCCTGGACCGGTTGATCAGCGTATGGCCGCCCCCTTGATGATCCGGCCGGCGGCCCTACGACCGGGGCTGTTAAACATGGCTGTAGGCAATCTCGCCCGCCGCGGCAAGCATCGGCTCCAGTTGATGTAGAGCATGCGGTAGCGCAGTGCGTCGTCCACGCCGGAGTGTTCGTCGTGCACCTCGCCGCGGCCGCCCACCAGACCGGGCTGTAGCTGCCCGTGTGGTCGTAGAGGTAGCCGCCGATCCAGACGCCGGCGAAGGAGCCGAGCTGATGGCTCAGGAACACGATGCCGTACAGCGTGCCCAGGTAGCGCACGCCGAACATCTGCGCGACCAGCCCGGAGGTGGCCGGTACCGTCGCCAGCCAGAGAAAGCCGTTGGCGATGGAGAACAGGTCGCGACGAGCCATCGCGGCGCCACCCAGTGCAGGGGAAGCGGGCCGCGCTTCACTAGTATGAAATTGCGTAACTCTGCAAAGTAGTCTAAAGCCGATACCGTTCGGATAAACAGGGTGATAAACCGCATCCAGGCTGATGCTGCTCGCTGAGTCAGGTGCGTTGTCATACAGGATTGAGCGGTATTCCCCGGTCAAAGAATGCGGTGATATTGGCTTTCAAGCTTGTTGCAATGTCTCGACTATGCTTCGGGATATTGCTGACCTTGATACCGCGCGCCCTCGCCGTTTCCAGCGCGATGTAGTGAGTCGTCATGCCGGCTACCGCAATCAATCCCAAGGTGTCGGGTAAGCGGTTAATGGCCGCGGCATCGATGAGGTCGTTCTCGCTGCAAACATAGACACGTGCGCCAGCATCCACTTTGTACTTCATCACACCGAGGCTCCCCAGAGGACGAAGCCGGTCCGCGATGTCTGGCGGAATGCTGGGGCTTAGGACGATGGAAGGATTCTCGTACATCTCTAACTCTCCGATACTCTGAGAAGTTGGTTTGAAAAGCCGCCCCTGCCTCCGGGCATACCCGGACACAAGAGCGGTTCAGCAGTCGCCGGGGATCGATCGCCCACGCCCCGACTGGCCTGTTAGCTGGGCAAGTACTCCCTGCCCCAGCCCAGCCCCGCGATTCCGCGCTCGATCATCGACTCGATCTCGGCTTCGCCGTAGCCGGCGTCCGCCAGAATCTCCCGCGTCGAATGACCGGTGCGCTCGGTCGGTTTCAAGGGCCGAATAGACGCTTCGGTAGGACGGATCGCATAGTGGTCGATCTGGGTAACGCGGTGACCGCACGGATGGTCCGGGAAGATGGTGAAGGCGAAACTTCCACGTTCGATACCGGTCGTGCCATCGGACAGACGGCTATTCTGCTGGCGCAGATGCTCGATCGACTCCGGCACCGCTACCGCGATATCTTCGGCACGCAGCTTGTCGGTCCAGAACCCGGCCGGCGCCTTGGCAAACTGCTCGGACAGGTACGCCCCGACATCCTCCACCAGCCCGATCCGCTCCAGCCCTTCGACACGGGCCAGCTTCTCCACTTCCGCTGTATTGGAGTCGAGATAGATCCAGCCGTCGCCGGTTCTGTAAAAATGGGCGAGCGGGTTGAACCCCAGCACCCCACGTCCTGAGGGTTCGTTGAAGGGCGGGCGTCCCTCGTAGTCGAACGCATAGGGAAGCTGCAGCAGGTTGGTGACCGCGGACAACGAGGTACGGGCGCGGGTGCTTTGACCCGTTTTCAGCTTGTGGTACAGGGCCACGCCCGTTGCCAGTCCGGCAGCAAAACCGCAGTTCACGTCCAGCGTGCCAATGTGTGCATGCTCTTCCGGGGTTTCCGCACCGCCGAAGCGGATCATGATACCGCTGATCGCCTGGATGATATCGTCATAGCCGATGTACTCCGACTTCGGCCCTGTCCGCGGTCCGCCCAGGCAGTCCAGGCGACAGAACAGGAGGTCGGGGTTGATCGCCTTCAGGGTTTCTTCATCCAGTCCCAGTTGAACGATCTGCCGCTGAGGCGCATTCATGACCACCAGGTCCACCGAGCGCACCAGTCGATCGAACACCTCGCGCCCTTCAGCGGTGCTGATGTTGACCAGCGCGCTGCGCTTGTTGACACCCGACTGGAAGGTGTAGAGCGTGCCGATCAGCGGATCGTACAGCGGTGTGACCGGGTCCAGCTTGACCACCTCGGCCCCGAAGCGGCTCAGGAAAGCGGCCGAGTGGGGTCCCGCGATCACATTGGTCAGATCCAGCACACGCAGGCCTTCGAGCCAGCCTTTACCCGATGCGGGCTGGATCTCGTCTCCGGTCGGTCGGGTGACGATTTCCCCGGCGGCTACCCGGGTCAGTTCCTCCAGCGCCACGTCAAAGCAGACGTGACGGCACGGACGCGGCTTAAGCATCGCATCGGCTTCGTTCTCGAGCCAGGCGATCGGGCCCGGCTGCTTCATGACACCGTAGTCGGGGGTGTCCACCTCGACGATCAGTCCGGCTGCGTTGGTGTGTTCATCGCGTACCCATTCCTCGGTGGTGCGATGCGGCGCTCCGGGGATCGACACTTCACCGAAGATGCGCCCCCACTCGTCGGACGACTTGGTCAGGAAGGCTTTCTTCATCTTGACGGCGATGATGTCGGCCCATTTTTTCGGCAACGGATAGACGCCTATCGAGGTCTCGCCATCCCACTCGTCGATCGGCAGGTGCAGGTCGGCCACTTCCGGGAGACCCTCGGCGACCAGTTCGTCGTAAATACCCAAGACCGTCAATGCACGCTTGGCGTGATTGCGATGCGACGGGCAAACGCAGTAGAACATGCGGCCGTCGGCGCACTCGTAGGTGCGATAGAAGGGGTCGAGAAATTCCTGCAGATCTTCGTACGAGAGATCCAGCGGGATGTTGTTGGCCTTGCGATATGCGATCTCGTGCTCCCGCATGGTCTTGTAGCGCTCCGGCAGCCCTTCGATCACGTAGGAATTGTAGGAAAGCCCCTCCATCATGGCGGCGGCTACCGGTACCTCGATATGATCGCCTCGACCGGTTTTCTCCCGCTCCAGCAGCGCCAGCACCGCCGATGCGGCAGACAGCGCCGTGGCGTAGGAAGAGCCCAGTGGCAGCGGAGTGAAACTGGGATTCAACCCCATCAGCACACGGTTGAAGCCCATATCGGTGAAACCGCCGCAGGTTGCGGCCACTACGGCTTCGGTCGCCTTCCATTCACGACGCAAGCTGTCATTGCTGGCAAATCCGGGAATCGACAGCGTAATCAGTTCCGGGCGGACGGCGCGTAGCGCCTTGAAGTCTATTCCCAGGCGTTTCATGACGTCGGGACGAAAATTTTCGATCACGATGTCCGCTTTTTCGATCAGTGCCAGCGCCTGCGTCCGTCCTTCATCGCTCTTTAGATCCAGCTCCAGGCTCATCTTGTTTCTGTTGAGGATGGCGTTGGCCGGATGTTTCCAGGTCGGTCCGCCCGGCGGATCAATATGAATCACTGTGGCGCCAAAGTCCGCCAGCGCCATGGCGGCCGCCGGACCGGCAATCTGCTGCCCGAAGTCAACCACACGTACGCCATTCAGAGGTAATGTATTGTTTTTAGTCATTTTTTATAAATTCCTGTTGATCGCGTTTCCGGGTGAAGGACGGACTCGCTCATTGAACTCACTACTGCTCTGCGGGCTTCAAAACGCCTCAAGCACCGGGATCGAAGACGTTTCAGTGCTATCGCTAGGCATCGAGTCTAGAAACGCCGCTGCCACTACGCCAGCAATAAAAAAAAACCCTGAGGGGCTGTTTTATTTATGCCTGTGTAGCCGGTATCGGTCGCTCCAGGCGTCACCATAGATTGGAGCCTCTCGAGCCATAAATGAATTGAGGTCTAAGGGCTGTTTTTTATTGCTTTTCGGTGTCGACTGGATTCGTAACAATGCTGCAGGAATTGACTCGGGAGGTGTTGGCCAGAGTCGATAGCCACTGCCCCGGGCTTAAATAAACAAAAATAACCGATAGGAGCAGCCCAATGGAAAGCGAGTACAAACGCATCCTTTTGCCGCTGGATCTTGCCCATGAGAATTCGTGGCGCAGTTCACTGCCGGCTGCAATTGACCATGCCAGACGTTATAACGCACAGCTGACGATCGTCACTGTGGTTCCGAATGCAGACATCCCCGCCATTGCCAATCACCTACCCCTCGGCTTGGAGCGCCGCTTGCGGGACGACGGCCTCGCGAGTCTAGAAAAGCTGATCGCGGAACGCGTGCCCGCTGGCTTAGCCGTCCAGGCACGAGTCGGGCAAGGACGTATCTACACTGAAATTCTTCGCATCGCGGAAGAGGTAGACGCCGATCTCATCATTATGGCGTCGCACCGCCCTGGATTGGCTGATTACCTGATCGGCGCCAATGCAGAAAAAGTCATGCGCCATGCTCAATGCTCGGTGCTGGTCATTCGCGAAAAAACGGGAAGTTTCAAATCATGAAAAATAATAAATTTGAAATTCCGGATTCAGGCCTTCTAGCCGGCGCGCACCCGGTAATGATAGTCGGCTCCGGCATCCTGGTTCTGGCATTCGTTCTTTTTACGATCCTGAATCCGGAACACGCCAGTACGATATATAATGCCGCGCAAAATTTCATCGCCAAGGACCTGGGCTGGTATTATATCGGCTTGATGAGCTTTATGCTGTTTTTTGCCGTCTGGCTTATATTCAGCCGTTATGGAAACATCCGCCTGGGTCAGGATTCTGACCGGCCGGAGTTCAGTTATTTCTCCTGGTTCTCCATGCTGTTCGGTGCCGGTATTGGTATCGGTATCCTGTTCTGGAGTATCGCGGAGCCGATTTATCACTTTCAAGGCAATCCGTTGATCTCGGAGGCACAGCAGCAAACGGGCGAGGCAGCCCAGGTTGCCATGCGCTTGGCGATTTTCCACTGGGGATTACACGGTTGGGCTCTGTTTGCGGTAATCGGACTGGCCCTGGCGTACTTTGCATACCGTAAGGGTCTACCGCTTTCGATCCGTTCCAGCCTGTATCCGTTGTTCGGCGACCGTATCTACGGTCCCATCGGGCACGCAGCCGACCTGCTGGCTGTATTCGGCACCGTCTTCGGCATTGCAACGTCACTCGGCCTGGGTGCACAGCAGATGAATGCCGGGCTCTCCTACCTGTTCGGTATCGAAGTATCCACCGCAACACAGGTGGGTCTGATTGCGCTGCTGTCCATTTTCGCGACGGCATCGGTCCTCAGTGGTTTGAACAAGGGCATCCGTATTCTCAGTGAGCTGAACATGCAACTGACGGTTGTCATCCTGGTTCTGTTCGTCATCTTCGGCCCGACGGTCTACGTTCTCGGCGCCGTTTTCACCAACCTTGGCGACTACATGTCCCATGCGGTGCAGCTGGGCCTTTGGGTCGATCCGGATCCCGAAAGCCAGTGGCAGGGCTGGTGGACCATTTTTTACTGGGGCTGGTGGATCGCTTGGGCGCCTTTCTGCGGTATCTTCATCGCCCGTATTTCCAAGGGACGCACCATACGCGAGTTCGTAGCCGGCGTGCTGCTTGCCCCGACGCTGCTGGCCACTTTGTGGATCACCATATTCGGCGACGCAGCCATGTACATCGAGCTGTTCGGAGGCGGCGGCGTAGTCGCAGCCGTCAACGAAGATACGACCATGGCCCTGTTCAAAACGCTGGAGTTGCTGGGCAATGGCCAATCGGTAACGCTTCTGATGGCCGGTATCTGCACTCTGATGCTGATCACCTACTTCGTGACCTCGGCGGACTCCGCCACCCTGGTCATCTGCACGCTGATCGCCATGGGAGACGAACACCCGCGCACACGCTACCGCGTCTTCTGGGGTTTCGCCGTCGGTGCAGTCGCCGCCGCGCTACTCATTGCCGGTGGTCTAAAGGCTCTGCAAACAGCCTCTATCGCTGCGGCATTGCCCTTCTCCTTTATCGTCATCCTCGCCGTCGTCGGCCTGTACAAGTCGCTGCGTGCAGAGCCATTGCAGGGCACCGCGGTGAGCGCTTCCAAGCAGCCCCGCGTGTGCGAGGAAATTGAAGCCGAACTGCCAAAGGCGCCGGTTACCGCGAGCGGGAACCTTTAAGCAGCTATAGCGCCGCCCCTCTGTCCCCAGCCGGGCGGCCCCTTCTCCACAACCAATCGCTTAGCTGGGCCTGTTGTGCCCAGGGGGCTCGCTGTCCCCGAATTACTAAAATATTAGGAGTCGACATGTCTACTCAAGTCATACTTCCGCGTGTCATGCAGGTCGGCGCTGGCGCCAGTCAGGAAATCCCCAACGTACTGGCCAGCCTGGACTGCAAACGTCCACTGATCGTCACCGACAAGGTCATGGTGGAGCTGGGCTATGCAGCACGGATTCAGCAGCGCCTGGAACAGCATATGATCTTCCCCGATATTTTCGATGCCACCGTTCCGGAACCGACCGTCAATTCGATTCAGGCAGGCGTCGAACAGGCACGTGCCGGCGACTACGACTGCATCATCGCGTTGGGCGGCGGCAGTCCCATCGACAGCGCCAAAGCTATCGCGATATTGGCCAAGCACGGTGGCCAGATGCGTGACTACAAATTCCCTCGCATCGTGCTCGAAAGCGGGCTTCCGGTCATCGCGGTGCCGACCACGGCCGGCACGGGGTCCGAAGTGACCCGATTCACCATCATTACCGATGAAACCAGCGACGAGAAAATGCTCTGTGTGGGTATCGGCTTTATGCCGGTCGCTGCGCTGGTCGACTACGAGTTGACCCTGAGCGTACCGGCGCGCATTACCGCGGATACCGGCATCGATGCGCTGACCCATGCGATCGAAGCCTACGTCAGCCAGAAAGCCAACCTTTACAGCGATACCCAGGCCCTGGCCGCGATGAAACTGTTGGCACCCAATCTGCGCAGAGCCTACCGCGACGGGGAGGACAAGCAGGCGCGGGAAGCAATGATGCTGGGCTCGACACTGGCGGGTGTCGCCTTTTCGAACGCTTCGGTGGCGCTGGTGCATGGCATGAGCCGACCCATCGGTGCCAACTTCCACGTGCCCCATGGCCTGTCCAATGCCATGCTGCTCCCGAAAGTGACCGAGTTTTCCATTCCCGCGGCGCCGAAGCGCTATGCCGATTGCGCCAGGGCCATGGGCGTCGCCGACCATACCGACAGTGACGACGAGGCCAACGGCAAATTACTCGAGGAACTCCGGGCCCTGAATGATGAATTGCAGGTCCCGACACCGGCGCAGTTCGGTATCGCCCGCGAGCGCTACTTCGAACTGATGCCGGCGATGGCGGAACAAGCCCTGGCTTCCGGGTCGCCCGGAAACAACCCCCGTGTGCCCAGCGCGCAGGAGATGGTCGACATTTACCGCGCTCTCTGGGACTGACCTCATTTACTGCACCTTCCACTGGTACGACGTCATTGTCGCTCCAGACTATCAAAGAAGAGGAAACACGCATGAACACTATCGGACACCTGATCAATGGTGAAGTTGTCATCGAAGGAAACCGTGGCCAGGACGTTTTCAACCCGGCGACCGGCGAAGTTACCAAGACCGTCGACCTGGCTTCGAAGCGCACCGTAGAGGATGCCATTGCAGCCGCCCAGGCGGCATTCCCGGCCTGGCGCGATACGCCGCCGATCAAGCGGGCACGCGTCATGTTCCGCTTCAAGGAATTGCTGGAGGAGCATGCGGAAAAAATCGCGGCACTGATCGGTGAAGAACACGGCAAGATCTCCCACGACGCCCTGGGCGAGTTGCAGCGGGGCATCGAAAACGTCGAATATGCCTGCGGCGCGCCGGAACTGCTGAAAGGCGAACATAGCCGCAATGTCGGTCCCAATATCGATTCCTGGAGCGAATTCCAGCCGCTGGGCGTGGTCGCCGGCATCACACCGTTCAACTTTCCGGCCATGGTTCCGCTGTGGATGTTCCCGATGGCGTTGGTGTGCGGCAACTGCTTCGTGTTGAAGCCCTCCGAGCGGGACCCGTCCTCGACCCTCTATATCGCGCAACTTCTGCTGGAAGCAGGCCTGCCGAGCGGCGTAATGAACGTCGTCAACGGCGACAAGGAGGCGGTCGATACCCTGCTGCACGACGGTCGCATCCAGGCTGTCAGCTTTGTCGGATCGACCCCGATCGCCGAATACATCTACTCGACCGCGACCGCGAACGGCAAGCGGTGCCAGGCACTGGGCGGCGCCAAGAACCACGCCATCGTGATGCCCGATGCCGATATGGACAACGCCGTCAATCAGCTGCTCGGTGCCGCCTTCGGCTCTTCCGGCGAACGCTGTATGGCACTGTCGGTGGCCGTCGCGGTCGGCGATGCCGCTGCCGATGCGCTGATTGGCAAAATGAGCGAAGCCATGGCAGGTCTCAAGGTTGGCGCCTACACGGACAACCGCAATGACTTTGGTCCGGTGATTACCCGTGCACACCAGGAAAAGGTTGTGGGTTACATCAACAGTGCCGAGGAACAAGGCGCCGAGGTGGTCGTCGATGGCCGTAATCCGCAGGTAGACGGTTACGAAAGCGGCTTTTTCGTCGGCGGAACCCTGATCGATAATGTGACTCCGGATATGCTCAGCTACCGGGAAGAGATTTTCGGCCCGGTGCTGCAGGTGGTTCGTGTCCAGACCATGCAGCAGGCAATGGAGCTGATCAACGCCCACGAGTACGGCAACGGCACCTGCATCTTTACCCGGGACGGCGAGGCGGCGCGGTACTTCAGCGACCACATTCAGGTGGGCATGGTGGGGATCAACGTACCGCTGCCGGTACCCGTCGCCTACCACAGCTTCGGCGGCTGGAAGCGCTCGCTGTTCGGCGACCTTCACGCCTATGGCCCGGACGCCGTACGCTTCTACACGCGACGCAAGACCATTACCCAGCGCTGGCCTAGTGCCGGCGTACGCGAAGGGGTCGAGTTCTCGATGCCGACGATGAAGTAGCGCTCGTCAACACCATCGCCCGTCCGCAAGGACGGGCGACTTTATTGGAAATCACCGGCGACCCCGCTACTCCGATCCTGCGACGCCCATCCGGTAATGGTGTTACACCCCAGGATCAAGGACACTAGCCAAAATCGTCACACGGAACTTGCAGCGACCATGAACAAGAAGCGGTTGCCCCCTCTCAACTGGCTGAGATCCTTTGAAGCCTCCGCCCGGCATCTCAATTTCACCCAGGCAGCATCGGAACTCAATCTGACGCAAGCGGCCATCAGTCAGCAGATCAAGGGCCTGGAGACCCAGCTGGGAACCACGCTTTTCAAGCGTCTTCCCCGTGGACTTGAACTGACAGACGCCGGCAAGGCTTACCTACCGCCGGTTCGGGATTCCATCGTCAACCTGGCAGCGGCAACCGACGAGCTCTTCGGCCAGGGTGCCACCAAAGCGCTGACCATAAGGTTCAATCTGGTATTTTTTACCCTTTGGCTGGCACCTCGGCTGGAGCGTTTCCGCGCCTTGTACCCCGAAGTCAGGCTGAATATTGCGAGCAATATATGGGTCGATGAACGCAAATGGGATGCCGACCTCGAAATCCGTCACGGCCTGGGTAGCTGGCCCGGCTTGACGGCAGAACGTCTGACCTGGGACAAGCTGGTACCCGTGTGCAGCCCGATGCTTTTGGGCAGCCGCCGGCCGCCCGAAACACCCGCGGAACTTGCCGACCTGACGCTGCTCCATGTAATGGGCTATCAGGAGGGCTGGAGCTACTGGCTGGCCCAAACCGGGTTTGCGGATCTGGAAACATCGCAGGGCATCCAGTTCGATACCCTGATTTCAGCGCTGGAAATGGCGGCGCTGGGACACGGCGTCGCATTAGGACGCACCTCCATGGTGTCAGGCATGCTGGCCAGCGGGCGCCTGATAGCACCCTTCCCCCAACAACTCGAGACGCAGGAAGCCTTTTTCCTGACCTATCCCGAGCATCAGTACCTGCACCCGCACGCCGAGCTCTTTCGTGCCTGGATAGTAAAGGAAGCCGAGCAGAGTCGCGGCTTGTGAGGGACGGAGCTCAGGTATCCGCTTCGAATCCGACACCTTCCAGCGGCACGGGGTCCCGGGACGCCAGCGGCATGTCCAAAGCCTCAGCGCTTATCGTTTCCGGGCATTAACAAGTATGTCGGCTGTCTGCGGCCATCAATTATTCGTAATGCAGACGAAGGAAAACCCATGAACATACGCGAGGAGACTGCCATCCTGGCCGGAACGCTCGGCTTCGACGAGGCGTTCGGTTGACGGGCGGGACGCGCCAAAGAGGTCGGCAGACTCAGGGATCCAGGTCACCGCCGCGACCAGGACCAGCCCGTACGTGGTCACGTAGGGAATGTCCAGCTCCCGTGCCAGTTGCAGGGCTTCGTCGGCGCGG